>CAINGK010000001.1 GCA_903848465.1 uncultured Verrucomicrobiota bacterium
GCCTCCCTCCTGCGCCTCGTCTCCGCCCTGCTCTGCGAGCAAAGCGATGAGTGGAGCAACGGCAAAATTTACCTCAACATGAACTCCGCTGAACCATCCCAAACCTGATCGCCACTTTTACAGAATAAAATTTGCGCCGCCAGCTGAGTTCGCGCAAACCGCTCCCAAATACCTCCAGGTTACCCTCCGTTCCACAATCAAGCCGCCTTGAGTTCAGGTGCTCCCGAATAACTTCCACTCGAATTCGGCAATGGGCGCGGCATCTGTGGAACCAGACGGATTTACACCGCTGAGATTTGGAGAACGTAGAGATCAGAAGGTTTGTCTCTGCGTTCTCCGAATCTCAGCGGTGCACGATTGGCTTTCTAGCTCCAGCGGATGCGAAGAGGAAATCACCCTCTGTTCCACCATCTAGCCGCCTTGATGCTATGCACTACAACTCAGCAATCACTTCGATCTCCACCAGGGCACCCAGGGGCAGACCTGCCACGGCCACGGTGGAACGTGCGGGCTTGTGACCGGCAAAGGCCGCCTCATAGAGCGGGTTCACTTTGGGGAAATCGGCCATGTGTTGCAGAAACACCGTGGCTTTGATGACGTCTTTCAGGGTCAGTCCTTGCGCATCCAGGAGTGCCCGAATGTTGGCCAGCACCTGGGTGGTCTGACCTTCCACATCGGTCGCCACGATCTTGCCCTGGGCTGGGTCGATCGGGATCTGGCCGGAGCAGAAGAGCAGACCGCCCTGCTTCACCGCCTGAGAATAAGGTCCGACCGCCGCTGGCACATTGGGAGTATTGTTGATGAGTTCCATACCACTCTCATAACGATCTACCGCAGCGATTCAAGTTTTGACATTCAACGGTGCGCTACTCAGTTCGTCATTCGTCCTTACACCAAGGGCACCTTTAAACGATTCAGAAAGCCATCAAACTCGTTGGAATGTTCGCGCTCACACTCCAGTCTTCCTCCTCCACTTAAAAGGCCAGAAAGGCGTGCCTCCAAAGTTAAGATCCCCGTCACCCATAAACCCGGTCTTCCTGTCCTTGCGCATCAGCCATGCGTCACGCGTCGTGGCAAACAAATGCATCACCGGCCACTTCGAGGTCTTCCCCTCCAGATTCAGCGTAATCTCTCCCGCATCACTGATCTCATAGGTGCCTTTGAAGCTCACAATGGCAGCTCCAAACTCAGTCATCTCGACCTTGCCTCCCTGCGTAAAAACGATCGCCACATCGGAGCATCCGTCTGGAATATGCCCATCTCGGCTCCCAAAGCCCGCGCCATCAGGATGTGCAGCAAGCCACTGCGTCGCACCCGCCTTGTCTAGCCACTGCTTCGGCAGCCCCGGCACTGCGGCCACCGCCACACTAGCTCCCATCCAAAAGCTCAGGCACAAACTGATAATCAAAACTCTCATCATAAAAAAGCCCTTCGGGAAAAAGTGTGACCCACCCGTCAATCATCATTACTGCCGAATTTCCTTCAAGCCTCTTGCCTTGTCAATCAGCTGCAAAAACTCCCCACGATACCCCAGCCTGTCCGCACCTTTGCCATCAAGGGCGAGGCGGCGGACGGTTTCCCAGCTGAGGGTGCCTTTGTAGCTGGAATCGCGCAGCAGGAGACCGAAGCTGGCGACGGCGGCGCTGAATTTGAATTCATCACTGCTGGCGGTGAGGGTTTTGCCAGCGTCCTTGGTGGGCACTTCGATGAGTTTGCTGAGGTCGCTGTCGGGCGCTTTGTAGCGCAGCTTCACGGTCATCATCTCGCCGCTCTTGGCGGCTTCCACGAGTTGGACTGGGGAGATGGCGGGGGCTTGGTATTTCAAGCTGTCCACCGCTGGGCGTGGCTCGGTGCCTGGGGGCAGATTGGCAGGCACGATTTCATACAAGGCCACCACACTGTGACCGGCACCGATTTCACCGGCGTCCTTGGTGTCGTCATTGAAGTCTTCCTTGGCCAGCAGGCGGTTTTCATAACCGATGAGGCGGTAGCTGCGCACGGCGGCGGGATTGAACTCGACCTGAATTTTGACATCTTTGGCGATGGTATCGAGCGTGCCGCCCATCTGCTCCACCAGCACTTTGCGGGCTTCGCTGAGGCTGTCGATGTAGGCGTAGTTGCCATTGCCTTTGTCGGCCAGGGTTTCCATGGTGCGGTCCTGTAGATTGCCGCTGCCAAAGCCCAGCACGCTGAGGAAGACGCCGGTCTTGGCCTTGTGCTTGATGAGTTTTTCCAACTCTTCGGGGGAGCTGACGCCCACATTGAAGTCGCCATCCGTGCAGAGGATGACGCGGTTCACGCCACCTTTGATGAAACCGGCCACGGCCTGCTCATACGCCAGCTTGATGCCAGCGCTACCATGCGTGCTGCCACCGGCGCTGAGGCGGTCGATGGCGGCAAGGATCTCGCCCTTCTTCTCGCCATTCGTGGGTGGTAGCACCACGCCGCTGCTACCTGCATAGACCACCATCGTCACGCGGTCCCCTTCCCCGAGCTGCTCGGTGAGCATGCGCAGGGACTGCTGCACCAGCGGCAGTTTGGCGGGCTCATTCATGGAGCCTGAGACATCGACGAGGAAGACGAGGTTGCTGGGCTTGCGGTCCTTGTCCCGCTCACGACCTTTGATGGCGATGCGTGCCAGGCGATGCACCGGCTGCCAGGGGCACGGGGCCAGCTCAATGCGCACACCGAAGGGTTCCTTCGCCTCATGCGCCGGGCCTTCTTCAGAGGTGGGGAAGTAATTGACCAGTTCCTCAATGCGCACCGCATCCGGCGGCGGGATCATGCCCTGGTTCAGGAAGCGCCGGACGTTGGCATAAGAGGCGGTATCGACATCAATCGACAGTGTGGACAGCGGCTCCCGCGCCACGTCCTTGAGTTCGTTTTCGATGATGTGGGTGTAGGATTCTCTGGAGACATTGTCTTTGTGCAAGGTGGCGGCTTCCTGCCTCAGCCCCATGTCCTTGGTGGCATAACCCGCAACATCACCCTCCGCAAAATAGCGTGTGTCAGGCTGTGGATTTGAGACCAGCGCCCAGGGTATTGGCGCTGGGGAGGCGTCACTGGTAATGGCAGCATTAGCCGCCATAAACGCCCTCACAGCACTATTACCCTGCACGGCCGGACCATTGGCGGTCGAATTGAAAGTAGGCGTAGGTGCAGCAGCAGGCACCGCGGTTGTAGAAGTGGCGCCGCCAAAAGTAAGCGTCCCGCCAGCAGTGCGCTGCATCTGTGTAGGCACACCTTGGGCAGAGCGCACCATCAAGTCACCACTCGCTATCGCCGCTCCATTGGACACGCTCAAAGTGCCGGCATTGATCGTGGTGGTTCCCGTATAGGCGTTGGCACCCGCCAAGAGCAGCTTGCCCGCACCGGTTTTGGTGATGGCTCCTGATCCAGAAATAACCCCAGCAAACGTATTTTGTTCTCTGGGCGTGGCAGGAATACTGAGTCCCCCCGTCACAACGACTGCGCCAGGCACAGGACTCACAGATGCGGTATGAATCGTGCCAGCACCGGCGTTGAGCGTAACGCCGCCACTGAACGTGTTTCCACCGGCGATGCTCGTCGATGCACCGTTCAAGTCCAGCGTGCCTGTAGTGATCATGCTGGGCGGTAGCGGGGTTCCTGAAACAGTCTGCCCCACGGTGAGCGATTTCGCCCCCGCGACGACGGAAGTCGAATCAAGCACCAGGGGACCAGCGGCGGCAGCCATAGCAGAGGGTGCGGGTGCGTCAGTAGTCAGGACCAGGGTGCCGCCAGCGAGCGTAACGGCCCGTGCTGCATCACCATTTCTAACGTTAGCCACCATAGCAGTTGCCCCAGTAGCAGAGTCAATGGCAAACTGACCGAACTGTGCTGGACCAGCAGGTGGGGTAGCAACACCGCCACTGATCGAATTGCCGCCAAGGACGATCAAGTTTGGCTTTGGAGCAGTGTTGGCATGAATGATTTGTGTATCAGCGGCGACTGAGTCTGTGAAGCCCCTGAGCTTGAAGTAAGCGTTGTTGCCAGTGACGGTTCCAGTTGAGGGTGGAACATCTTCCCGAATGGCGGCACTGGAGATGTCTGAACTCATTCGTCCGCTGAGGTCTATCACCAAGCTTGAAGTTGCATCGATAAGGGGTAATTCGTGCAAAGGGACCTCACTGGTCTCTTTGGGGGAGACGATCTGAGAATTGGTGGCTGTTGCGAAATAAATTAACCCTGAGGAATTCGTATTCGCATGGGAGATATATTGATCACCAATGTATCTCTCAGATACGGACGCAAATTGTTCGTAGATGCCGCCCCCATTCCGAAGGGTGAGGCATCCCGAATGAAAATCTGGCACACGGACTGGGTGGAGGAATGCACTCATCATGAGAGGAGCGCCTGAAGTGACCATGATGCTGCCGGTGCTTGCACTAGAGGCTCTCAGGACCGGAGCGACACCACCAAAATGAGAACCGCCCAAGTTTCCAATTTGCACACTCGCGTGGTAGTCCGCCAGCGATCCCGCCATATCAACATTCCCTGATGAGGCGGTGATGCTCGGCTGCGCTTGGATCATCAGAGGCCAGCCATCTGTAACCGGCACAGTAAACACCTCAAGCCGCAGCTTGACTTAGAGCGGTCACACGTCGGTGCGATGACCGGTGGCCAGCGCTTCCAGCTTTGGCCTTGGCCCATGCATCAGGCATGATCTCGTCGATCTGCTGGTTGGTCA
>CAINGK010000002.1 GCA_903848465.1 uncultured Verrucomicrobiota bacterium
CGCACGATGGCGGGTGCGGAGATCACGCATGATGATGGCAAGGAGCGCGGGCTCTCCATCCCGGTGCAGATGTGGGACGCTCTGCTTGGTCAGGCGGCGTATCGTCTCGATACCCTCACGGGCAATCGTTACCTCTTGGACATCGGCATTCCCGTGCCGGCGGCGGTGGGTGGCAGTGGCGCCATCACGACGACCTGGGCAGCGATCACGGGCGCGACAAGCTACGTCATCCAGAGCAGCTCTGACAGCGGTGTGACGTGGACGGCGGCGGGCACACCGAGCACGGGCACTTTCACTGCGACGGTGACGACGGGCCAGACGCGGTACTACCGCGTGGCAGCCGTGAGCGCGGACGGCACCGGCGAGTGGAGCCAATCGACTCACGCCACAGCGGCTTAATCAATCTCCACGCAGAGGCACACGCTGAAGTGTGAACAACGAACCCAGACACCACATATGAAATACATCACATCAGTCATTGCCACCTTTGCGCTGCTCATTGCCTGCATGCATGTCACGAACTGCTCGACCTTCACGAAATCAGACGCGCAATCTTTGGGTGTGCAGATCGCCACGCAATCGCTCGCGGTCGCGGCGCAGGTGGTGGCGGGGCAGCCGGTGGATCTGAAAAAGGAGATCGCCGCCATTGGCCTGCAGGCGGCGTCTAGCGCGGTCACGACGGTGACGTACAACCTCGCAACGAATGCCACAGCGACGCCGCAGAGCCTTGTGACAGACAGCCATGCGCAGGCACAGGCGGCGATTGCGAATGCCACAGTGCAGAACCCGGCGGTAGCGAGCCAGGCGGCTGCCATTGCGACGCAGGCAGTCGCGGCAGCGCAGGCACAGATCGCGAGTGCGAATGCTGCCGTGCCAGCGCCATCCAACTAGATGGCGCGCTGATTCAAACGCGGCGCTGGCAGTGCTAAGGCCAGCGCCGAATTGAGTTAGTGAACCTCAAACCCAACGCACCCTATGGACACTCCGACACTCCCGACTCCCACAGCTACCATCGCCACCATTCCGCTGAAGAATGGCGTTTCATCGTCTGAATTTTGGCTGGTTATTGTCTCCGGCTTGCTGCTTACGGCGCAGAGTGCCATCGGCATGCTGGACGTGGGCTGGGCCATGGGGGGTGTGACGATTTTAGGGCTGGTTTACACGTCCATTCGTGGGCGGCTCAAGACGATCCACGCGCAGAGCGCGGCGGAGGTGCTGAAGGGGCAGATGGCTGCTGACTCCCAGACACGCTGAAGCGTGAACAACGTGCCCCAGACTCCCAGAACACGCTAAAGCGTGAACAACGTACCCAATCCAATCCCATGTCCGACACTCCCACCAAGCCCACCATTACGCAGCTCCAAGCTAACCAGCTCATCTTTGCGGCAGGGATCAAGGCAGAGCAGGAGGCGCGGGCCAATGGCATGGCGGGTGAGGATGCGGCGGCGCTGCTGGATGCGGCGAGTGGTGGAGTCATCATCGGTGGTGTGACGTTTCCGCCTATTCATGGGGGCTTTATGCTGATGATGGGACGGGTGGCGGAGTTTGCGAAGACGCGCACCATGCTGGGCACGGAGATGGGGAACATGGGGGCGCTGGCCTTCATCCTCAAAGAGCCCAAACTGGCCTGGGACATGCTGCGCAACGCGGACGCGGCGCTGCTGTTTGAGGAGACGGTCACAGAATTCGCGATGGCCTTCACGCTGGAGCAGCTCGTGGCGGTGGGC
>CAINGK010000003.1 GCA_903848465.1 uncultured Verrucomicrobiota bacterium
AGTCTGGAGCTGCCAAACGCCCACGCAACGACTCAACCAAATCAATGAGCAGACTGTGATGCGAGCCTTGTTTATGTTCATGCATCTGCTCTACAACCCACAGTGAAGATTATTTCAGAAATCTTAACTAAATGGCAGTGGGGCAGAGCCCCCGCCACCTTGTACTCCCCCCTCGCCCCCCCATGGAACTCGACCTCACCGGCCCCCTGCGCGAAGACGCCTACATGATCCTCGCCGGACTCGTTACTCCGCGTCCCATCGCCCTCACCACCACCGTCGATCTCGAAGGCCGCATCAATGCCGCCCCCTTCAGCTTCTTTAATGTGCTGGGCGATTCCCCACCCATCGTCGGCTTCTGCCCCGGCGACCGCTCCGCCGGTGTGCCGAAAGACACAGCGCGCAACATCCGCCTCACGCACGAGTTTGTCGTCAACCTCGTCGATGAAGCGCTCGCCGAGAAAATGAACCTCTGTGCCGCCACCCTGCCACCCGGTGAAAACGAGCTCCTGCATGCCGGACTCACCGCCGTGCCCAGCAGCGTCGTCAAACCACCACGCATCGCCGAAGCCCCCGTCAGCCTTGAGTGCCGCAGCCACAGCATCATCGAGATCGGCGACAACCGCCTCATCATCGGCGAAGTCCTCCGCGTCCATGTCCGCGACGGCATCCTCGATCCCGAAACCTGGCTCGTAAAACCCGCCAACTACCACCCCATCGGTCGCATGCAAAGCCCCAACTGGTACTGCCGCACGCGGGACATGTTTGAGCTGAAGCGGCCGAAGTAAGAGGGGTGAATCTTCACGTTCTCAATGAAACTCAACTGCACGGCCCCAAGGAGTGCGATGCATCGTGAGCATGAGAAACAATGCCCACCGTTGCCAGTAGTCTCATTTCCCCACAGCCTTCAGATCCAACTTTCCGATCAGCCTGGCCTGCCCAGCAAACCAGATGTTGCCATCCGGTCCTACCGTCAGCCCGAACGGTTGAGCTTTGGCAGTTGGGATGTCGAACATCGTCACTTGGCCCTCCATCGTCAGGCGGCCGATTTTGCTGTTCCCGAAACCGGAAAACCAGATGTTACCGTCCGGTCCTGCCGTGATGCCCACCGGGCGGCTCCCCTGCGGCACGGGAAACTCCGTGATCTCCCCGGTTAACGTGATGCGGCCAATGCTGTCTGTCTTGTTCTCACTGAACCAGATGTTACCGTCCGGTCCCGTTGTCATGTCGCGCGGCAGACACTTGTCGTTCGGCAGCGGAAACTCCTCAATCTTTCCAGTAGCCGGGTCGAGCCGGCCGATTTTTCCAGTCAGGCTCTCGCAAAACCACAGCTTCCCGGTTTTGTCGAAGGCTGGGATATAAGGCCCACAGTCCGCCGTCGGGATCGGAAACTCGGTGAACTCACCCTTCGGCGTGATGCGGGCAATTTTGTTGCCGAAAAGTTCGGCGAACCAGACGTTGCCATCCGGGCCGGTGACGATGCCGCGCGGCCACGAGGTGTCCTGCTTGGGGGACCTCGGCGAAATGGTCGGAATCTTGAACTCGCCGTTGAATTCGCCTTGAGGGCTGATGCGGCGGATCGTGTTATCCGATGGCGATGTGAACCAAAGGTTCCCGTCCGCTCCAGAGGTGATGCTCTGCAGCAGCAGCACATTCTCGCCTGGCACGGAGAATTCGGTGATCGCGCCCTTGGGCGTGATGCGGATGACTTTGCGCTTGCGCGACTCCACGCACCACAAGTTGCCGTCCGGACCGGTGACAATGGCCTGCGGCCAGGCCCCCTCGGTCGGCACCACGAACTCTGTGATCGGGCCACTAACCTCCGCCTTGCTCGTCAGGCCGGTGTTCCAGCAGCAGACTGCCAGCAAGCAAACAATACGGTTCAAAGGTCGGAGGGTCATGGTGGGAATTCCTTGGGTTGATGTTGAACGATCAAAGCTTGGCTGCCGGAACACTGGAAACGCTGCTGCTGCTGTGTTCTATCTTTTGGAGACAGCCATCATAGTGGGTGCTCCGACAGCGCTATGCATGAGGTGGCAGGCGACAAAAAGCAGATTGCCTTCCGGTGCGGTTCCGCAGTTGTTTTTAGGGCTGCTTCAGCCACTGCGCCGCATCAATGATCACATGGCCCTTCGTGCCTTCGTTGCGGATCTCCAGCCATCCAGCTTTGCCTTTTTCAAAGCGGTAGGTGCCCAAGGGCAGCAACACGTCCCTTTCGGGAGCTTTCTTTTTCTGGTTCACGACCACCGTGGCCTCACCATCGGCATGATGGATGATGACGGGAACATTGTCGGCGCGATTGCCCAGCGCGCTATAAGTGATGGCCACCCGATACTGCCCCGCCGCAGGAAGATCCGGCGTGAAGCGCGCTTTCTGCTCGCCTTTAAGCTGGTCGCCATCATGCCGATAACCTGCGCCGACAAATCCCGGCATCGTGCGGCCTTCAGTCGTAAACCCCGTGAGTTCAGCCTCGCTGTCATCCACCACGATGCCGCCGAGCTTCTCTTTGCTGATCGTAGCATGCTCCGGCACCGGCGGCGATTCAAAGTCGAGCATCTGTCCATCCGCCAGCAGCTTCTCCTTGAGCTTGGCCAAGTCGATCTGCTGCAAGTCTTTGCCACTCTCAATCGCAAGCACCGCCGCCGTGGCCGCACTCTGGCCCATCACCATAAAGACTGGCTCCATGCGGATGCTACCATACGCGATGTGCGTGGCACTCAGGCACACCGGCACCAGCAGATTCGTACACTCCTCAGCCTTTGGCGTGATGCTGCGGTAGCTGATGGGGTAGGGGCGCGTGCCGATCTGGATGTCACCCTCATTGCGCACAAACCCCTCCTTCGTGATGTAACGCTGTACGTTGTGCGAGTCCATGTTGTACGCACCCATGCCCACGCTGTCTTCCACGATCTCGCGTCGCTTGCAGTTCTTCTCGCTCATCACGTAACCACCGATCAAGCGGCGTGCCTCACGCACGTAGAGCTGGCGCGGCCAGTTGCCGTTGTCTTTGAATTCATCCTTCGCCAGCCCCAGCTTCTGGTAGGCGGCGCGGATCTTCTCCGGCACGCGCGGATGGTGTGCATAGGTCCACATCAGCCCCTTCTGCCAGTCTTCATGCGCCTGCCAAATCTTCGCGCGAGTCGCGTAGTCGGCGTCAGGATATTCAAAATTCTGGCCGATGAAGTCGCTGCTGATCGCGAAGTTGTTGTTCGTGTCCGTCTTACGGTTCGGCATCCAGGTCGGTGCCCAGGAGATGCGCTCGTCACCGGCTTCGACATTGCGCAGCGCCAGCTCAAACCACTTCTCGTCGTAGTTGGCAGGCTTCTCCCAGTCGCAGCGATTTTCCGGCACGTCGGTAGTACACATGCGGAAGTTGTAGGCCTGCAGCTTGCGATCACCGCTCTCGTCTTCGCCAATGTCACCGGGATCAATGCCGGGCAGCACACCGCTCTTCGGATCGCCGGGCTTCACATAGGGATCGACGTTCTTGATGAACTGATGATGGAGCGTCTTCACTTTCTGCACGCCGTTGATCGTCTCGCCAAACTGCGCATTCGGCTCGCGGCCCACCGCGTAGCTCACTCCGGCCTTCGCCATCAAATCGCCCTCATAAGTCGCGTCGATGAACATCTTGCCCGCAAACTCGCGCCCGCTCTCCATGATGATCTTCGCGATGCGCGTGCCCTCCTTCACCACGCCTTTCTTCAAATCCAGCCGCTCACTGAAAACCACGGTCACCTTGTCCTTCACCGCTGCCAGCATGGCGTCATAGATCTCCGTGGCTGCATGCGGCTCAAAGGTCCACATCGTGTCCTCGCTGCCCGTGTTGCCATGCTGCTTTTTGGCAAAGTAGTCCTCTCGCGTTTGGTGCTGCCACTTTGCCGGGTCGTTGTAGTACTTGAAGACGTTCGCATAAAACTCACGCGACATGCCGCCGATGGCCTTCTTGTTGCCGATGTCCGTCGCACCCAGCCCGCCGGTGGTCAGGCCACCGAGAAACTTCGTGGGTTCGATGATCACCGCCGTCTTGCCCATGCGTGCCGCCTGGATCGCCGCCGTGATTCCCCCCGAACTGCCGCCATACACGACGATGTCATACGAATCTGCCGCCGCGAGCGGGGCAGCAGCGGCGAGCGTGGCAAATAGGAGGGCAGGGAGGAGCTTCATGGTGGGCCGCACCCAGCCGCAGGTGCGACTTTTTTGCAACTGTGGGGATTCTTTCTGACATCCAGCGAAAAAAAGAATCGAATAGCCCGTTAAGGGGTTCGTCTGACAGCAGGACAAGATTCACACCACCAACTCATGAAGACCTCACTCGTTCGTTCGCTGACCCTGGGCACCCTGTTGCTGACATTCAGCCTGACCTCCTGCTCAGGGCCTTATGGCTACGGCGGGGCCTACGGTTACGGTGGCTCCACCGCAGGTGGTACCGTCACGGGCGCACTGATTGGAGCCGGCGCAGGCGGCATCATTGGGAATCAACGCCACCGGGGGCTGCAAGGCGCCGCCATCGGGGGCATTCTGGGAGCCTTGGCCGGGAGCATGTTCAGCAATGGCCAGCGCAGTTACTCACAGCAGGGCTATGGTCAGCAGGGATACCCGCAGCAAGGCTACGGACAGCAAGGTTACCCCCAGCAGGGCGGCTACGGCCCGGCCAATTACAACCAGCAGTACAACCAACCCTACAGTCGTTGTTATGGCCAGCAGGCCTACCCACAGCAGTACAACGGCCAGCCCAATTACGGAGCAGGCCAGCAGCCAAACTACGGCTACGGTCAGCAGTCCAGCTTCTACCCCGGCAATGCCTACAACCCGCAGTCCAGCAACAATCCGTATGCCTTTGGCAACTGACGGTAAAATTCATCACACAGCGGGCGTTTGAATCGCGGCGGTTTTCCCGCCGCGATTTTTTTATCCATCCAACATGCCCGCCAACGCCGCTGCCTCCGACTCCGCCTATCCCACTCCCGGACCTTCCACTGCACGCTGGTGGCAAAATGAAGACTGGCTCGCCGTTCTGGCTGCCTTGCCCATCTTGATCGCAGTCGCAAACGGCTGGAGTCCCAAAATGCCCGCGCTCGGCTGGACCGGTGCGGCGGACGTGGCCAAAGCCTTCTCAGCGGACAATATCGCCCTCAGTGGCGTGTTGCTGGCCCTGTTCCTCGGCATCTCGGCACTCGCCCTCGCGGCAGCGCTTGGCAAACGAGTCGGTGCCTTCCTCTGCGGTGCCGTGGTGGTGTTTGTGCTGGGCTGGCTTTCACACTGGATCGCAGCCTATGCTGGCATCAAAGCCTGGGGACTCGAATACGTCGTTTTCGCGCTCGGTCTGGGCATGCTCTGGAGTCACACCCTGCCGGTGCCCAATTGGCTGCGTGAGGCCGTGCGCACGGAGTTTTTCATCAAAGTGGGCATTGTGCTCCTCGGTGCCACCATCCTTCTCCAAGAAATGCTGAAGGCTGGAGTTCCCGGACTGGTGCAGGCCGCCCTGGTCATTCCCGTGGTGTGGTATGTCTGCTTCTTCATCTCCCGCAAGCTTAAGGTGGACGACGAATTTGGCGTCATGCTCTCCACCGCCGTCTCCATCTGCGGTGTGTCCGCCGCCATCGCCGCCTGCGGCGCGATTCAGGGCGACCGCAAAAAGCTCTCCTACGTCACCTCCATCGTCCTGCTCTGCGCCGTGCCGATGATGATTATCATGCCCTGGGCCATCAAATCCATGGGCCTGTCCGAAGCCGTGGGCGGTGCTTGGATCGGTGGTACGCTCGACACCAGCGGCTCCGTGGCGGCTGCGACCGAGCAGGTGGGCAAAGACGCCACCAAGATCGGCGTCATCGTCAAGCTCTCACAGAACGTGCTCATCGGCGTGGCGGCCTTTATCTTGTCCATCTGGTGGACCATGCGCGGCGGCAAGGACGGCGCGTCCAAAAAAGAAAAGCCCTCAATCGGCGTCATCTGGGAACGCTTTCCCAAGTTCGTGATCGGCTTCGTCATCGCCTCCGTGGTGTTCTCGTACTTCGTGCCGACTGCTGTAGCCGAAGCCGCCAGCAAGCCCCTCAAAGGCCTGCGTGAGGTCTGGTTCGCCGCCGCCTTCGTCTGCATCGGCCTAGAGACACGCCTGGGCGAACTCTTCAATCTCGGCGGCGGCAAGCCCGCCCTGGCCTTCCTCGGCGGTCAAATCTTCAACATCGCCTGGACGCTCATCCTAGCCATGTGGCTCTTCGGCAAGTAGCTCCGGAACGTGACACGGGCTGCCAGCCCGTCCGGCTTGGGTTGCTACTCTCCAAACCACTGGCTAGCAGCCAGTTTCACACCTGCCTCAAATATCAAACGACACCGTCTCACGCGAGCGCTCCTTCGCAATGATCTGCGCCACGGTGTGCTCCGCAAACCACTGCGCTACCTGCTCCCGCAGCCCGCTGAAGACCTGCCCCAGCGCGTCCTGATCCGCCCCCGGTATAGGGTCAAACGGCCCGTCAAACAGCGTCACCACCTCCCCAATCGTAATGCGCGCCGGGTGCGTCACGAGCTGATAACCCCCACCCACGCCACGCTTGCTGCGCAGCAAGCCGCCGTTCTTGAGGGCCAGCAAGATCTGCTCAAGGAACTTCAGCGGGATGTGCTCCTTGCTAGCGAGATCCTGGATGGAAAAGTTCGTGCCCTCGCGCTCACGCCCCATCGCCACCAGGGCGCGGAGGGCATATTCGGCTTTTTTGGAGAGCTTCATGACCGGTGAAGCAGCCCGGCCTCTTTCAGCAATTCTGTGGCCCACGCGGCGTCTGCGTCACTCAGTGGCTGGGGCAGTGGCCTCGTGTAGTCGGTCTGCCAGTAGCGTCCGGTCTGGTAGCTGCGGTCAATGAGGGGCTGGAGGTCCAGGATGACATCCTTGTCCGTGGCGCGTAGTGGGATGCGCACTGGTTTCAGCCGCTCCCGCAGCGGCAGCAGATAGATCTCACGCTGGCTGGACATGGCCGCACGGGCGGCGCAGACCATGTAGCGCGCGCTGCCGTCCGCAGGTTTCAGCAGGTCTGGCGAAACGGCCACCGTGTGCGCGCCCGCGAGCAGAAGATCGATTTCCACAAGATTCACATGGCACTCCAGATAGCGGTGCTGGCGCAGCTTGTACTCCAGCCGGTCATACGTCTTGTTGGATGGACTTAGCAGTTCGATCACGGTGACTAACCTGCCGGTGCTGTCAGTGATCTCCAGCCAGCGTGGCGGCACATGATCTTCCAGCACGATTTGGTCAGGTTCTGCGAGCAGCGTGCTGCCCGTGGCAGGCTCCGGCTGCCATTGGGGAGGTTCACCTAGCTTCCAAGACTCTGTCACGGACACGTCAGGGCGGCGTTTGGCTCCATGACCCGTTTCAGAATCTCCTGAGCCAATGGTCACACCCTCCTCGGTGCGCACGCGAAGATCCGGTGGCAAGGACTCGTTGAGCGAATCCTTGATATACGTCAGCAGCGTTGCATGGGTGTTTTCCCAGCCGATTTCGAGCCAGGGATTCATGCCAGGGAAGGGGTTCTCGAGCTTCATGACTGTTGGCAATGTAATGCCGCATATCAAGAAGAGGTGCAAACTGCGATTTGCTGCCGAGGCGTTTCCGCGTCATTCATCGCTCCTGCCACTGCATGAGCGAAGACTTTTTTGCCTCCAAGCCCCCTGAACCGCCACGCGCGGGCGCAGCGGTGCATCATGCAGGCGCGCCATTGGCCTCGCGCATGCGACCGCGCACGCTGGAAGAGTATGCCGGGCAGCAGCACATCCTGGCCGAGGGTAAGCTCCTGCGCCGCGCAGTGCAGGCAGACCGCTTTTCCTCGCTCATCCTCTACGGGCCGCCTGGCGTCGGCAAGACCACGCTGGCGCACATCATCTCCCAGGAGACGAAATCACGCTTCGTCACGCTCAGCGGCGTGGAAAGCAGCGTGGCGGACATCCGCAAGGAGGCGGAAAACGCCGGGCATCACATCCGCCTCTACAGCAAGACGACCATCCTCTTTGTGGATGAGATCCACCGCTTCAACAAAGCGCAGCAGGACGTGCTGCTCCCGCATCTGGAGCGTGGCACGCTGCGCTTCATCGGCGCTACCACGCACAATCCCTTCTTCTATGTGAACAGCCCCCTGGTCAGCCGCTCCCAGGTCTTCACGCTGGAGCCGCTGGGCATCCCTGACCTCGAATCGCTCATGGACCGCGCTTTGAGCGACGTGGAGCGCGGCCTCGGCGGCATGCACGCCCGCATCGAGCCAGACGCACGCCTGCACCTCGCCACCGTGGCGGATGGCGATGCCCGCCGCTGCCTTAATGCGCTAGAACTTGCTGTCCTCTCCACGCAGCCCGATGCCGCCGGCGAGATCGTCATCACCCTGAACGCTGCGGAGGAATCCGTGCAGCAAAAGACCGTCGTCTATGATGGCGACGGCGACGCCCATTACGATACGATCAGCGCCTTCATCAAAAGCATGCGCGCCTCAGATCCCGACGCCGCCCTCTACTGGCTGGCCAAAATGCTTTATGCCGGAGAGGACATCCGCTTCATCGCCCGGCGCATCGTCATCGCCGCGAGCGAAGACATTGGCATGGCAGATAGTAACGCTCTGCGCGTTGCAGTGGCCGCGCAGCAGGCCGTCGAATTCATCGGCATGCCCGAGGCCCGCATCATCCTCGCCCACGCCACCATTTACAATGCCACCGCGCCCAAGAGCAACCGCTCCTACACCGCCATTGATGCCGCTTTGGAGGACGTGAAAAACGGCCGCACCCTGCCCGTGCCCAAGCACCTGCGGGACGCCCATCACAAAAAAGCCGCCAAAGAATTCGGTCACGGCGAAGGCTACCTCTACCCGCACAATTACGAAGGCGGCTTCGTCCCCCAGCGCTGCCTTGAGGGCGGCCGCCAATACTACGACCCCACCGCCAACGGCCTCGAAGCCCGCATCAAAGAGCGCCTCGACCACTGGCGCAAGCTCTGGGAAGAGCAAGCCGAGTAACAGGGCCGGAGAGGGATCATCTTGACCCCTCCAGCTTGCTCCAATGTCTATAGTAATTAAGTTATGTTAAACTTCAAAAATATGTAAAATATTCTTTTTATATTGAAGATATATGAAATTTACGGTAACTTTTTCTTAATTCCAAAAATATCCAGCCATGTACAACTCACGTTTGATCACCTCTGGCCTCTGCGGTGTCTTGCTGGCCTCGCTTTCAGCGTGCGCGCTGCCCAAACAACCGCTGCTCACTTATTGGAAGGAGATGCGGCATAAGAAGGCTCCTCCGCTGGAAACCGGCGTCAAATACGAGGTGCGCAAGGCCTTGGCCAATAATGTGCCGTTCCGCCCTAGCGCGATCAAGCGCTACACCTTTGTCATTGATGAAGCCCTGCCGCCACTGCTGGCGGCCTCGAATTTGCATCGCAATTCGCAGATGCGCGTACGCACCACCGCTTACACGCACAATGAGAGCGATCACATCGTCTATGGCGTGAAAAACGCGATCGGCACTAATTTGAAATTTGGCAACGTGCGCAGTGCGGCGGCGGATTGGTCGCGCTTTCCTGTCGGCACCCAGTTCCGCATCGCCGGCCAGCCCGGAGTCGTCTATGTGGTCGATGACTACGGCAGCGCCCTCGTCGGCACCGGCACCATTGATTTGTACAAGCCCAGCCGCTCCATGATGGACAACTGGGGCGTGCGCCATGTGGACATCCAAGTCATTCAGTGGGGTTCCTTCGAAAAGAGCATGGAACTCATGCGCGACCGCACCAAATGGCGCCACGTCCGCGCCATGATGGACGGCATCGAAGCACGCCTGCGCACCGCCGGAGTGCCTACGAGCAAGATGCCATTCACCGCCTCGCTGTAACCAAGGTGTGGGGTCTCCTGACCCCGACTTTTAAATCACCTCCACAGCAAATCAGCGATATTCCAACGCAGCAGCAGGCGTTAGAAATCGCACTCATGCGTGTTGTACTCCTTTCGTTGTTCCTCTTGGCTGTCAGCTTCAGTGCTGCGCAAAACAAACCCGACGCGCCACCGCCCATCACTCCCCGGCAGATCGCTGCGGCCTTGGCAAAAACCGCCCCCTTGGAGACGCTGCATGAGCAGGTCGTGCGCCTCTTTGGTCGGCAAAACCTAGCCCAGGGCCGCGCCGCAGCGAAGATCGAGGCCACCACCGTCGCCTGGGCCATCATCGACCCCAAACCTGCACGCGTCGTGCAGCAGGACGGCACCTTGATTGGCGAGATGACCCCACTCGGCGATGACGGCCTCCAGGTGCTCGTCACCGACATGCCCAACTTTTCCGAAACCAGCTACCGTGTGGAATCCGAGGGCATGCCCCGCCTCGCCGGTACCGTACACATCGAACACTTCGACTACACCGCCGACAGCCTGCCGCACGAAGGCGTACCACAGGGCAAGCTCGAAAAGTTTGAGTGGAGCACGAGCGAAGTCTTCCCCGACACCGTGCGCACGGTCACCGTCTATCTGCCCGCTGGTTACCAGCCCGGCGAGGAAACCTGCCTCATGGTCTGGCAAGACGGCTCGCGTCATGTCGATCCGAAGGGCTCCATGCGTGCCTCGGTGGTCTTCGACAATCTCATCCACAAACAGGAAATACCGCGCACCGTGGGTGTTTTCATTGATCCAGGTCGCATGACGAAGCAAGCACCCGGCGCGAAGGCGGCCAACCGTGGCTTTGAGTACGACTCCCTGGGTGCTGACTATGCGACGTTCTTGATCGAGGAGATTCTGCCCGAAGTCGCCAAGCGTTATCAAACCAAGTTTCGTCCTCAGCCCGAAGCCTGGGCTATCGCAGGCGGTTCCTCCGGCGGTATCTGCTCTTTCACCGTCGCGTGGGAGCGCCCGGACAAATTCCGCAAAGTCCTCTCCTGGGTCGGCTCCTTCGTCGATCTGAAGGGCGGGGATGTCTATCCCTCGCTGATCCGTGCATCCGAGCGCAAACCCATGCGCATCTACCTGCTTGATGGTGAAAACGATCTCGACAACAAATTCGGCAACTGGCCCATCGCCAACAAACAGATGGCCGCCGCGCTCAAGTTCAAAGACTACGACTTCCGCATCGACTGGACCCCATGCTTCCACGGTAGCAAAGGCATGGCTCCCAACCTCCCCGAAGCCCTCCGCTGGCTCTGGCGTGATGTGAAGTGATCCCTACTTGCTTCCGATAAATGCCAGCACATCGGCCACATCCTGTGCACTGAGCACGCTTTCTAGACCTTCGGGCATGATGGAAGTCGTCAGCGTTTTGAGTTCGCGGATGTCGCTGCGGAGTACGACGATCTCAGCGCCGCCGGGCAGGCGGAGGGTGATGTTACCGGGCGTTTCTGCGGTTAGTTGGCCGACGATGATTGCCTGGTCTTGCTTCGTCACGCGCGTGGCTGCATTGCGCTGCTCCACGGCGCGGTTGGGGTCAAAGATGGCTTCGATGAGCTGTTCGCGTGGCTTGGTGGCTACCGTCGTCAGATCCGGGCCTACTTCCACGCCCAGCTCACGCACCTTGTGGCAGACCATGCACACCTTCTGAAACACGGCGGCACCGCGCTTCACATCGCCACTGAGCGGGGCTGCTGCAGTCACATATTGAGCGACGACCTTCTGCCGGTTCGGATTGTGATTTGTAATCACCGGCATCACGACCATGGCGGTTGCTTTTGTTTGTGTCGGATTCAGCAACTTTTTCTCAAATTCACTGAATACGGCATCCGAAATTGACCCGGTGGCGGTTAGGGCTGCGGCGCGCACATGGGGCTGGATCAAAGCGAACACTTCATCCGCTGTCATGCCACCAAGTTGCATGAGCGTGAATGCGGCCTGGATGCGCACGGGCGGTGATGAGTCCAGCAACTTCTTCAATTTAGGTATTGCGGAGGTTTCGTTTTGCTCGATCAGCAAACGCTGTGCGGTGTCTCGCACCCAGCCATTCGATGATGACATTGTAGCGATGGGGGGCTTGCCTCCTTTAGGCGAGCCGGTTTTGCTGATGCGGTAAATGCGCCCGCGATCCTCGCCGGCGCGGAGATCCAGGCCGTGCGCGATCTCTGCGGGAATCCACTCTGGGTGCTCTAGCACGAGGCGGTACATGTCCACCACATAGAGCGCGCCATCCGGGCCGGTGCGGGCCATGCTGGGGCGGAACCAGTTGTCTTCACTGGCGATGAACTCGCTCTCCACATCGCTGGGATGGCGGCGGCTGGTGAGGGCACCGCCGTCGTAGTTGAGGACCTCTCGATGCACCAAGTTGTTGGCGGGTTCGCAGATGAACATGACCTTTTCGCCATCGGTGCCGAAGGTGGTGTCACGGAAGGGCATGGGTGAGCAGCCGGAGGTGAGTGTGTTGATGGCGCTGCCTTGATTGAAGCGGCGCACGGGCGGGCTGGCGGGGAAGATGCGCTTTTCATCATTCATGTCGCTGCGAATGGCTTTCACCACGACTTCAGGGTGGCGTTCGAGATAGCGAAACGGTAGCCAGTAGTGCCAGCCGATGGTGCTGTTGTTGTTGCCGAACCAGTTGCCGAAGTCATCGCGCCACTTGCCATACTGGCTGCGCCCGCCTTCGAGTGCGAAGGCACCGGTGCGGGGATCAAAGCGGAAGTCGTTGGTGCCGAGGGCGATTTTCTGGCCGGTTTTCACGCAGGTGATGTCGCCGCCGCTGTCGCCATTCGCGCCGTAGAACCAGCCATCCAGGCCCCAGCAGAAGCCGTTGACGAGATGTTGCGGATTGCCAGCGGTGAAGCCGGTGTACCAGGTCTCGCGCTTGTCGCATTTGCCATCGCCATCGGTGTCCTCGGCGTAGAAGATGTCGGGGATGTTGGCGATGAAGACGCCGTTCTTCCAGGGCGCGAGTCCGGTGGGATGTTTCAGGCCGTCGAGGAAGAGGGTGGACTTATCGTACACGCCGTCGCCATTGGTGTCTTCGAGGATTTTCACGCGGCCTGTTTGCAGCTCAGAAACCTTCTCTTGTCCGACGCTGCCGTCCTTGGTTTTTTCGCCGGGGGCAAAAGGGTAGTCGCCCATTTCCACGACCCACATGCGGCCCTTAGAATCCCAGTCGATGAAGACCGGGTCCTGCACTAGCGGCTCCGCAGCCACCAACATGGCTTCAAAGCCCGGTTTTAGATGCAACGCCTTGAGCGACTCCTGCGGCGACTTCGGCGCAGGGCCGGGGACTTTGAGCAGTTCGGCAAACGGCATGAGTTTCTTGGTCCCGCTCCACATCGCGCCCTCGTGAAAAGTGACGCCAGCGTCGCTGCCATCCGCACGCACGATCAGCGGCAGGCTGTTCGCATCTCCCGCCTTGCCCTCGCGCATCACCTGCGACCAGCCTTCATTCCATTGCAGCCCCTTCTTGGCGCGCTCTTTTGGAACGAAGAGAAAGACACCGTACTCGCGCGCATTGGAAAGCACGATGTCCTCATGGCCGTCGCCATTCAGATCGACAAACCGCACGCCATTGTCGCGGCCCTGTGCATCTTGCAGCTTCGCCGCCTCGGGCAGGGGATAGTCGCGCAGGGCAGGGGGCACTGCGATGGCCGATAAAACACTGCTGCAAGCGAGGAGGGACAGGAGGAGTCTTGGCATGACGTGGGAGAGGAGTGGAAACCAACGCGTGAAGGAGGCCGCTTCCTGTGTGTAGCGTGTGATTTTTGTTCGAAAAATAGAAAATATGCCAGGCATTTAGTTGTTGCTCCCGCGAAATTCCCCGCCACACTTCGCTCTCATGAAACACGCTCAATCCTCTGATCCACAGGCGCTCCTGCTCGAAGAGCAGCTTGTCGGCGTGAATGCGAAAACGGGGCTTTATCCTGGCGCGCGTTCTTGGTCGGGTGGGCGGCATCGCATTCTGGGGAAGGGGTCGCTGGAGTCGTATTGTTACCATGTGATGTCACGGACCTGCGGCGGGGAGGTGTTCTTCGATGAGGTGGAGAAGGAGGCGCTGAGGCGGGTGATCTGGCGGATGGCGGAGTTCTCTGGGATTAAGGTCGTGACTTACTGCCTGATGAGCAATCATTTCCACTTGCTGGCTGAGGTGCCGCATCGGCAGACATGGCTGGAGCGGTTTGCGGGGCCGCAGGGTGAAGCGAAGTTGCTGGAGCATCTGAGTATTCTTTACAGCCGTGCCTACGTGGGGCTGTTGCGTGATGAATTGGCTGATTTGCGCGCACGCGGTATGGCGGTGCTGGCTGAGCAGCGGCTGGAGGCGCTCAAGAAGCGCTTTTGCGATTTGTCGTTGTTCGTCAAAGAAGTGAAGGAGCGTTTCAGCCGCTGGCTCAACAAACGGCGCGGAAGGCGTGGCACGCTGTGGATGGATCGTTTTAAGAGTGTGCTGGTCGAAGGTAAGGGCGAACCGCTGCGCACGATGGCGGCTTACATTGATCTCAATCCGGTGCGCGCTGGGTTGGTGAAAGATCCGAAGGACTACCGCTGGTGTGGCTATGCGGAGGCGCTGGGCGGCAGTCGGAGAGCGCAGCGCGGTTTGTGCAAAGCGCAGGGCAAACCGGTGGATGGCTGGAAGAGCGCAGATGCTGCTGAGGCGTATCGTTGCCTACTGCATGCGGAAGGGCGCGAGGTGAAGGATGCGCAGAATGAGAAGGTGGTATCGCGTGGTGTGACGGCGGAGTCCGCCCGCGCGGTGCTGGCGGAGAAGGGCCAGCTCAGCCCGGCTGAGCTGGTGCGGCTACGTGTGCGCTACTTCACTGACGGGGTGGTGCTGGGGAGCAAGGAATTTGTGGAAGGCATCTTCGATTCGCAGCGGGAGCAGTTTGGCCCGAAGCGGAAGGATGGAGCCCGACGCATGACGGAATCTGATGCCCCCTTTTACACGTTGCGTCATTTACGCGTACGGCCACTGGAGTGAATCAGCCGAATTGGAAAAGCAAGATTCAACCATTGGCCCCAGAAAGGATGTCTGGTATGAATGGCACTCAGTTAAGCCGATTGATCGTGGATTCTGAAGGTTTGGGCGAACTTGGCGCGGTTGCTTCAGGGCGGGTTCTTTTGCCGACGCTGCTGGAACGTGCAGCGTGCTCAGCAGCGCTGGATTTGCTTCCCGGATTTGTTGGCGGAAAACCCAGGGCGGCGCTCGCTTAGGCTCGCTTGCCCTGGGCTGACTCCTGCCGCCCCTTTAGGGCTCAAGAAACCTGTGCAAGGAAGGCCGCAGAAAGCAGGAAACTGCGCCTTAACTGAGTGCCATTCATGTCTGGTATGAATGGTACTTGTTTAAGCGCATGGTTCGTGGGTTTCGAGGGCGGGGTGGCGTCTGAGAGCGAATGATGCGTGGCGTGATGCAATGCAAAGGATAAGATGTCTGGCATGAATCTTGGCATGAATCTTGGCATGAATCGCAGGGCATGAATGGCGCACTCAATGCTCGATGGGCACTCCTGCGCGTCGGTCAGTGCGTTTTTCATTTCAGAATTTAAGGGCCACGGATGGCACGGATTGACACGGATCAGAGACGTTGATCCGCGTATCCTTTCTTTCCAGGCGATCAAGTGCCATGCGCCGAAGTGGGATGGGGGGGGCGATAGCGCGCCCGTCTTTGAGCGTGTGGCAGCGCCAAGTGACTCGAACGCCTCCAGAGTCGGGCGGTTTGGCGCAGGAGGTGGGGAGGTTGTCAGTGCTCAGTGCGCCAAACACACCCAACGTACGGCACGATTGGCGCGTTCTTCATTTTCCAGCATTCGAGGATCACGGATGGCACGGATTGACACGGATCAGAAATGCCGATCCTCAGATGGGTGAGTTGGGCGTGTGTCAGTATGCCGGAGAACGTCGGGGTCGGGAGACCCCGACGCCTTGGCTTGGGATGGCTCGCGAAGGTTTCATGCATGGGCTGATTCACCCGCCATAGCGCTTCCTTTGCGCTGAATGCGAATTTTGTTCGCAAAATCGGGGTAGGATCAAGCAAGGCATGCCGAGCATGGAAAAGGGGGCTGGACTCTATTGGAGCATCAATGGAAGTCTTCGCTGTCACCATCTTCATGAGTCTCGCGTTCGCGGTGCTGTTTGCCGTGCTGTTTTTCGCCGAGCGCTCGCAGAGCCGGGACCGCAGCCTGGAGCAGGATGCGCTGCTGCCGCTGGATGACAGCGCCCCTGCTGCCGCCCCTCACAAAACCCCGCATTCCTGATCATTCTCAGTCCACTCTCTCTATGACCACCAACGCCTCCAAGATAACCATCGAATTTGATGACCGCTCCGTCCGGCGCTTCATGATCGCCTCCATTATATGGGGCATTGTGGGGATGCTCGCGGGTGTGTTCATCGCCTCCCAGTTGAACTTTCACCAGCTCAACCTCACCTCATGGCTGAGCTTTGGTCGGCTGCGCCCGCTGCATACCAATGCGGTGATCTTTGCCTTCGTGGGCAATATGATGTTCGCGGGGGTCTATTATTCCACGCAGCGGCTGTGCAAGGCGCGCATGGCGTCGGATGTGCTCTCGAACATCCACTTCTGGGGTTGGCAATTGATCATTGTCGCTGCGGCCATCACGCTGCCGCTGGGGCTTACGCGTGGGCAGGAATACGCTGAGCTGATCTGGCCCATCAACATCGCGGTGGCGCTGATCTGGGTGGTGTTTGCGGTGAACTTTTTCTGGACGCTGGCCAAGCGCAATGAGCCTTCGCTCTACGTCGCGCTGTGGTTCTACATCGCCACGATCATCACCATCGCGATGCTTTACATCGTGAATCATCTGTCCATCCCCACGAGTTGGACGCACAGCTACACGATCTTTGCTGGGGTGCAGAATGGGCTGGTGCAGTGGTGGTATGGTCACAACGCGGTCGCCTTCTTCCTGACGACGCCGATCCTTGGCATCATGTACTACTTCCTGCCGAAGGCGGTGGAGCGTCCGGTGTATTCGTATCGTCTTTCCATCGTTCACTTCTGGTCGCTGGTGTTCCTCTACATCTGGGCGGGTCCGCATCATCTGCTGAATACGGCGCTACCGAAGTGGCTGCAAATGCTGGGCACTTTCTTCAGCCTCATGCTGTGGGCACCGAGCTGGGGCGGCATGCTCAATGGGCTGCTCACACTGCGTGGTGCCTGGGACAAGCTGCGCACGGACCCGGTGGTGAAGTTCTTCATCGCCGCTGTCACCTTCTACGGCATGGCCACCTTTGAAGGGCCGCTGCTCTCCATCCGCTCGGTGAATGCGCTGTCGCATTACTCTGACTGGACCATCGGGCACGTGCATGCCGGTGCGATGGGCTGGAACGGCTTCATGGCCGCTGGTCTCTTCTACTGGCTCACGCCACGACTGTACGGCACGAAATTGCACTCCATCGCCTGGGCCAATTTCCACTTCTGGCTCGGCACCCTCGGCATCCTCGTCTATGTCGGTTCCATGTGGGTCTCTGGTATCATGCAGGGGCTGATGCTGAATGCCACCACTCCGGACGGCCTGTCGCTGGTGTATCCGAACTTCATCGAAACGCTGACCTCGATCCGTGCCATGATGGGCTTTCGTATCATCGGTGGCTCGCTCTACCTCGTGGGCATGATCCTCATGGGCATCAATATCTGGCTGACGATCCGCAAAGGCAGCCCGGTGAATGAAACGCGTGAAGTGGCGGTGATCGAACGCACTCAGAGCGACACCATGGGCGTGAAGGAAGCGTTTCTCAATGACCCGGTGGCCTGCATGTTTGCTGGTATCCTGCTGGTGCTTGCCTGGCTCTTCCTGCCTCCGGGTGCCGACATTGCTGCACTGATCTGCGCTGGCATCTTTGGCGTGCTGGCGGTGAAGCGCTTCCAGACCGGACACAGTCGCTGGTCGCAGTGGTATGACAGCCTGCTGCACAATTGGCTGCCCTTCACGGTGCTCACGTTTGTGGCTGTGGCCATGGGGGGGCTGATTCAAATCATCCCCACTGTCATGGTGAATCGTGCGACGAATGTGGAAGACCGTATCCAGCAGCCTTACACCCCGCTGGAACTCGCGGGCCGTGACATCTATGTGAGCGAAGGCTGCTACAACTGCCACTCGCAGATGATCCGCAGCTTGCTGCCTGATGTGCTGCGCTACGGCGACTACAGCCGCCTGGGTGAGAGCATCTACGATCATCCGTTCCAATGGGGCTCCAAGCGCACCGGTCCTGATCTGGCCCGCGAAGGTGGCAAATACCCGCATAGCTGGCACTACGACCACATGAAGGACCCACGCGCGATCTCGGTCGGCTCCAACATGCCGCCCTATCCGCACCTTTTCACCGATAAGTTCGACCAGAAAACTCTGTGGCGGAAGATCGGTGTCATGACCCAGCTCGGCGTGCCATATCCTGCCATGACTGAAACTGAGGTGAAGACCAAGGCCGTGGAGCAGGGCATCAAGATCGTGCAAGACCTCGAAGCGCAGGGCCGCACCGGTGCGCTGCCAGACACGCAGATCGTCGCGCTCATCGCCTACTTGCAGAAGCTCGGCAAATTCGATGTGCCTGACCTGGAGCAGAAACTCAAGTCCACACCGGAAGGCATTCCATTCCCGCTGAAACCCGGCATTCCGGACGGCTACCGCACCTCCGCTGCCACGAAATAAACCGCCCACCCTTCACACAACATGTACAAACGCATCATCTACGACTCAGCGCTCGACTGGGTGCCCTACATTGCCTTTGGCGTCACCGCTGCCGTGTTTCTGATCTTCGTCGTCTTTGCCATCCGGCTGCGCAAAGAAAGCGCCGACAAGCTCGCGAAGCTGCCTCTCGACGACTGATCACTGCAAACTTCATCTACTATCGTCATGAAACCCTCATCTCCCGACAATGGCCCCGTGCTGCGCGAGCACACTTACGATGGCATTCAAGAGTACGATCAGAAGTTGCCGAACTGGTGGCTCTTTACCTGGTATATTACCATGGTCTGGTTCGTCATCGCCTGGGTGGCCTACTACCAGCTCAACGTCGGTGAATCCGGCGAAGAGCAGGTGGACAAAGCACTGGCTAACATCAAGGCCGTGCAACTCAAGGAACTCGAAAAGCTCACTGATGACAAACTCTGGGAGATGTCGCAGGATCCGAAAATCGTGAGCGCAGGAGCGGCTACGTTTGCCACCACCTGCGTCGCTTGCCATGGGGCGGACTTGTCCGCGAAAATCAATGGCGTGAAGCTGCCCGGTCAGCCGCTCAACGACACCGAGTGGAAGCACGGCGGCAACCCGCTGCAACTGCTCGGCATCGTGCGCAAAGGTGCGCCAGATGTGACCAAAGGCATGCCCGCCTGGGAGCCACAGCTTGGGCTCAATCGCGTCGTCGAAGTCGTCTCCTTCGTGCTCAGCAAACACAAGAAGGGCGAACCCATCACACTGACACCTGATTCCCCGCTCAGAGCTGGCGCGGTTGCAACTGCCACATCTGCTGCTGCGGCACCCGCATCTGCTGCTGCTGCTGCTTCACCTGCCGTCACGCCCGCCGCCGTTCCGCCTGTCCCAGGCAAATAGATGAAACCCAGCACACCCACACTCGTCTCGCTTTCCACCATTCAGGCCGACGGCTCGCGCAAGTTTGTCCATCCGGCGGATGTCCATGGTTCCTTCACCACTTGGAGGCGAGTCGTAGCGCTGGTGCTGCTGGTCATTTACATCGCGTTGCCGTGGATCCCGGTGAACGGCTTTCCTGCCGTCTTCTTGGACGTGCAGGAGCGCCGCTTCCACTTCTTCGGTCTCACCCTCGCTACGCAGGATCTGTGGATCGGCTTCTTCCTCGTCACGGGGCTGGCTTTTGGTTTGTTTTATATCACCGCGTTGTTTGGCCGCGTTTGGTGCGGGTGGACCTGTCCCTACACCGTTTTTTTGGAGCAGGTCTATCGCCGTGTGGAGCGCTGGATTGACGGCGATGGTACGGCACGGCGTCAGCTTGAAGACGCGCCGTGGACCGCATACAAGATCGCCCGTCGGGTGTTCAAGCATGGGGTCTTCATTCTGATTTCTGCTGCGATCGCCCACGTCTTCCTGAGCTACTTCGTTTCGATCAAGTCACTGTATGACATGATGAAGCAGTCGCCGACGCATCATACGCTAGCCTTCGGCGTTGTGCTCTTCCTCACGGGTGCGCTCTACTTCTCCTTCAGTTGGTTCCGTGAGCAGTTTTGCGTCATTCTTTGTCCCTACGGACGTTTGCAGTCGGCACTCACCGATGACAACTCCGTGGTGATCGGCTACGACAAAATACGTGGCGAGCCGCGTGGCAAGGGCACCGTGGAAAAGCCTGCGGGGGACTGCATCAACTGCCGCCGCTGCGTGCAGGTCTGCCCCACTGGCATTGACATTCGCAATGGCCTGCAACTTGAGTGTATTGGCTGCGCTGCCTGTGTGGATGCGTGTGACGATGTCATGCTCAAGCTCAAGCGGCCGAAGGGACTCGTGCGGCACGATTCCTACAAAGGCCTGCAAGGTGGCAAGACGAAGTTCATCCGCCCGCGCACTGTATTCTATACCGTCATTTTGTTCGTGTGGATCGCCGCCTTCAGCGTGGCCATCACGCGCATCTCACCGCTGCGCGCCAGCGTGGTGCGCATGGGGGGTGCCTCTTTCTACGTGGACAACGGCATGATCCGCAATCAGTTCCAACTGCGCATCATCAACAAGCGCAACGCCGCCTCGACCTACCGAATTCAGCTTGTGGGTAATGTGCCGCCTTCGCTGCAAATCATTGGCGTGGATCAAACGATCGACCTCCCGGCGATGGGCGAAGACCAGAAGACTATCGTGCTCACGCTGCCGCAGGCCGACTACAAGGAGCGCAGCAAATTCACCATCAAGGTCACGGACATCGCGCGCGGAGATGCCAGCGAAACACGCGTCATGGAATACCTTGGACCCGATCCGCACACGACACCTGCCGCCAAACTCAACGCTAAAGATTTCATTCATTAATCTGAGGCGTTCCGCAGCTTCACACCCAGCATACCATGATTCCTCAATACCTCGCTTCACGCCCTTGGATCTTCGTCACTGTCGCATTCACCGGCTTCGTCGTCTGGTGGATGTTCCTCATCTCGCTCGCGATCAAAAATGCGCCGCCTGAAATTCCGCTCGTTACACGCGCCGTCCATGCAGGCCATTGATACCAGCGCTGCGGCCTTTCTAGCCGGACTCGTCACCAGCATCCATTGCGTGGGCATGTGTGGTCCGCTGTCATGCTCCTGGGCAGTTTCATCGAAGCCGGGTGCCTCCAGCTTCATGCGAGACACCAGCTTCTACCACGCTGGGAGACTGGTCTCCTATTCGCTCGTCGGTGCCATTGCGGGCACCATCGGCATCATGCCGCTGCAGTTCTTCCAGCAAGGGGCGGGCATCGTACTGCCCTGGCTGCTGGTCCTCGCCTTCGCCATCGTCGGCATGGGGCTGGAGACATGCCTGCCGAAGCCGCAATTCTTGCGCGCCGGTGTGCGCCGCATCCAGACTTTTGCCTTTCGCATGCCTAGCGCCGCGCGCGCTGGACTCCTTGGCTTTGCAACTCCGCTGCTACCCTGTGGCCCGCTTTACCTGATGTTTGCCCTCGCGATGGCCAACGGCTCCGCGCTCAAAGGGGCGGAGTTTGCTTTTGCCTTTGGTTTGGGGACGCTGCCGCTGCTGTGGATCGCGCAGACTCAGCTCCATCTCATCAGTGGCAAAGTGCAGCCGCAGACCTTGCGGAAAATTCAGCGCACGCTCGCTTTCACTGCTGCGGTCATCATGGCGTGGCGGCTGCGGGGGACGCTGGACTTTAGCAGTGATGCCATTCCGAGCTGCTGCCATGCGGGGGTGTGATTTGGTGAGGCGGTGGCTGCCTGCGGAGCGCCGCTTGATGTGTCACCGCTGCGCGGTTCCAAGGCATTCGGAAGGCATGGGCCACGCGGTTCCGTGGGTTTCACCCATGGCTAGGATTATACCAGCCCTCTGGGCTTGCTGAGACGAAAGAGATAACGTGAGCTTCAGATGTAGCCGCGAGCGCCTGACCGCCAGGCTGCTTGATGGTGAGCTGCCGCCTAGCACCCATCTGCAAAAGTAACCCCTCTCAAAATGAATGTGGGTGATGCGCGGCGGATTGCTTCCCACACCTGTCGTTTCCCGCTGCCAGGAGGTGTCGGCGATGCGGATGGTATTACCTGGCATCATGATGCCGTTTTGCGCAACCATGCATTCGGTTGAAATCACGTCAGCCGATTGACGAGTTTCACGCTCTTGTGAGACATCAGCTCCCGTAGGATGAGATTGGGGAAGCGGCGGCTGGGGGTGATGGCGTAGAAGCTTTCTTTGATCTGTGGGAATTTGTGCCGCTCCACCAGCACACCGCTTTCCAGCTCGTCTTTGACCACGACGGGGGGCACAAGCGTGACGCCCTGGGTTTCTCGGGCCATGAGGCGGAGCATGGCCATGTCATCCACTTCGGCGGCGATGATGGGACGGATGCCGCTTTGATCCATGAGCACGTCAAAGGCGGTGCGGATGCTGCTTTCGAGGCTTGGTAGGACGATTGGGACGGTGCGCAGGTCTTCGGGGAAGCGGAAGGGCTTGATGCCGCGTTTCTTGTGCCCCACGAGGCTGACAGCTTGTTCGTCGAGCAAATGGCTGTGCCAGCCGGTCTCGGCATCCCGGCGCACCGGGGTGTTTGAGAGTACCACGTCCAGCGTGTGATTTTGCAACTGGGCCAAAAGCTCGCGCAGGGTGCCGGAGTGGATGATGAGCTCCACGTCATCGCGCGGGATGAGCGGACGCAGAAAGCTGAGCTGGAAGTTTCGCGACAGATTGGATGCGGCACCGACGCGCAACAGGCCGCGGCTGCGCCCGGCGCGACTGCGCAGGAGGTCGGTCAGTTCATCACCGCTGTGGAAGATGGCGTTGGCATACTCCAGGGCGATGCGGCCTGCTTCGGTCAAAACGAGTGCCTTGTGCTTTCGCTCAAAGAGTGGCTGACCGAGGCTTTCCTCCAGGCTGCGGAGTTGCACGCTGAGCGCTGACTGCGAGAGCTTCAGGTGCTGCGCTGCCTTGGTGAGGCTGCCTTCGGTGGCGATGGCGTGGAAGTAACGCAGGTGGTGGTAGTTCAGAAAGGGCATGATCTCACATTTAACAAAGCGAACGATCAATGCCAATTCTTGAATTGGAACGAATCGTGCTTGTGGCCGATGAGTGCTGCCTATGATCCTGCTCCCCATGAAACGCGTCTCCATCATCTGCGCCTCGACCTTCGAAGCGCGCGTGATCGAACTGCTGTACGAAACCGGCGCTCAGGGACTCACGTCCTTTCCCGTGCGCGGCATTGGCAGTCAGGGAGAGATCGAAGCGGCCAGCGTGCAGATCGAGGTCATTTTGCAGCCCGCCAAGGCTGAGGAGCTGCTGCAGCGCCTGCGGCGCGACTTCTTTGCCGACCATGCGTTGGTCGCCTACGAGAGCGATGTGCAGGACGAACCGCCCGCTGAAAGCCACGTCACTACGGCGGAGGAACAGGCGAGACTCACACCGGATGCCGTGCTGCAGGAGTTTAAAGAAGGGAACCGGCGCTTTCGCAGCGGCCAGGTGACGCGCCGCAATCACCGGGAGCAGGTGCGCAAATCTGCCCCTGGCCAATTTCCCAAGGCGATGGTGCTGAGCTGCCTGGACAGCCGCGTGCCAGTGGAGGACGTCTTTGACCAGGGCATCGGCGATCTCTTCGTCGGGCGTGTCGCGGGGAATTTCGTGAATACCGATCTGCTGGGCAGCATGGAGTTTGCCTGCAAGGTGGCCGGTGCCAAAATGATTCTGGTCATGGGCCACCAGCACTGCGGCGCGATCCGGGGTGCCATCGACGATGTGAAGCTGGGCAACCTCACTTCCTTGCTCGCCAACATCAAACCCGCCGTGGCCCTGAGCCAGGACTTCCCAGGAGAGAAGACCTCAGCCAATCCGCTCTATGTGAAACATGTGGCGGAAAACAACGTGCGGGTGGCACTTGCCAACATCCGCTCGAAGAGCCCCATCCTGCAAGAAATGGCGGAGGAAGGCCAGATCAAGATTGTGGGGGCGTTCTACCGGCTGACGGATGGGACGCTGGAGTTTATTGAGTGAGTTGGGGGTGGAGTGGCATTTTGAAGCGCCCTCATTTTTGCCGCTTTGAATAATCCAGGCTAACGGATTGATTCGTGGCGAAGGTGTTCTAATGATGCCAGCCATGAACTTTCGGTGCTTTTCAGCCATCCTTCTCGGAGCCGCAGCCTGTCTCAGTCTCTCATCCTGTGCCAATTCCTCGATCATCAGCCTGGAATACGTGCCGCAGCCTGGCCTCATGGTGCGGGGGGACCCGGACTTTGCCGTGGGCCAGTTCACTGACAAACGTGGTGAGCAGTCCCAGACGCTCGGCCATGTGCGCCTGCCCATCGGCCCATCGGTGGATACCATCCAGACCCGGCTGCCGGTCAGCGATGTGGTGCGCAACGCCTTTGGCTACGCGCTGGAGGCTCGTGGCATGCTGGCCACTAGTGTGAAGGGCCGCTTCGTCCTCACCGGAGAAATTCAGGATCTGCGCTCCCAACTTCTCGTGCATCCCTATGGCTACGCGCGCATCCGGGTCAACGTGGTCGAAGCTATTTCTGGGCGGGTGCTCTTCACGCGTGTCTATGAAGGTGAGCGCCAGAGCACTGCCTACCGACCTGGCAGTGGTTCGCCTGTGCCGCTGCTGCGGGATCTGACTTCGCACGCCTTGCAGGAGGCCGTTGACCGCGCCCTGGATGACACGAACATGCGCCAGCGCATCGGCACCGGCGCGAACGACAATCCGCGCTACACGCCGGGTATGTTGTAAAATCTGCTTTCCTATGCCTGCCGACATCCTCACCACCACGGCGAACGCCTTCACCGGCTTTCATGTCAATCAGGAGCTGGGGGTGGTGCGCGGCATCGTGGTGCGCTCACGTTCCATCGTGGGGTCGATCGGCGCGGGGATTCAGACCCTTTTTGGCGGCAATATTTCCATCTATACCAAGCTGTGCGAGCAGGCGCGCTCGGAGGCTTTTGATCTCATGAAGCAGCACGCGGAGGCGGTGGGGGCCAATGCCGTCATTGCCATGCGTTATGACGCGACCGAGGTGGCCCCTGGCGTCACGGAAGTGCTGTGCTACGGCACGGCGGTGGTGGTGCAGCGCGGGTGAGGTGGGTGCCATTGTTGCGGCTTGCAGAATAGGGGGGCATGAAGGGCACCTGATTAAGCCTGAAAACGGGAATGGATGGCCTACGGAACACACGGAATACTCGGAAAGGAGCATTTCAGATCGGTCACTCAAAAGGTGAAGCAACGTTCACGCTCTTTGTTCTGATTTTCCGTCTGTTCCGCGTATTGATTCGATCGGCTCCGTAGGCCGCCATCTCCGTTTCTAGGTTAAGCGCATTGTTCTTGGACTTCGAGGGCGGGGGCGAGCGTCTGAGAGCGGCGGGGGCGGGGCGGAGTTCCAGGCAGACGCTGCTGGTGAGCTTGGTGTGTAGCGCAGGACGTGGGTTTGCTTCCCGGTCGTGTTGTCGGAAACCCCGGGCGGCGCTCGCTGAGGCTCGCTTGCCCAGGGCTACGTTATGCCGCACTTTCAGGGCTCATGAGGACTGAGGTGGGAAGGCCGCTAAGGTGCGAAACTGCGTCTTAATTAAGCGCCATTCAAGACTGACAACAAATTGCACAGACCTCAATCATATATCACTTAGAGGGCTGACACGGCCCGAATGTATTCGGTTGGCGCAGGCGTACTTCTACTTCGCTAGCGCCTCTTCCAGCACGCGGCCATCTGCGGCGGGGAAGGGGATGCCGAGGAGTTTGGCCATGGTGGGAGTTACGTCGATGTTTTTGATCTCATCCAGTTCCACGCCTTGCTTGATACCGGCACCGCTGATGACAAAGCCGCCGTAGAGATTGGGGTCGGTTTGCAAATGGCCGTGGGCACCTTTGGGCGGATCGTTTGGGATGATGACGTTGGTGTCGGCGAGGGAATCGGTGAAGGTGTAGCCGTCCGCAGCTAGCAGCACGAGGTCGGGTTCGCGGCCATCCTTGGCGGCGGTGACGTGGTGCAGCTTGGTGTCGAAGTCTTTGGCTTCGACCACGCCCTCGACGCCTTCTAGCTTTGAGAGAGTTGGGGTGATTTGTTGCAGGATGCTGTCGCGGTTGGCGTCATCGAGCACATAGACGAAGCACGCGCCGCCTTCGGCCATGGCGAAGACTTGGGAGTCGGGCGCGAGGCTTTTGCCCAGCACCGATTTGACGAAACCGCCCTGCCGCAGTGCGGCGTTGGCATTGATGGATTTGGTGAAGGTGACGAAGCCGTGGTCGGTGGTGATGATGAAGGTCGTTTTGTCGCGGATGCCGGCCTCTTCGGTGGCACGGACGAGATCGGCCACGCGGTTGTCTGAATCATTCGCTGCCCAGTAGGCCTCAGGCACTTGGCGACCATTGGAGTGCTCGAAGGAATCGAGCGTCACCAGATGAAGTGCGAGGAAGTTTGGCTTGTGCTGTTTGATGATGTGCGTGGCGAGCAACGAGTACATGTAGTCGCGCTGGGCCTTGCCGGGATTGCCCAGTTTGCACCACTCGTTCTGCTTCTCGATGGGGATGCCCGCCGCGCGCGCTTCCGCCAGCAGGGAAGGGGTGCCGTATTTCTCAAACAACTCCTGCTCAAACACATCTGGCACCGTCCAGTCGAGTGTCTTCGCTCCGCGTGAGGCGGGCCAGATCACTCCGGCGGTGGTCAAACCGGCGGCCTTGGCTGCGTCGTAGATCGTCGGAGTCTTGACGATCTCGTCCTTGTTGAAGATTGGGTCAGGAATGAGAGGGACTTTCTTGCGTGTGGCACGGTCGAAGTACTCGTTGGCTAGCACGCCGTGCTTGGCTGGATGCACGCCGGTGACGAGCGTCGTGTGGTTCGTCCACGTCACGGTGGGGAAGGAGCATTCCATGCGCTTGGCCCGGACGCCCTTGGCCGCCAGCGCTTTCACCGCAGGCATGTGGCACTTGGGGTCATCGAAGTACTGATGCGCCCAGCCGTCGATGCTGATGAGGATGACGTGCTCAGCGGGAGCTGCGTGGGCGAGAGTCGATGCCGCGAGGAGGATGGCGAGGGTGCGGATGAGCATGGGGGGAGTATGATGAACGGGCGGCGGGCGTCAATCCTGTCTGCCAGTGTCGCAGCCGTCGGGAGCAAAAGTGCGCACCAGCGTCTTTGAGTGCGGCCTCCTTCGTGCTGAGCGCTACGGAGGACAGGCAAGCCTCGGCGCGACGCCGCTTTCGCAGGCAGTAGGGGGGACGAATAGCACTCTACACAGCGCAAAAGCGTTGCCGTTCCCGCAGGCCGGACGGAGTGCTGTGGACGGACAGCACGCTGGACCTCACGAAAGCGGTGCCGCCGATGCAGGCTTGCGCCGTGCATCTCTGTCACCGCAGTCAAAGACGCTTCGCGCTCGTGTGGCTTCCTGCGCCAAGTCATTCCAATTTCAAGTCGTCGCCCAAATCACCTGATTCACCGCATCACCCCGCACTGTTGTTTGAAAAACTGTACGATCAGCGGTGGGGCGGCGCTGGAGAAGGTGTGCGTGCCGGAATAGATGTAGGTCACGAGCGGGGTGCCGCTGCGGGAGGGGAAGAAGGTGCAGTTTTGGCCCCAGGGGACGCCTGCGGCATCGCAGTGGTTGCTGCGCTTGACCTGTTCCATGGTCGCCTGCTGGGCGGCGAATTTGACGATCTGGTCGTGGGTGCCAGCCAGATGCATCGCTGGTTTCGGTGGCAGGGTGACGTTGCCCATGCGTGCGGTCGTGGCGGCGGAGGGGGCGACGGCGGCTAGGGCGCGCGAGCGTGCATGCCAGAGCAAATAAGTGAAGAAGCCGCCGTTGGAGTGGCCGGTGGCAAAGACGTGACGGGCTTCGACCCGATACTTCTGACTCAGATCCGCGAGCACGGCGTCAAACAAATGCAGATCGCGGTTCCCCTGATCTCCTTCGCGGGTTTGCCAGCCAGCTTTACGGCCTTCGCGGTCCAGTTGGGAGGGCGTATTCAAACCTTGGAGGTAGATCACGATGGCCTCCGGCCAGAGCTGATGCAGGCCGAAGCCGCTGGCCACCATCGAGGCGGAGCCGCCATGGCCGTGAAACACAAACACGACGGGGGCAGGCTGCTGCTGTGGGGTCGGGGGCACATGCACCAGCCCGGTGCGCTGGTAGCCGTCCACCATGATCTGGTAGGGCACCACGCCTTTGGGGGAGCCGCCGCGTGAGCCTTTGCGCGACGGGCGCAATTGTCTGAGCAGCAACCGGCAGCTTACTTGGGGGAGCGAAAGCGCTAGCAGCGCGGTGGAGCGGAGGAGGAGACGCCGGTTCATACGTTAGCGCTTAAACGCTGACGAGGTGCTGGAGTTGCAGAGGAAGAAGGCTGGCGCGAATCACCAACTTTCAAAAGTGGCCCCTGCTCGAATTGAAGGTCGGGACTGAGTGGTAGAATCATCAAAACCTGGCTCAGGGTCCGCACGCCGTGCGTCGTCCCCCAAGCCCAACGGGCTTTCGTCATGCAGCCCAGGAGTGCCGAGCCTTGGCGAGTGCTCTCCTGGGAGCCGTGCCACCCACTCTCCCCGACGAAGCACGAACCTCAAGGAGGTTCCGTCACCGCAGGTCCCTGCGCCACCGCAGCGCCGGTGACGGGACCGCGTTGCGGTCCAGGAAGATGAGTTGGACGATTGGGGCCGCGATTCCCAAGGGAGCA
>CAINGK010000004.1 GCA_903848465.1 uncultured Verrucomicrobiota bacterium
AGTCTGGAGCTGCCAAACGCCCACGCAACGACTCAACCAAATCAATGAGCAGACTGTGATGCGAGCCTTGTTTATGTTCATGCATCTGCTCTACAACCCACAGTGAAGATTATTTCAGAAATCTTAACTAAATGGCAGTGGAGGTCGGGTGAGGGGGCATCCAATGCTTGCAGAGGCTGCCCTACGTTCCCTCACCCCAACCCTCTCCCCGAAGTAAAAATACGATGTCAACGAGAGTCAAGGGCGGGGAGAGGGAGAGCCGTTTTGCGCTACCAACCCGCCTCACTTCAGGCTCATGATGAAAGCCTTCACATCGGCGAACTCCTGGGGCTTCAAGATGAGGTTCATCGGCGGCATCGGGGAGATCGGCGTGGCGGTGTAGCCTTCGGCGAGTTTGGCGTTCGGATTGACCAAGCTTTCGAGAATGTAAGCGGCATCTTTGCGCGTCGCGACGCCATCCAGCGCAGGCCCCACGGCGCTGCCCTGGCCTTTGAGCATGTGGCAGTTTTTGCAGGCGGCCACGGGGTGCTCCCAGAAGATTTTCTCTCCGCGCTTCACATCGCCAACAAGCTTGGATTCATCATCCTCGACTTCGGGAATCAGTTCCACCAGGCGTACATCGTCAAAGTAGGTGTCGCCTTTGGCCACGTGCAGGAGATTGATGCTCGCTTTGTCGCGCGTTCTGCTGTTGAAGGTCACTGCGACTTCGGTCCAGTCCTGCGTGCGCTTGACCGCCGTGGTTTCGGCACGACCAAGGTGGTCATTGAGGCTCGCCTTGCCTTTGAAGCCATGCGTTTTGATCCACGCACTGAGCTTGTATTCCGTGTTCGGCTTCAGCGGCACGTCGGCAAAGCAACTGGTGTCGGCATCATCGCGTGTGATGACGCGGAAGGCCTGCTTGCCGCTGTGTACCATCTTCTCATCGGTGACGAGGCTCCATTCGGCTCCGGCGTTGCCGGGCTTCGTGCCGTAGTTGCGCAGCTTCCAGCCGGTGGGTGTTTTGGTGCCTTCCGCCACTTCTTCAAAACCGGCGTTCGGCAGCAGGTTTGGACCTTCCTTGTAGTTCAGCGCCTTGTGCTTCTTGCCCAGCATCTTGGCAGCTTCGGCCAACCATTCGTCATTTTTCACCACCGGATCAGCAGCCAGCTTTTTCACCAGCGTCTGAATCTCCGGCGTGGTGGGGAAGTCTGCGAGCTTCACAAAAGCCGCGAGGCGAGTGTGCAAATCGGGATCGCTGATGACACCGGCACCGAAGAGCAGCGACTGCGCCTTGGCATCGCTGCCGAGAGCACGCACGGCATTGCGGCGCAGCTTGGCGTCCTTGGAGAGCAGCGCAGCCTTGTGCGTGGCTTCATCGAGATTGTCGATGCCCTGTAGGCTCCACAAGGCGTGAATGGCATTAGCTTGGCCGCTATTGGAAGAAACCAGTGCTTTGAGTTCCTTTGGCATGTCTGCGGCACTAGATGCATTACCCTCGACGATAGCAGCCTGCGCCCACAGTCTTCCGTATACGGTTGGTTGGTTAAGAGCTGCGATGAAATCTGAGGTTGTGCGTTTCGGTGGTGGCAGAATGAAGTGGGAGGCCGGGGTGTTTTTGCCATCGGACTTCTTTGCAACGACCCGATAAATCCGCCCACGGCTGTGATCGCGGATGTCATTCTCATGCGCCCCACCTTTGCCGGTGGTGGCCACGAAGCCGCCACGTTCCAGGCTGGGCGTGGGATTGTGCTGAATGATAAAATTTTGGAAATCAGCCACCCATACCGCGCCGTCGGGGCCGACCTCGGCATAGACCGGGGAGTTCCACTCATCGCTGCTGGCGTAGATGTTCATGAAATCGAGCGCCTTCCAGCTTGCGCCGTCGGGCTGCACATCGAAAACGGAGACGACCTTCATCGTCGGTTCGCAGACCATGGCCTTGCCTTGGAAGCGCTTGGGCAAGTTGTCGCTGTAGATGAAACTGCTGCCCGCAGCCGCCGTGTAGCCGCCGAAGACATCCACCTGGCGGAAGTTCGGTGTGATGGTGTGGCAGGCTTCGACGATGTTGATCTTCTTGGCCGTCATGCCGCGTGAGCCTTCGGGATAGGCTGTGGCGGGGATGCCGCCAAAGAAGATGGGCGCGCCATTCGCGGTGCCGCCGAATTGATCTCCCGCATCGTTGGTGCTGTGTGCCCAGGCGTTGTTGGTGAATTGATGCAGAAACTCGATGGCGCTGCCGTCCGACTTGAAACGATAGGTGCCCATAGCGAACTGGTGTTTCTTGCCACCGACGTAGCCTTCGATGCCGCTGTAGCCGACGCAGCCGTAGAGCCAGTTGTCGAAGCCGTAATGGAGATTGCTGGCCTGCGCGTGCGTGTCGCGGATGCCCCAGCAGTCGATCACGGTTTCACGCACATCGGCTTTGTCATCGCCGTTGGTGTCCTCGAGGTAGATGAACTTCGGCGGCGCGGCCACGATGATGCCACCGCGTGCAAACACGATGCCCGTGGGCAGATTGAGTTTGTCAGCGAAGACGGTGAACTTGTCAGCCTTGCCATCGCCATCGGTGTCCTCGCAGATCTTCACGCTGTCCTGGCCTTCGCCGTTGTCGTTCACGCCATGCGGGTAGTCGCGCGTCTCCACCACCCAGCAGCGACCGCGCTCATCCCACGCAAAGGCGATGGGCTTGGCGATGTCCGGCTCGCTGGCGAAGAGCTTCAGTTCGCAATCTGCCGGCACCTGCGTGCGCTCCATGCTGCCTTTCACACTCATGGGCAGTTGCAGCGTCAGCGGCTCCGGGCGCTTTTCGTAATTGGCCACCTGCGGGTGTTTCTTGCGCTCTTCCGCATCGCGCTGCTGCAAGAAGGCTTCATAGCTGGCTTTGCGCTCGGCGCTGAGTTTGGAGAGAATCGCGTCGCGGCTCAAATCACCGCCGGGTTTGACGATGAGGTCATAGCTCCCGGTGGGCAGTTCCTCTTTGGCATAGTCAAACCAGATCGCATCGCGGCCTAGATCACGCATAGCCGCATGCAGTGGACCGACGGCGCTTTGCTCCTTGCCCTCGGCATCCAGATACAGCACGCGGATGGGGCCGGTGGGTGCAGCGTGGGCTAAAACGGCAGAGACAAGAATGAGCAGGATTGCTTTCATAGTGGGTGGGTTGGATTATCACTCCTATGAACGTCTTTTGACCAGTCTGATGTGCGGACAACTTTTGGGAGGAATCGGACACGCTGAAATTGACGGAATGTGCGTTTGGCTTTTCGGCTGGCGACGGCATGATCCCGCCCCGTGACTGCTCCCAAACGCCTGCGCCTCTTCATGCTCTTAGCCCCGCTGCTCAGCGGGATCATTCTGACGTTTGCCTTTCCAGGTTGGAATTCCGATCTTGCCGTCTGGCTCTGGCTCCTGCCACTGCTCGCGGTCTTGTGGCCTTGGAAAGATGCCGAAGGCATCAAAGTGCGCCCGTTCTGGCGTGGCTACCTGGCCGGGCTGGCCTTTTTCCTGGTGAATCTGAAGTGGGTACATCACTCCGCACGAGTCAGGCTTGGCAATGCCTACGATAACTCATGGTCAGGACTGCTACCGGAGCTGACCGGATGGGGCGCACTGCTCGGCCTGGCAGGCTACTGTGCGGTTTACTTTGGACTGTGGGCCTGGTTCACGCACCGCTTTGCACGCCCCAACGTGAACACGCTGACCAAGGATGCGTGGTGGCCCAGCACGCTGCATTCTCTGGCCTGTGCCTTTCTCGCCGCAGCAGCTTGGGTCGCGTGTGAGTGGCTGCGCAGCACCACGGTCTTCACCGGCTTTGGTTGGAACGGTCTTGGCGTGGCCATGGCTCGCAATCTACCGCTCGTGCAGGCTGCCGATCTGGTGGGCGTCTTCGGCCTGTCCTTTCTTCCGGTCTTCGTAGCCTGCGCCGCCTGGAACACTCTGACGCGGCTCATCCTCTCCTTCCGCGGGGAAGGGACGTGCAAGACCCGCCTGGACTTCACTGTGGCCTTGATCCTCATGCTCATCACGGCTGGCTATGGCATGCTCAAGCTCACGGAGAAAGAGCCGGACAGCATCACCGTGCGTACCGTTTTGGTACAGCCCAACGTGGCACTGGTAGATGCTGCTACCGGCAGGCTGGCGGAGCAAACCTATCAGCGGCTGGATCAGTTCACCCGCATGTATGGCACGGCCAAGGACGGCAAGACCTCCACAGATCTCATCGTCTGGCCGGAGAGCGCCATGCCGGTGAATCTGGAGGACCGGTATCGCCAGCTTCCCCCTGGCTGGCACAAGAATTATCTGGATGAAATGCTGCATGCGGGAGACTTCAGCCTCATCACCGGAACCGATTTGTATGAAAGCGCTGAGATCGGCCACGTCTCCGCTGTGTTGTTCCGTGGCGATGTCACTCATCGGCAGGATTACCACAAGGTGCATCTCGTTCCCTTCGGTGAATACCTGCCGCTGAAAAACATCCCGCCGTTCTCCTTCTTTCGCGGCATGTTCGAGGGAGCCTTCACACCGGGAGATAAAACCGAGCCGTTACTGCTGGAGCAGCCGCAGGTGCAGATCATCCCGCTCATCTGCTTTGAAGACACTGTCGGCAGTCTGGCGCGCAAGTTTGTGCGCGAGGCTCCGCAGATGATCGTGAACATCACCAATGATGGCTGGTTTCTGCAAAGCGAGGAACCCGAAGTACACATGACCAATGCCCTCTTCCGCGCCATCGAGCTGCGCCGCCCCATGGTCAGGGCCACCAACACGGGCGTGAGCTGCTTCATCGACACCTGTGGCCGCGTCACGTCCAGACTCAGCGATCCCGACACCGGCACCTCCTTCGTCGAAGGCACGCTGCCCGGCGAGGTCAAGGTGCCGCGCGTGGGGAAGATCACGCTCTATGCGCGATTCGGCGACTGGTTTGCACTGACGCTGCTGGGCCTCTGCTCAGTTGTTGGGCTGCTCAGGAGAAAGAACGCGCGTTCGTAAGGGACTCAATCCCCCCGCCACCAGGAGCGCCAGGCGGCGCGCTGTTTGGGTTCGCGTGGAGCTTGCAGCGGGCTGGGAAAGTGCGCGTCGTTGGCACCTTCGGTAGGCACGGCTTCGCTGCCTTCGGCGGAGAAAAATAAAGGAGGGGTGAACTTGGATTTCGCGATGACGGCATTCTGCGTCGGCGCGCGCGGGCGCAGCATGATCTCGGCTTCGATCACGGGGCCGGTCGGCGGCGGCTGCGATGGCGTCACCGGCGCAACCTCTGGCTCAGGCTGCCAGGGGTTTTGAGTCGCTGCGGCTAGGGGAGAATCGAACGAGGCATCCCCTGGAGCCGCAAGCTCAACGGAGATTTCTGGGGCGGCTGCCGCAGCGGGGGGCGGTTCGCTCACTGGCTCCGGCTGGGGTTCCAGCGTGGGGGCCACAGCGGCTGGCATAGCCACCGGTTCAGTCGGGGGCACGACGCTGATTTCATCTGGGAAGGCCGCCCCCTCAAACACCGCAGCGGCAAAGAACTGTGGCGGCGCGGTTTCTTCCTGCTGCACCGGAGCACTGGAAAACATGCTCGAAAAGGGCGCCTCCAGCTTGCTGGTAGGATCATCCTGCCGCAGCGGCGCGTCGAAAAACGGGCTGCCGGCTGGGGGGACATGGGGCGCAGCTTCGCTCAGGCTGGGCAGCGGCTCGACGCCGAGAGTCCATGCGGAATCAGCGACCGCTGGCGGTGTGTCGGGCGTTTCCAATGCCTCCGGCAAGGGCAGGGGAGCTTCCACGACGGCTTCCTGCTCCATGGGTGGTGCAGTTGCCGCAAACAACTGCGGCATGGGTTCAGTGAGTCCGGCAAAGACTTCGTTGGTTGCTGGAGCGCTGGCGACCTCATCCGCCTCGTCCAGCAAAAAAGATTGTGGGCTGTAGTCGTCTTCCGGTTCGACCGGCGGGGCATTGGCGGGGGCCAGTTCGACGACGGGAGCCTGTTCTTCCCGCATGATTTGACGGGAAAGCCACTGCTCGACCTGGCTCTGCGCCGGGCTTTCAGGCTGCGGGGCCGGAGGCGGAAAGGCCTGGGGAGCTTCCGTCTTTTTGGACTTCAGCAGGGCAATGGCCGCAGCGCCAGCAGCTAGCAAGAAGGGAGTTTTACCCATGCGCGCAGCGATGACTCCACCCACCGCAGTGGCAGTCAGAATCGCCAACGCGCCAGGTTGATGACTGCTGCGTTGCGGCTGGTTTGACGAAGTGCCTGCTGGAGCCGTGCTCATCCTTGAATGACTATGATGTTACTTCACCGCAGATACTGCGGCAAGACGAGACTGCTCCATAGGGCCGTTCTTGCGGCTACTTTTGAATATCGCCACCGCTTGCGACCGCAACACCTGCGTCCTCGGGGGGTAGGAAAGGCTGGAAGCGCTTCTTTTCGATGGCCTTCATGTAGGCTTCCATCGGGGTGACGTAGCCGTCGCGGAGCTTGTGCCAGATGGCGTCGTCCATGAACTGCATGCCCTGAGCTTTACCACCGATGATGACGTCGTAGAGCTTCTGCGTGGCACCTTCACGAATGATGGCACCGACGGCGGGGGTGGACACCAGGACTTCATTCACAGCGGCGCGGCCCTTGCCATCCGACTTTTTCATGAGGAGCTGGGCGACCACGCCTTTGAGCGAAGCGGCCAGCATGGTGCGCACCTGGCTCTGCTGATCGGAAGGAAACACGTCAATGATACGGTCAACCGTCTTGCGCGCGTTGTTGGTGTGCAGGGTGCCAAACACGAGCAGCCCGGTTTCCGCCGCAGTCAAAGCCAGCGAGATGGTGTCAAGGTCGCGCATTTCACCGACGAGCACGATGTCCGCGTCCTCACGCAAAGCCGCCCGCAGGCCGTCCGCGAAGGAAGAGGTTTGGATCGGCACTTCACGCTGCGTGATAATGCTCTTTTTATTGCGGTGAACGAATTCGATGGGTTCTTCCACCGTGATGATGTGCCGCGTGAAGTTGGTGTTGATGTAATCAATCATGGCCGCCAGCGTCGTGGACTTGCCTGAGCCAGTGGGGCCGGTGACGAGCACCAGGCCGCTGCGGATGTTACAAAACTCCTTCACCACAGGCGGAATGCCGAGCTGTTCCAGACTGGCGATTTTGGTGGGAATGATACGAAAGACGGCCCCCAGGCCGTGCTGCTGCTTCAAGTAGTTGCAGCGGAAACGGCTGCTCTCATCCATTTCATAGGCGAAGTCGAGATCGCCTTTTTCCAGGAAACGCAGCCAGGCTTTCTCCTCACAAATCTCATGCAGCATGGTTGTGATGCTGGCCTCGTCGAGAATCTCCTCGGCGATGGATTTGATGCTACCATGGGCGCGCACTTTCGGCGGTTGCCCCTGGGCGAGATGGAGGTCAGAGCCCCCCATATCGATGAGTTGATGGAAATATTGCTCGATGATCGGCATGAGACTTACGCTGGGGTCAGTGGGTGGTTCAGGATTCGAAGAACTTCTTCATGGTGGTCTTGTCTTCGGCGCGGCGTTCGCATTCTTCACGGGTGATCATTCCTGAGGAGTAAAGATTGCGCAGCGAATCGTCCATCGGGATCATCCCGACCGCCTTGCCCGTCTGCATGACACCGGGGATCATGAAGGTTTTGCCATCGCGGATACAGGCCCCGACGGCAGGGGTGTTGATCAAAACTTCCAGCGCCATGACACGGCCTGTGCCGTCCGCTTTGGGAATCAACTGCTGGGTGAGCACCCCGCGCAAGGATTCCGACACCATGATGCGGATCTGATCACGCTGGTCGATGGGGAACACATCGAGCACGCGGTCCAGGGTGCGCGCCGCACTGCTGGTGTGGAGCGTGCCGAGCACGAGATGCCCCGTTTCCGCCGCCGTGATGGCGAGAGAGATGGTTTCCAGGTCGCGCATCTCACCGACCATGATCACGTCTGGGTCTTCACGCAGCGCGCCGCGCAATGCGGCACCAAATGAGGCCGTGTGCGTGTGAACTTCGCGCTGGGTCACATGGCACTTTTTCGAGGGGAACAGGTACTCAATGGGGTCTTCCAGGGTGATGATGTGATCCTCACGCTCAGCGTTGATGGCGTCCAGCAAAGCCGCCAGCGTGGTGGATTTGCCGCTGCCGATGGAACCCGTCACCAGGATGAGGCCGTTGTGAAAGCGCGTCAGCGTTCTGACGGTCTGTGGCAGGCCGAGTTCATCAATGGATTTGATCTGGGTCTTGATGACGCGGAACACCATTTCAATGCCCAGCCGCTGCTTGACGATGGACGCACGGAAGCGGCCAAACCCTGGCTGGTAGGCAAAGTCCACATCTCCACGGGCCTCAAAAGTCTTGAGTTGCACTTCGTTCATCAGCGCATGCGCCAGCCGGTGTGTGTCTTCGGCGGTCAGCAGGGCGGTGTTGTCCCAGATCGGCTGTAGAATGCCGAAGCGCCGCCACGAAGGCTTGGCTCCAGTGGACATGTGCAAATCAGAGGCATCGTAGTCCACGCAGAATCTGAGGTAATCTGCGACGGACTCTAAAACGGGTATCAGTTCTTGGGTTGTTTCAGTGGAATCAGACATGAAAGATGATGATGCTAGACTGTTCCGGCATCCGGATCGTTCGGAGAAACTCTCTGACTCAGATAAGTTTCAAACCATTGGGTGCCGTAGTTAAGTGCGGATTTACGAGCGAGAGCTATGAGTGGGCTGAGCAGCAGTGCAAACATCCCGCTGCTTTTAGCGCTGTTTAAAAAGGAATGCTGCTTGGGGTTGGTGCCTCCCACTGGCCAGATGAATTTCAGCAGTGCCATGCCTGCAATGGCGGCAGCGCCGAACCACAGCGCACGATGTTTTTCCACACTGCGGGTGAGCAGCGCCTTTGGACTCCATTCCTCCACCGCCAGCGCGGCATGATGCGCCAGAGACGCACGGGCATCTTCCAGATCACGCAAAGCCTGCTGCTTCGGCGTCAGTCGTTCTTGTTGCTGGCGAGCCATTCGCGATCGCGGCGGAATTGGTTGAAGGATTCCTCAAAGAGCTGCATCCCACGCAGCCTGGTTTTCAGTCCGGCGAGCAGTAGCAGGCCGAGAAAGAGATGAATAGCGGCACCCGCCAGCGCGACGCGCGTCCAGTGCCAGCCGTTGGACTCAGCGATCATCCAGACCAGCGCGGGAGCGGCGAGCATCCAGCCGATGATGAAAGCGGTGAGCGCCAGCATGAACATGCCGGTGAGATTGGAGAGACGACTGCCAGCTTCCTGCCCTTCGATGTGCAGCAAACGTCCGCGTGCCTCAATGTACAAGGCCACGGCGCGCAGCAATCCTGCTGCGCTGGCGCGTTCCTCGTTGGCGGGCGGCATGCCTGAGTTCATGAAGGGGCGGGCGCGTTGGGGCTATCAGCGACGCAGAATGGTCCCGACGATAAAGCCGACGCCAAATGCGGTCAGCAGTGCCTGCAGCGGCTTTTCACGGGCGAACTTTTCCGCCTCGGCGCGCAGGTCATCATAACGCACGCGCGCTTCGCTGAGGGTGTGGTCGGCGAATTCGCCCGCCTTTTCCTTGATGTCGGTGGCCTTCTGCTCGGCGGTGTCGCGGAACTGGTGTGCTCGCGCTTCTGCGGCAGTGCGGAATTCGGACGCTTTCTGGGTGGCAGCGGCGCGCAATTCTTCAGCCGCTTTCAAGGCGCTGGCTTTCGCTGCCTGGAAGGGGTCATGCGGCAAGCTGGTGCCGAAGGGAGAGTCTGCGGTAGGGTTTTCAGTCATGGGACGAAAGGTGGGATGACGTGCAAAGCTGACACACATGATGCGCCTTGCTCTGCGTCTCTGAATAAAGACGGTCTCTCACCATTGGCGAGAGGAAAAAACACTTCCGTGATTTCTCCGCTCAAGCGCAGCGCGCGTTGCTGCGCTGGGGGCTTTTCCGCCCAGCGGGCACCGGGGCTTTACGTCGCGCGAGCAGTAGGGCACGCTGAAGCACAGCGTTATGCTGTTTGCCGAGGGCAATCTCGGCCTTGGCAGCCGCAAGCTCAGACTCCAGCGATTGCACCCGCAGCGTTTCCATGGCTGGCAGCGCAGGCAGGGAGGGTGGTGGCGGTTTAGGCGGCACAAAAGCAGGGGGCGGCGGAGGTGCGACGGCCACGGGCTTGGCAGCCAGCGCGGCCTCCAGTACAGAAATTTTACCAAGTGCCGCTGCGAGAGCCTGCTGGTGGCTTTCCTCCAGGTCTTTCAGGGCATGCACGCCTCCCTGGTCTGACTGCTGTAGGCGGTGGGAGAGATCAGCCCGGAGCGCATCAAACTGGCGCTGCGTTTTGGCCCGCCAGGACATCGCATCATGGTGGATGGCAGTGACTTCGATCTGTTGCAGTGCCGCCTGCTTGTCCATCTTCTCTGTTTCAGCCCGCATGCGACGGTTAGCGCGTACGAGTCGGACAATCCGAATCAAGGATAGCAAGAACAAGCCGGAGACGAGGGTTAGGCAGATTTGCAATAGGGTGATGTCCGGCGGCAAGGCACTCTTCATGAAGATTTATTCAGCAAATATTGTTCCAAATCAATCGCGCTTAAATTCCTTCGCTTTGGCAGACATTCAATACCCTCAGGCCATCTACTCAGGCGCAAATTATGAAATGTTCAGCGCAGGCACCGGGAGCACAGGAGCCTCTTCCTGCTCTGCCACGGGAGGTGTCACGAAGGCATCTGGCGGTGGCGGCTCTGCTAACGCAACGGGCACCGCCGGTTTGATGATACTCTCACTGCGCTGCTTGATGTCATGATAGCGCTGTTCAGACTCTTCCAAGCGCTTGGAGAACTCCGCACGAAAAGCATCAAACATGCGCTGCAACTCGCCACGCCAAGCATTGGAGTCTGAGCGTACCGAAAGAATTTCCTGGTGCTGATTGAGCACCTGCTGCTCCATTTTGGCAGTGGCCTCGCTCAGGCGGGAATTGGTGCGCAGCAGAAACAAAATCCGCACCATGGCGATCAGCAGCAAGCCGCCGACGATGGACAAACACAATTTGAGCGTAGGAGCATCGAGAGCAATGTGGGAAAGATCCATGGGCCGGACGTGAGCACGTTTTGTTCCAAAATCAATGTAACAGCTACACTATTTATCACCACCGGACTGCGCGCCTTGCGGCGCGACCGGCTTTTTCCAAGTGCCGAGGGGCAGCACCTGCGCTCGCGCAGCCCATGTTTCCCATGCTGCGGCCATGGCGTTGACACGCTCCGGTTCCGCCGCAGCCAGATCATGCAACTCAGCCCGGTCTTGGTCGATGTGGTACAGTTCCCACGGCTTGTTTTCATTCGCCACGAGCTTCCACGGGCCGAGGCGGTGCGCGCGATTGCCTTCATGTTCCCAGAAGATGGAACGAGTGCCATTGATCCGGCCTTGAAAGGCGGGCAGCAAACTCACGCCCTCCATGGGCTGGATCGTCTGCCCATTGAATTCGGCGGGATACTTGGCTGCGGCCACGTCGGCACACGTCGCCATGAGATCAATGAGATGGCCAGGTTGAGGTTCGATCTTGCCGTTTTGTGCCGCTGGTATTCCGTCTGGCCAGTGGGCAATGAGCGGCGTGGAGATGCCGCCCTCATGCACGAAATGCTTGTACTCCCGGTGCGGCGTGTTGGAAACATTGGCCCATGCTTCGCCATAGCCGATGTAGTCGTTCGGTCCGCCCGGCATGATGCCCTGGCCCTGCTTCACCGGCTGGCCATCGCGCGTTTGCGTTGGGATGGTGTCCGTACGAATGGCATCCTGCGCGATGACGGGAAAGGTCTTCTTATTGAACGCAGGTGGTTTCGCCTGACGGCCGATGGCTTCCTGGCAGCCGCCGTTGTCTTGTAGAAAAAGGATGAGCGTGTTTTGCATCTGGCCGTTTTTCTCCAGAGTGGCAACCACGCGGCCGATGCCCTGGTCCATGCGGTCGATCATGGCGGCATAAATTTCCATGCAGCGTGTCTCCCACGCTTTGTCCTGCACCTGTGTCCAGTCGCCTTTCGTGGGAGAAAGCTCCGCATTCTTGGCGATCAATCCCATCTGCCGCATGCGCAGCAGACGCGCCTGCCGCATGGACTCGTAGCCTGCGTCATACTTGCCCTTGTATTTGGCCGCATCTTCTGGCAGCGCGTGCATGGGCCAATGCGCGGCGGTGTAGGCCATGTAGAGGAAGAAGGGCTTGTCCTTCTGCGCGCTGGCATGCTCATCAATGAAACGCACCGCATGGTCGCTGATCGCATCCGTATAATAATACTGCTTCGGCTGGTACTCAGGATCGGCAAAAGGCGAGATCATCGTATCATCACGCGTCAGCGTCCCCGGATCATAAAAGCTGCCCGCTCCAGTGATCGTGCCGTAGAAGCGGTCAAAGCCGCGCTGCAGCGGCCAGTTGAACTTCGGGCCTTTGGGCACTGCATGCTTCGTGACGTGCCATTTGCCCACCGCATAGGTCCGGTAACCCGCCGGTTTCAACACTTCCGCGATGGTCACGCAGCGCTTGTTCAAATCCCCCCGATAACCCTCCTGCCCCCGATCCTCCATCATGTGCCCAATCCCCGCCTGATGCGGATACAACCCCGTCAGCAACGACGCCCGCGTCGGGCAGCACCGCCCGGCATTGTAGAACTGACTGAGCCTTACACCGCCCTTCGCCAACCGGTCAAGATTCGGCGTCTGAATCTCCCCGCCGTAGCACCCGAGATCCGAGAAGCCCATGTCATCCGACATGATGAGGATGATGTTGGGCGCTGCGGCTTGCAGGGATGCAGTCGCCAGCAGGAAAGACGCGAGTGAAATGACAAGACGGCTACGCATATCTGGCCCTCCTCACTTCACCTCCGCCACATCCACCACATTGAGCTGGATGAACTGGCCGTTGAAAGGCTGCGGGGCAGGGGCAACTTCGGGGACGACGAGTTTGGCGAAGTTGGTGATCATGTGGCCGTTTTGGCCGTTGCCGTGAAGGGTGAGCGTGGCGCCGCCTTCGACCTCGATGGTGGCGGTGTAGTCGATGGTGAAGATCTTATGCCCGACCTTGTCCTGGCGGTTGAAGAAGAAATGCTGCGCCGGGGCGGAGACGGTGAGCTGGTAGATGTTGTAGGTGGCGTTGTTGGGTGCGCCGCCGATGTAGAAGTACTCGCCCACCTGCTGGCCGTCTTTGTACATCATCGGCTCCACCACGCCGCGCACGCGGAGGGTGATCTTGTAGCGCTTGCCGGGCTCGCCGCCAAACTTGCGCACGTCGGTGAACTTGTCGTTGGTCGCGGGATCATTCGTGGCACGGGCGGAGATGCCATCAGCGCCCGGCTTGGGGTTTTCCGGCATGGGGTCCTTGCAGGCGAATTCGAAACGATACCCATCGAGACTTGCGGCGACGGCTTTCAAATCCTCCGCTTGAGAAGTCGTTGCGACGCAGAGTGTGATGGCGAGGAGGAGTGAGGAAAGGCGGTGCATGGTTGGCAGGTTGGGTGAATCGACGAAACGTCGCCAATGCATGGATTCCACCATCGTTCGTCGAAAAAGATGAAGTTCTGGTTTATAGCGAGCGCCCCACTTCATGCCTGCCCCTACTGCGCTCCCCATCTGGAAGATTCACGCCGACATCCTGCGCACGCTGCAAGGCGGCAACCGGCTGGTGCTGGTGGCCCCGACGGGCTCGGGCAAAACGACGCAGGTGCCGCAGATGCTGCTGGATGCGGGCGTGGCGGGGGACAAGATGATCGTGGTGCTGCAGCCGCGCCGCGTGGCGGCACGCACCGTGGCCACACGCGTGGCTTCGGAGCGCTCGGGCAAACTGGGCGCGGAGGTGGGTTATCAGATTCGCTTTGATGATCATACGAGCGTCGGCACCCGCATCTGCTTTGTCACGGAGGGCATTCTGCTGCGCTGGTTGCAGGATGATCGCGCACTGTCCAAGGTGGGCGCGGTCGTGTTTGACGAGTTCCATGAACGCAATCTGCTCAGCGATGTGGCGCTGGCTTTGGTAAAACACTTGCAGCAGAGCCAGCGTCCCGATCTGGTGATGCTGGTGATGTCTGCCACTCTCGATGCGGAACCTGTGGCGGCGTATTTGAACTCCTGCCCCATCTTGGTTTCCGAAGGGCAGAGCTTTCCCGTGGAGGTGGCCTATCTGCCGGTGCCTGATCAGCGTCCGTTCACGGTGCAGGCGGCGGAGGCGGTGGAGCGCATTCTTTATGAAGGCGATCCCGGCGACATCCTCGTCTTCATGCCCGGGCGCGGCGAGATCAATGGCACGCTGGACGCCTTGAGAGGACTGCGAACGCAGGAGCGTGTGGCCTGCATTCCTCTGCATGGCGAACTGGAGCCGCAGGAGCAGGACCGCGCCTTTGCCCCGAACGCGCTACGCAAAGTCATCGTGGCTACGAACGTGGCGGAGACCAGCATCACCATCGACGGCATCCGCCATGTGGTGGACAGCGGCGTGGCACGCGTGGCTCGTTATGATGCCGAGCGCGGCATCGGCACGCTCTTGCTGGAGCCGATCAGTCGTGCCAGCGCCGACCAGCGCAAAGGCCGTGCGGGCCGCACTGCGCCTGGCACTTGCCACCGCTTGTGGACCTCGATTGGCCACCAGACGCGCGAAGAGCGCAACACGCCAGAAATTCAACGCAGCGATCTTGCCGAGGTCGTGCTGCTGCTGCACTCGCTCGGCATTCAGGAAGCCGCCACCTTTGACTGGCTGGACAAACCCGATCCGCAGGCCGTGGTGCGCGCCGAGAAGCTGCTGACGATGCTGGGAGCCCTGCACGAGGGCAGGGCGGAGCTCACTCCCGTGGGCCGCCAGATGCTGCGCCTGCCGATGCACCCGCGCTATTCGCGCATGCTCATCGAGGCCAGCCAGCGCGGCTGCGTGCCAGATGCCGCCCTGTGCGCTGCGCTCGTCAGCGGGCGTGATTTGCTGGCTCGTCTGGATCGCGACGATGCGCAAATGAAGGGCCTGCGCGAGATGTTTGAGGACAGCGGAGACTCCGACTTCATCACGCTGATGCGCGCTTATGAATTCGCCAAAGAAAACGGCTTCAGCTTTGAGCGCTGTCGCAGCCACGGCATCAATGCGCAGGTCGCCCGGCAGGTGGAGCAGACCTGCCAGCAGATCCTGCATGCCGCGCAGCAGCAGCGGCTGTATGATCGCGACGGTGGGACCACCGCCAAAGGTGACGAATCCCTCCTCCGCTGCCTCATGGCGGGCTTTGTGGATCAACTCGCCAAACGCCGCACTCCCGGCAAGCCCGAGTGCGATCTCACCGAGCATCGCCAAGGTCAGCTCGTGCGTGAGAGCGTGGTGCAGGAAGCCGCGTTTTTCGTGGCCGCCAATCTGCGGGAGGCACCCTCGCGTGGCCCCAACCCGCTGACCCTGCTCAGTCTCGCCACCGCTGTGCAACCGGCGTGGATCGCGGAGATGTTTCCCCAGCATCTGAGCACCACGGTGGAGCATCTGTTTGATGCGCAAAACAAGCGCGTGGCCGCGATGAAAGTGGTGCGCTACCGCGACCTCGTGATCGAGCAGAAGGCGCAGCAGCGCGACCTCGATCCCATCGCCAGCGGGCGCTGCCTCGCGGATGCGCAGCGTGCAGGAGCCTTTGATCTGCCGCTCATGGATCATCGGCTGAAACAGTTCATGGCCCGGGTGGATCTCGTTCACACCACGCTGCCCGAGCTGGAGTTTCCGCGCTTTGATGCGGATGCCATTACCACATGCCTCGCCCGTGCGTTCAAAGGCCTCTCCTTGGTGAAGGAAGCCCAGGCCGCGCCGCTGATGGCCGCCTTCCATCAGCATCTCGCCCAGGGGCAGGTGAGCTGGCTGGATGAGCTGGTGCCGCTCTCCATCCCATGGCCCGCTGGTGGGAGCCTGAAGGTCTCCTATGCGAACGAGTCACCGGAAGTGCAGGTGAAGTTGCACGAGTGCTTTGCGCTCACGGAGCATCCAATGCTGTGTGAAGGCCGCCTCCCGGTGCTGCTCATTCTTTGCACGCCGGATGGGAAGAAACTGACCACCACGAAGGACTGGCCGGCCTTTGTCGCGCGTGAATGGCCGAAGCATCGGCAGGCGGTGGCGAAGAAGTTTTCGGGGTTGTTGTGGCGGTAGGTGGAGCAGTGGGCTGATGCGAGTATTTTAGAGTCCTTCCAGACATATTGTATCGCGCGGACATCCAGCGAGTCCCCTCTCCCCGCCGATGATAGGGCAAAGCCCAAAACGTCCTTCGGGGAGAGGACGGGTGAGGGGTCATCCCATGCTGGCGATGGTGCCCGTGGTCCCCTCACCCCAACCCTCTCCCCGAAGAACAATAAGCGTTTTCGTCGTGTGTCAGCGGCGGGGAGAGGGAGAACTGCTTTTTTGCCGCCCTGGATTGATTGGATACAAAATAATATAAAATGCACTGAAAACTATGGTGCCAAACAGTGGCGGCATTTATGCTTGCCATAGCAAGTCTATTCCCATGTCTGTCTTTGCATCCCACATTGCCTACTACTTGGAACGCTATCGCTTGGGAGACACTGAAAATGCCTTCAGTAGTCTGATCGAACTGGACCACGAGGCGCTTCCGGAACTGATGGCGGAGTTTCGTGCGGCGACGGATACTGATCTGCGTGTTTTCCTCCTCAACGCGATCTGGCAGCACCGCCAGCCGTCGGTCATCCCTCTTCTTGGAGCGGCCCTGAGGGAAGGGGAGAATGCCGTCTGGAGGCAGGCCATGGATGGGCTGGTGGCGCTGGCTTGTCCTGAGGCCTTGGAAGCATTGGGCTTAGCTAAAACGCGTGAGTTTCCCCGCCAGCATGACACCGAGGAGTTCCGTGCGTGGCTGGAGGAGGCCATTGAGCAGGCAATATAGGGGGGATTGCCTCTAGCCAGCCTACGGTGCCTCACACCCGCACCACAATCTTCCCGAAATGCTTCCCACTGGCGATGCGCTGGAAGGCTGGCTGTGCATCTCTGAACTCAAAGGTGGAGTCGATCACCGGCTGCAGTTTCACCCGCTCCATCTCGGCGAGCATCTGGGCAAACATCTCGCGTGAGCCGACGTAGATGCCGTCCAGGCGGATGCCTTTGCGCAGGATCTGCACGGTCTGCACTTCAGCGCTGGTGCCGGTGAGCACGCCGATGAGGGCGATGTGCCCGCCGAAGCGTGTGGCTTTGAGCGAGCGGTTGAGCGTCTCCGCGCCGCCGATTTCGACCACCTTGTCCACGCCGAGGCCGTCGGTTTGCTTCACGGCCCACTGGTCCCAGTCGGGATCGGTTTTGTAGTTGTGTACCGCATCCGCTCCGAGTTGCAGGAGGCGTTGGGCCTTGTCATCGCTGCTGGTGGTCGCCAGCACGCGGGCACCGGCCAGCTTGGCGAACTGCAGGGCGAAGACCGAGACACCACCGGTGCCGAGAATGAGAACGGTTTCTCCGGCTTTCAGTCCGCCACGGCAGTGCAGAGCATCCCAGGCGGTGACGGCGGCGCAGGGCAGGGTAGCTGCTTCCTCCGTGGAAAGGTAGTTCGGGATCGGTAGCAGGCTTTCGGCACGGATGACCGCCAGCTCGCATAGCAGGCCATTCACCGCACCGCCGAGGGCCTGGGCGGCGTGGGCCTGGCTGTATTCTCCCGCCAGCCAGCTCGGCATAAAGGGGCAAACGACGCGGTCGCCGGTTTTGAACTGGGTCACGCCTGCACCCACCGCCACGACTTCTCCTGCGCCGTCGGAGCAGGGGATCCGTGGCACCGGCCCAGTCACTCCGCGAATGCCCATCACATTCATGTAGTCCCGGTAATTGAGGCAGGTGGCGCGGATGCGCACCAAGACCTCTCCAGGGCCGGGCGTTGGGTCTGGCAGTGTCACTGCCTTCAAGGAGTCGAGGCCGGCAGTTCCGGTGATGTGATAAGCGTTCATGGTTGGAATTTCGCGGAGGCTAACGGAACTCATCGTCGCAACAAGGTGGAAGTGCGCTTCAGGCGACTCAGAATCAAAGATTTTCGGAGGCTTGTTTCCCCCTCGAAAAAAAATCTCAGCAGCAGGTGTGAACAAATCGAATGCTTTTTGCTAGAAGGCCGCCTTCCTGCGGAAATGGGAAAACTAAATTGTCAAAAATGAAATGAATTAAATGCCGCACCCGATGAGCTAGCTACCCCCAAGACACGCGTGCCCTGCAGGTCAAAGGGCGGTTGCGGGGCGTCCTCCTTGAAACACGTCCGGCCAGCGCTTCAGCGCTGGGAATGTGGCCGTAGAGGACGAAAAAATCCGCTCTGAATGAAATGGTTTAGTTTGGCTTTGATGGTGTATAAGTAATTGGAAATCAATGAATTGGAAGGTTGTCCACACGATGTACAAGCCGTTTCAATGCGCCCTCTCCTAGGCAAATAGTCGGTTGGCAATGTGTCGAAAATGTTGCGCGGCGACACTCCTCCTTCGCGTTCCACGATTCAAACATAAGGGTTCCACATTTGTCGCTTTGTTCCTAGATAGGTGGCAACTCCTAGCTGGGAAACTCTAAATAATGGTTTAGTGAGACACAGATGTGAGAGTTCCCAATGGATTGTGAACAACCTGTTAAGAAGTGTACATTACCCAGGCAAATCCTGCGAACAAACGGACCTGGCGCAGGAGCAGGCAAAACCGATTTCGCAGCGGTGCAAACAATCGCAAATAAAGCGGTGTACATTGATATGAAAACCGGCCCGTTTTCAGCGGGAACACCGGATAATCAGGTAGTGTTTACAAAGCTTCTCTGCGCAATGCTGGCCGATGGGGCTTAGCGCGCCTCGGCGGCCAGTTTCTCGATCCATTTGCCCAGCTCCGGTGGCCGGAAGGCTTCCATGCGGGCCAGTAGCGCTCCTGGGTCGCTTCCTACCAGGACGCAGGCGGCGTGCTCGGCTTTGACAAAGCCGCTTTGGCTCATGTGGCCGATGAAGTCGATCAGACCATCAAAGAAAGCCGCCACGTTGAGTAGGCCCACGGGTTTGTCATGAAAGGAGAGCTGCAGCCAGGTGAGGGTTTCAAACAGTTCATCCAGCGTGCCGAAGCCTCCCGGCAGGGCGATGAAGCCGTCGCTGAGATCGACCATCATCTGCTTGCGCTCGTGCATGCTGCCGACGACGTGCAGTTCGGTGACGCCGCCATAACCGAGTTCTTTTTCCATGAGGGATTTTGGGATCACGCCGATCACCTCCCCCTGCTGCGATAGGGCACCGTCCGCGACCGCCCCCATCAGGCCGATATTCCCGCCGCCATAGACGACACCGACGCCGCTCTGTGCCAGAAAGACGCCCAGATCGTACGCGGCGGCACGGTAGCTGGGGTTGTTGCCAAGGGAGGAACCACAATAGACACAGATTCGGCGCAGTCGGGACATGGCCGCATGATGTATGATTTCTGCCGCCGGTGCAAAGGCTTGCGCAACAGGGAAGTTCTTCGCTACGATTAAAGAACATGAAACAGACCCGCCGCTCCTTCCTGGCCTCCGCCGCCGCTCTCTCTGGCTGCTCCCTCCTGCCCGCCTTTGGCAAAGGCAACTGGATCGACGCCCATGTGCATGTGTGGACGCCTGACGTGGAAAAGTATCCGCTCGCGCGTGGGTTTGCCGTCAGCGACATGCAGCCGCCGAGTTTCACACCGGAGCAGTTGTTTGCCCACTGCAAGCCGGAAGGCGTGAACCGCATCGTGCTCATTCAGATGAGCTACTACCAGACGGACAACCGCTACATGCTCGACATGATGCGCGCCCATCCCGGCGTGTTCAGCGGTGTGGCGATCGTGGACGAGAATGCGGAAGGTCTGGCCGCAACCATGCGCACCCTGGTGCGGCAGGGCGTGCGCGGCTTTCGTATCACCCCAGGCAAGGCGAAGAATCTGTCCGACTGGCTGGGTTCACCAGGCATGGCCACGCTGTGGAAAACGGCGGCAGAGCTGAAGGTGAGCGTCTGCCCGCTGATCAACCCCGACACGCTGCCGCTGCTGGATAAAATGTGTGAGTGGTACCCAGACACCAGCGTGGTGGTGGATCACTTCGCTCGGCTTGGCATGGCGGGCACAGCCAAGCCTGACGAGGTGCAGAATCTCCTGCGCCTGGCACGCCACGCCAAGACGCACGTGAAGGCCTCTGCCTTCTACGCCCTGGGTGCCAAGAAAGCCCCCTACCTCGACATGGCCACGCTGATCCGCCAGGTGCGCGATGCCTTTGGCCCCCAGCGTGTGATGTGGGCCAGTGACTGCCCCTTCCAGGTAGGCCACGGCCACAACTACCACAACGCCATCGCGATCATTCGAGATCGCCTCGATTTCCTCAGTGAGCAGGATAAGGCCTGGCTGCTGCGCGGCACGGCGGAGAAGGTGTTTTTCTCTGCGGCAGCGGTGTGATGGCGCGCGGACTTATGTTGCAACAAATAGGCACCTCTCAAATACCCAACAATACGTCTAGGCCTTCAATTTTGGTGATCAGCTAGCGAGGACGATGTCAGCTACACTAGGCGCGGCATCCGCAGCGGTGCCGTGGATGAGAGTCCACTGAAGGCCGGGGCAGTAGCGGGACTCCCAGCGGTCGCGGCGGATGAGGGTATCGGCGGCACCGTGGCGGAGGTAGGGAAAGTGGCGCTTGTGATGGAGTGCGAGGCGCAGCGGGGCGAGGTCAGTGCTGAAGCTGACGAGGTGGAGCGGGCGCACGGGGCCTTTGGCGGCTTCGCCTTCGTAGAGAAGGATGACGGCGAGGGCGGTGGCTGCAGCGGCGAGCTGGGTGTCCCACACGACAAGCGGCGGGGAGTCGGCGGGCTGCCGCAAAAGCTGAATGAGCTGGGATTCGGCAGCGGGATCGAGCTGCGGGGCGGTGGGCAGAGTGTGGCCGCTGCTGGTATGGCGGATGGCGGGGGGCTCGCCGTGCAGTTCGTAGCCGCCTTCCTGCTGCGGCTTGGTGGAGGTGCGCTTGGGATGCGTGACGGGATGGTCCACGTCTTCGATTTGCAAAATCTCGCGGCGCTCGCGGTAGAGCGGCAGGAAGCGATCTTCCAGAATGCTCTGGCGGATGTCGCGCATGAGCTGGTGGTAGAAGTGGATGTTGTGCTGGCCCACGAGCGTCCAGCCGAGCTGTTCCTGCGTCTTGGTGAGGTGGTGCAGGTAGGCGCGGCTGTGCGTGGAGCAGACCGGGCAGGTGCAGGCAGGGTCGAGCGGGGCGGCGCTGAATTTATACACCGAGCGGCGCAGCTCGACGATGCCGCGCGAGGTGAAGGCGGTGCCGCGTTTCGCGACCTGCGTGGGAATGATGCAGTCAAACATGTCCACGCCACGATGCACGGCCTCCAGCACATCCACCGGTGTGCCGACGCCCATGAGGTAACGCGGGCGGTCTGCGGGCAGCAGCGTGGCGGTGAGCTCGCACACATCCTCGCGCTCGTTCTTTTCCTCCCCCACGGCGAGGCCGCCGATGGCGAAGCCGTCGAAGTCGAGATGCATCAGACCTGCGGCGCTCTCGCGACGGAGCTGCGGATACAGCGCCCCTTGGACAATGCCAAACAGGGACTGCGGCGAATCCTCACGCGCCGCGAGGCTGCGCACAGCCCAGCGCTGCGTCACCTGTAGCGCGGCGCGGGCAGTTTTTTCATCCGCAGTTGAAGGGATGCACTGGTCGAGCACCATCATGATGTCGCTGCCGATGGCGCGCTGGGTTTGAATGCTGAGCTCCGGGCTGAGAAGGATGCGCTGGCCATCCACGTAGCTTTGAAACACCGCGCCCTTTTCCGTCATCGAGCGTGAGTGCGGCAGGGAGAAGATCTGGTAGCCGCCGGAGTCCGTGAGCACGGAGCCGGGCCACTGCATGAAGCGATGGATGCCGCCGAGCTTGGTGAAGACCTCCGGCCCCGGACGTAGCAGGAGGTGGTAGGTGTTGGCCAGAAGTATTTGGGAGCCGGAGGCGTGCAGCGTCTCCGGCGTCTGCGCCTTCACCGTGGCCTGCGTGCCCACCGGCATGAAGAGCGGCGACTGAATGGTGCCGTGCAGGGTGTGAAAAGTCGTGGCGCGAGCGCGTGAGTCGCTGGCCTGGGCATCGAGCTGAAACTGGAGACGAGAGGGAGACATGGAGCGCAGCGGCACGCGGTTATTTGTCCGCCAGCATGGCGCGCAGGCCGGAGAAAAAATTGGTGTTTTCCTCCTGCGTCACAGTTTCGTTCATGTGCTTGGTGTAGTCCAGTTCTTCGACGTATTTGCGGTCCAGCTCCTTGAGGAAGGTGCTGGGCATGCTGCTCTGCGTCTTGCCCCACTTCATGCGCGTGCGTGTGTGGCTGAGCGTGAGCTTCTGCTTCGCACGCGTGATGCCCACATAGAAGAGGCGGCGCTCTTCATCCACGCGGCCTTCGTCAAAGCTGCGTTTGTGCGGCAAGATGCCCTGCTCCATACCGGGCAGAAACACGACGGGGAATTCGAGCCCCTTAGAGGCGTGCATGGTGATCAAGCACACGCCTTTTTTCTTTTCGATGTCGTCCTTCTCTTCGCGCTCGTCATTGAGGCTGACTTCATCCAGGAAGCCAGCGAGACCGCCTGCACGATTGCGCTCCTCATAAGCCAGCATGCTCTTGAACAACTCATTGAGGCCGTTTTCCCAGCCGGTGAAATCTTCGGGCTCCTTGGCGGCCTTTTTGAGATGATCCATGTAGCCGATCTCAAGGATCAGGGCCTGGGTCATGTCCACCATCAGCGTGCCGTTCGCGTTCGCCGGGCCGGAATATTTGACGATGAGCGTGGTGAAGGTGCGGATGGCGTTGCGCGCCTTTTCGGGGATCTGGCGCAGGAAGTCTTCATCACACAGCGCGACCCAGATGCTGTGGTGTTTCTCCATGCTGCGCTCGCGGGCGAGTTCGGCGGTGGCGCTGCCGATGCCACGCGTGGGCGTATTCAGCACGCGCAGCAGCGCCATGTCATCATGCGGATTGTGCATGACGGAGAGGTAGCTGAGGATGTCTTTCACTTCACGCCGGTCAAAGAAGCTGCGCGCACCCACCACACGGTAGGCGATCTTGCGCTGGCGGAAGGCCTGCTCCAGCACACGTGACTGGTCATTGGTGCGGAAGAGCACGGCGAAGTCTTCCAGCGGCTGCTTGCTGGCGAAGTGGGCGGACTCCACGTCCTTGGCGATCATGTCGGCCTCCTCCTTCTCATCCTCCGTGGCGATGAGGCGGACGAGATCGCTGCCTTGGTTGCGGCTCCAGAGCGACTTGGGGCGGCGTCCGGCGTTGTTCTTGATGAGGCTGTTCGCCGTATGCAGGATGGGCGTGGTGCTGCGGTAGTTTTCCTCCAGCTTCACCACGTGCGGGTTGGGGAAGAAGTTTTCGAACTCGGTGATGTTGGTGATCTCCGCACCGCGCCAGCCGTAAATGGACTGGTCGTCATCGCCCACGACGCAGACGTTATAAGGCGCTGGCACCAGCGCGCGCAGCAGGCGCATTTGCAGCGAGTTGGTGTCCTGGAATTCGTCCACCATGACGTAATGGTGGCGGCTCTGCACCGTGGCCCGCACATCGGCGTGCTCTTCGAGCAAACGCACTCCGAGAATGATGAGGTCATCGAAGTCCATGACGTTCAGTCCACGCATCTCGTCCATGTACTTCTCCATGACCGCAGCATCGAGATTTTCTTTGGGATCACCCAAGGTCTCACCTGCGTTTTTGGCTTTGCTGATGCGTGCGAGCGCCATGCTGGGGTCCAGACTTTCGTCTTTCACCAGCAGTCCCTGTAGCACGCGCTTGATGAGGCTTTCCTGCTCGCCCTGGCTGTAGATGGCAAAGTTGTTTTTGTAGCCCACATGCTCGGCAAACTCGCGCAGCAGACGAACGCAAAAAGCGTGGAAGGTACCGACCACGACCTTCTTGCCGAGTCCATCACGCACCATGCCTTTGATACGCTCGCGCATTTCATTGGCTGCCTTGTTGGTGAAGGTGACGGAGAGAATGTTCTTCGGATTGATGCCCTCATTCACCATGAAGCTGATGCGCGCAGTGAGCACGCGCGTCTTGCCGGTACCAGCACCGGCGAGAATGAGCAGCGGGCCGTGGATGTGCGTAGCAGCCTCGCGCTGCTGGGCATTGAGGGTGCCGGTGAAGCCGTGGCTCATGGCGCACCCGCACCTCGCACGGGCAGACCACGTTCACGCCATTCATTCAGCACCTGGGGCAGGAGCTTGTGTTCCTCGACCTTGATGCGCGCGTGCAGCGTCTCGGCAGTGTCGCCGATGTTCACCGGCACCTTGGCCTGCGCCAGAATGCGGCCGCCATCAATCTCTGCGGTGACAAGATGCACGGTGCAGCCGGTTTCCAGTTCACCTTCATCAATGGCAAGTTGCGGCGCATTGGCCCCTTTGAATTTCGGCAGCAAGGAGGGATGCACATTGACGATGCGGCCGACATAGGCGCTGATGACTGGCTCTTTGAGAATACGCATGAAGCCAGCGAGCACCACGACATCCACGCGCGCGCGCTCCAGGTGCTCAAAGATTTCCTTCTGCGCGGCATCGCTGAGGCGGCGGGGGTTCTCACCGCCATCGACATAGAGCGCGGGCACTCCTGCGGCGCGGGCGGTTTCACGAAAACTGGACTCTGCCTGATCCGTGAGCGTGATGGCAATCTCAGCCTTCAGCTTTTTGTCCGCGATGGCGGCGATGATGGCGCGGAGATTGGAGCCTGAACCCGAACCCAGCACGGCGAGACGCAGCGTGCCATCTGCAACTGGAGCGGCTGCTGAAGCGCCGCCATGCATCTTGTTGATGGTGCGGGTGGTGGAGCGTCCGGGCACGAGCGGGAGGATGCAAATTTGCGTGCCAGCGGCTTCCAGCGCGCTGCGTTCTTCGCGGTTGAGGGACTCCACAGTGTAGTCGCCGCCTTTGGCATAGACATGCGGGCGTATGGCTTCGATGAGCGTGGTGGCGCGTTCGTCATCAAACACGACGACGGCATCCACAGCACGCAGGGCGGCCATGACCTCGGCGCGGTCGTGTTCGGGATTAAGAGGGCGCTCCGGGCCTTTGAGCTGGCGCACGGAATGGTCTGAGTTCAAGGCAACCACCATGGCGTCTCCGAGCGCACGCGCCTGCTCCAGGTAGCGAACATGGCCAGCGTGCAAAAGGTCGAAGCAGCCATTGGTGAACACCAGTTTTTTTCCCTGCTGTTCCAGGGTGTCACGCAAGCTCCGTACGGAGGCGATGGTGGCGGGGGTGTAGTCGGCGGGCATGCCTTGCTAATGGCGTGAACCGGGGCGGATGCAAGGGAGGAGCGATTTGAAAATGAAGGAGGGGTTCAGACGTGGAGATTCGCTGTCCTGCGCAACGTGTACAAAAAAAGCGGAAGGCACTGCCTTCCGCTTTTTGCAAATGCTGGAATGAATCTCAGCCCTGCTTGGACACGACCTTGGTGGTGCCTTCGAGGACGGCGGCACCGGGATCGCGGGTGAGGGGCCAGTAGGCGTCCATGTTGAGCTTGGCGGGCGGATTCATCTGGAACTGCTTGCCGTCCTTGGTGACAAAGCCGGTGTAGGAGAGCGGCATGAGCGTGATGCAGACGCGCTCCTGGTCAAACTTCTGCACATGCAGGGCGGCGGCAAAGGTGCTCTTTTGATCGAGCACCAGGGTGTCGCCAGCTTGATAAGGGTCGGCTTTGTCCTTGTTGCCGGGGAGGACGATTTCAATGTCCACGTCTTCGATGTCGGCGGAGCGTGCGCGCACCACCCAGCCTTCGGTGATGACATCGGTCTTGGTAAGAGGACGTGCATTGACGACCTGGAAGCTGCCTTTGACGTAGAGTGGCTGCTCCTGCTTGTAGTTGCGAATGTAGGAACGCTTGAGGAGGTCATTCTTTACGGCGAGCTGCTCGTGATTGAAGGCGTAGAATTCGGCAAGGAGATCGCGTGCAGGCAGGAACTTGCCTTGGGGCACGGTGTAGTTGGTGAACTTGCGCAGGGGATCGAGCTTATCGAAGCGCGCGAGCACACGGTAGTTGAACGGTTTCTCAGGGTGCGCGAACACCATGATGCTGAAGAACCAGCAGAAAGTGGCGAAGCCCATCAGCAATGTGATGAGAATCGTCCACCAAAAAATGCCGCCGGAGTCTTTCTTTTTGGAGAAACTCCCGCCGCCATAGGAGCGGTACTCATTGCCGTCACTCAAAAATCGGATTTGCATAACGGATTTGCGAAAATTTTAGTTTTTATAGAATAATAATGTTCAAATTCTACAATATCGACGGAATTTGAAAAGGAAATTTTGTGAATAAGTTGGCAACAAGATTGCTCCGATGATTACCAAGAAATTTAATCAGTCTGAGGTTCGAAAGACGTGCCGCAGCCACAACTGCGGGCGGCATTGGGGTTGTTCAGTTTGAATCCGGCATCGGCCAGAGAATCGACGTAATCGATCTGGCAGCCCCGCAGGTAGGTGAGGCTGTCCTGGTCAATGATAATCGAGACGCCATCCTGTGACTGCACAGAATCTGTAGCGGTGGATTGATCCAGGGCCATCACATACTGCATGCCGGCGCAGCCGCCTTTCTCGACGCGCAGACGCAGGCCGGTGGCGGCGGCATCGGCCTGCTTTTCGGCGATGAGGGATTTGAGGTGTTCGACGGCGCTGGCGGTGAGGGAAATCATGCGGAAATAGCCATGTGGGATGTATTGCCTGATGGAGTCGAAGTGCGGAGATTGCAAATCCGCATCCGGCGTCCAAGGTAAGATTCTTGTTTGGCAGCAGAGGCTACGCTTCTCACTACCCCGTTTATCGAAATTCATGGCAAAAATCCGCATTCTTCCAGACGCACTCGCTAGCCAAGTAGCGGCAGGGGAAGTCGTGGAGCGCCCGGCGGCGCTGGTGCGGGAACTGGTGGAGAACAGCCTGGACGCGGGAGCGCGGCACATCGAGGTGCATGCGCAGCGCGGCGGCATCGCGATGATCCGCATCGTGGATGATGGAACGGGGATGGACCGGGAGGATGCCATGCTGAGTCTGGAACGCCACGCGACAAGCAAGATACGGACCAAGGAGGATCTCGGCGCGATTCACACCTTTGGCTTTCGCGGTGAGGCGCTGCCCAGCATCGCCAGCGTGTCGCGCTTTCGGCTGGCCACGCGCGAGAAAACGGCGCTGGTGGGCACGGAGATCGAGGTGAATGGCGGCAAGCTGATGGCGGTGCGTGATCACGGCGGCGCTCCGGGCACGGTGATCGAAGCGCGCTCGTTGTTTTTCAATGTGCCTGCACGGCGCAAATTCTTGCGCACGGAGAACACAGAATTTGCCCATGTGGAGCAGCAACTGCGGCTGCATGCGATTGCCAATCCGCAGGTGGCCTTCACGCTCACGCACAATGGCGAACTGGTGCTGCACCTGCCGGCCACGCGGGACATGCTGGAACGCATTCGCGGCCTGGTGGGGGACGAACTCGCGTCACGCCTGCTCAAGGTGGAGGAGATCACGCTGCATGGCATCACCGTGTCCGGCTATGTCGGCGGGCCGGGCATGAGCCGGTCCAACCGCCAGATGCAGACCACGTATTTGAACGGGCGGCCGATTGAGAGCGCGAGCATCTCGTATGGTCTGCGCGAAGGCTACCACACAGCGCTGATGAAGGGGCAACACCCGGTCACGTTCCTGTTCATCCAGATGGACCCGCAGGCCTTTGACGTGAACGTGCATCCGGCGAAAAAGGAAGTGCGCTTTCATGATGGCAACAGCGTGCGTGAGGCCATCTCGCGCTGCGTTAGCAGAACGCTGGAGCATGCGGCTAAGCTGCCCACGGGGCATGCGCCTGCACGTAGCGCAGCCTTGCAACTTGCTGCAACCAGTGAACCCGCTGCCGTAAGCGCACGCCAGGAGCAGTTTGTGCTGCCAGTGGCCGCTTCATCGGCACCACTGCGCGATCTTGACCCGCCACGTCCCTTGCCCTCTGCGCCTGCGGTTTCAGTTTCACCACCGCCGGTGGCGCTGGAGAAGAGAGAGGCGGTGAGCCTACCTGCTGCGCCCCGGCCTGCGGCTGTGCCGGAGCAGGAAGCTGACGCGCCTGCGCCTGCTGCGCCGAACACGCCGCCGGAGTTCCGCATCATCGGGGTGCTGCAAAAGCTCTATGTGCTGATGGAAGGTAAGGAGGGCCTGGTGATGATGGACCAGCACGCGGCGCATGAGCGGGTGAACTTTGAGAAATTCCGCCGCGCGCTGGAAACTGGCGGCGTGCCCTGCCAGCGGCTGCTGCTGCCGGTGACGCTGCAAACGACGCCGAGAGACGCTGATTTGCTGCGGCAGAATCTGGCCGCGCTCAACCGCCTGGGCATCGAGATCGAGCCCTTTGGCCCGAACATTTTCAAGGTGGAAACGCTGCCCGCGTTTTTGAAGACGGATGATCCCGCCGCGTGGCTGGACCAGGTGATCGAGGAACTGAGCAGCCTGAGCACTAAATCCTCCAGCCTGCGCCTGAGCGAGGATGCCATCGCCACCACCGCGTGCCGCGCTTCGGTGAAAAGCAACGACGTGCTCTCCATCCCGGAGTTGCAGGGGTTGCTCAAAGACCTCTTCGCCTGTGAGATGCCCTACTGCTGCCCGCATGGGCGGCCGACGCTGGTGCAGATTTCGACGAGTGAGTTGGAGCGGAAGTTTGGGAGACGGGCGCCGGGGTAGGGATGGGTGGGCTTGCCAGGTCAAGAATGGTCATGCTGAATGGGGGTGTTTTTTGAGATGAAAATGGGCTTTTCTTGTGTCGGATTTCGCAATCCTGCAAGTTGATTGCGGTTGCGGTGGGTGCCTGAGCCAGAAAAAGTTTCCGATGGATTGGGATCGGAGTTTTTTAACCACGGATGACACGACCGGCACGGATGTGAAGAACTTCATCGCAGAAGCCTGTTTCAATGGAGGGAAGGCGGGCCGAAGGAGGCGCTGGTTTGGGATGGGGAGGTGATCCAGGCGACGTGAGGGAGAAGCGAGTGGCTTGGCTGGGTTGAGCGGGCTGGGTGCGTCGCTGGCTCTTGTTTTTTGGGTGGGCGGGATTTTGTCACCTGGTTTTGTGTTAGAGCCTGTCCGGCAAAAAGCATGAGCTGCTATAAATGGGTGAGAGCCCTGAGGTTGAGATTGATCATGGCAAGATAGACCAAGGACTCGTGATGACGCGGGTTGCGTTCATGATCGCGGTTGAGCCTGCGGCATTTC
>CAINGK010000005.1 GCA_903848465.1 uncultured Verrucomicrobiota bacterium
AGCTACGTCATCCAGAGCAGCTCTGACAGCGGTGTGACGTGGACGGCGGCGGGCACACCGAGCACGGGCACTTTCACTGCGACGGTGACGACGGGCCAGACGCGGTACTACCGCGTGGCTGCCGTGAGTGCGGACGGCACCGGCGAGTGGAGCCAATCGACGCATGCCACAGCGGCTTAATCAATCTCCACGCAGAGGCACACGCTGAAGCGTGAACAACGAACCCAAACCCAACACGACATTATGAAATTCATCACTTCGGTTATTCTTTCCTTCGCGCTGCTCATCGGCGCGATGCACGTCACGAGCTGCTCTGCGTTCTCTAAAACGGATGCGCAGGCGCTGGGTATCCAGATCGCCACGTCAAGCCTGGCCGTGGCTGCCAAAGTGGCGGCAGGGGAGCAGGTGGATCTCAAACAGGAGATCGCGGCCATCGGCCTGCAGGTGGCAAGCAGTGCGGTCAATACGGTGGGCAGCAACTTGGCCAAGAATGCGGCGGCGACGCCGCAGAGCCTGGTGCTGGCCTCGCACAACCTTGCGCAGGATGCGATTGCGGCGGCGGCAGTGCCAGCGCCGGAGATTGCCACGCAGGCGGCGAGTATTGCGACGCAGGCCGTGGCGGCGGCGCAAGCCAGGCTTGGCGCTACTGCGGCCCCAACTGGGAAGTGAAGGCCGCGCTGATTCAAACGCGGCGCTGGCAGTGCTAAGCCAGCGCCGAATTGAGTTAGAAAGCCTCAACACCCAACGAACCCCATGGAAACCCCGACACTCCCCGCACCCGCAGCTACCATCGCCACCATTCCGCTGAAGAATGGCGTTTCATCGTCTGAATTTTGGCTGGTCATTGTGTCCGGTCTGCTGCTCACGGCGCAGAGTGCGCTCGGCATGCTGGACGCGGGCTGGGCCATGGGGGGTGTGACGATTTTAGGGCTGGTTTACACGTCCATTCGTGGGCGTCTCAAGACGATCCATGCGCAGAGCGCGGCGGAGCAGCTCAAGGGGCAGATTTCTAACTCAACCACCACACAGCCATGAGCGATCCTATCGACGAGCAGCTAGACCGCCTTGAAGCCGAGGCCCGTGAGGTTGAGGCAGCCCTGGAAGAGCTGAAGCGTGAAGCCGCTGAGCTTTGAACCAAACCTCCAGAACACGCTGAAGCGTGAACAACGTACTCCAGATTGAAGCGCGAAGCTTCTGAACTCTGTTAACCACCGTCAACCATCGTCAACCACCGTCAACCATCGTAAACTCATGTCCGAAACTCCCACCAAGCCCACCATTACGCAGCTCCAAGCTAACCAGCTCATCTTTGCGGCAGGGATCAAGGCAGAGCAGCAGGCGCGGGCGAATGGCATGGCGGGTGAGGATGCGGCGGCGCTGCTGGATGCGGCGAGTGGCGGTGTCATCATCGGTGGGGTGACGTTTCCGCCGATTCATGGCGGGTTTATGCTGATGATGGGGCGTGTGGCGGAGTTTTCCAAGACTCGCGATATGCTGGGCACGGAGATGGGGAATATGGGGGCGCTGGCCTTCATCCTCAAAGAGCCCAAACTGGCCTGGGACATGCTGCGCAACGCGGACGCGGCGCTGCTGTTTGAGGAGACGGTCACAGAATTCGCGATGGCCTTCACGCTGGAGCAGCTCGTGGCGGTGGGC
>CAINGK010000006.1 GCA_903848465.1 uncultured Verrucomicrobiota bacterium
AAGGTGTATTGTTCACAACGCGAATGAGCACGAATAGCCGCGAATTTTTCACGAATTTCAGAGTTCAGAATTCCTCTGCATTCGCGGTCATTCGTGGCCATTCGCGTTTAAAATCTTAACTTAACGACATTGAATGCAGAATGAATCTGGAATTGGCCAAGTCAGCTTGGGTATTCGTCATTCGTCATTCGTCATTACTCCCCGCCCTTGACCTCCCTCCCTCCTCCCTCTACTTCCCCTCATGGCCCGCAACTACACGCTGCACAGCACGCACGAACCCAGCACCCGCATCGACTACAAGGCGGAGCTGAACGAGCAGCAGCATGCGGCGGTTACGAGTCCACCGGGGCAGGCACTGGTCATTGCAGGGGCGGGCAGCGGCAAGACGCGCACGCTGACCTACCGTGTGGCGTGGCTGCTGGACAATGGCATCCAGCCAGAGTCGATCTTGCTGCTCACTTTCACCAACAAGGCCGCACGCGAAATGCAGGAGCGTGTGCAGGCTCTCGTCGCTTATGACGCCACGCGCATCTGGGGCGGCACTTTCCACTCCATCGGCAACCGGCTGCTGCGCTACAACGCCGAGCGCCTGGGCTACCGCAAAGGCTTTTCCATCATGGACCGCGAGGATCAGAAAGACCTCATGGAAACCGTGCTGGGCAGCAGCGGCATCGACACCACCACCTACCGTTTTCCCAAGGCCGAAGTGCTGGGAGACATCTTCTCCCTCGCTGACAACACGCTCTGCAGCCTCAAAGAGATCATTCACACGCGCTACCCCTACTTTGAGGAAGTCGCCTCCGGCATCCTCAAGATGCGCACGCTTTACCAGGAGAAGAAGCGCGAGACCAACTGCATGGACTTCGATGACCTGCTGGCGCTCACCGTGAAGTTGCTGGAGGAAAACGAAGACCTGCTGGAGCACTACCGCACTCAGTTCGAATTTGTCCTCGTCGATGAGTACCAAGACACCAACAGCCTCCAGTGCCGCATGGTTGAGTTGCTCACCGGACCGCAGGGCAATCTCATGGTCGTGGGCGATGACGCGCAGTCCATCTACTCCTGGCGCGGGGCGGATGTCTCTAACATCCTTGAATTCGACCAGCACTGGCCCAAGGCCCGCGTGCATAAGATCGAGGTGAACTACCGCAGCGTGCCCGAGGTGCTGAACCTCGCGAATGCAGCCATCGCGATGAATCGTGGGCAGATACCCAAGAATCTCCTGCCCGCCCGCGAATCGAAGGGCATGCTGCCTGCGCTCGTCTCGCTCGATAGCTCCTCCTCGCAGGCCGCCTTCGTGGCCCAGCGCATCCTGGAACTGCAGGACGAAGGCACAAACCTCAACGACATCGCCGTGCTCTATCGCGCGCATTTCCACAGCATGGAAATCCAGATGGAGCTGACCCAGCGCGGCATCCCGTTCCAGATCACCAGTGGGCTGCGTTTCTTTGAGCAGGCGCATGTGAAGGATGTGGCCGCGTTCATGAAGTTCGCCGTCAATCGCCAGGATGAGGTCAGCTTCATGCGCATGGTCCGCCTCGTCGAAGGCATTGGCAATGTCAGCGCAGGGAAGCTCTGGCAGGACTGGCTCAAGTCCGACGCCGCCAAGGCGGAAACGATGCCTGGCAGTTTCTCTGAAGTGCTCCTCCCGCTCAAGGTGCCAAAGAAAGCCAAGACCACCTGGGAACAGTTTGCCTACACGCTCGATGAACTCATCGACAAAGACGGCAAGGTCGCCGCTCCGGCACAGATGATCCGCAGCATCACCGACGGCGTGTATGAGGACTACATGAAGGCCAAGTTCAAAAACTACGAGCAGCGCCAGCAGGACCTGGAACAGCTCAGCAACTTCAGCGACCGCTTCACCGATCCCCTCGAATTTCTCAGCCAGCTCTCCCTGCTCAGCGGGGTGGATACCGACAACAACCCCGCCCAGCAGGCGCAGCAGGACCGTGACGCCGTCACCCTCACCACCGGCCACCAGGCCAAAGGCTTGGAATGGAACGTCGTCTTCGCCGTCTGGCTCGCCGACGGCATGTTCCCCCACAAACGCGCCATCGACGAGGGCGGCGACGCGGCCCTCGAAGAAGAACGCCGCCTGTTCTACGTCACCGTGACCCGCGCCAAGGACGAACTCTACCTCACTTACCCCGTCATCAACCACCAAGCCCGCGATGGCGACATCATGATGCGCCCCTCACGTTTCATCACGGATCTGCCAAAGGATCTGGTGGAGGTGTGGAATGTGAAGAGCGTGTGGTAGGAAAAAGTAGTCGTGAGCTTTAGCTCGTTCTGGGGGCAATGAGCGTGGTCTGGTCAAGAATTGTCCAAACCACAAACAGTGACACAGAGAAACCGACTGCACGTTGACCATTCCAATTCAATTTGGCATTCTCAATTCATGCCAGATAGACCCGATCAATCCATAATATCAATCAACTCCACAAGGAAGTGCAGCGTTGCATTCGGGGGAATCCCTGAGGATGCTTGGCCCTGCAGGCCGTAGCCGAGATAGCCAGGGATTTCGAGTTCGATCATGCCGCCTTTGCCGATCTTCTGCATCCCTTCCGTCCAGCCTTTGATGACCTGATTGAGGCCGAAGGTGATCGGCATGCCGCGAGAATAGGAACTGTCGAAAACTCGGCCATTGAAGAGCCAGCCGTGGTAGTTGACTTCCACCCGCTGCACGGCTGCGGGTTTGACCCCTGCCCCCTGGCGCAGGATGCGGTATTTCAATCCTGATTCGGTGGCGGTGAAGGCCTTGGGAGCCTTCGGGTCGATCTCGCCCGCTCCCGGCGGAAGTTTGGGGAACGGCGCGTCTTCTTCGGCCTGGATCCCAGTGGCTGCCACGAGCAGGCATCCTAACATGGCGATTCCTAGGGAGCGGCGAGCGAGCAGGCGGAAGCTGGGGCGAGGGGCGTTCATCTCTACAGAACTCACGTAATGAGGCACATTCGTCAAGCATTTACGCGACCGTGAGACAAGACAGCCACGATCTAGCAACCTGAGCCAACTGGCAATCTTCTTTGGCATGCTCCCTATCCCCTCGCGGCCAAAATGTTGCATGTTGCACACCCTATACATGCAACATGGAAACATTTTCATGCCACCATGCCTAATCGACGCAACCCATGGCAGGAGATGGCAATTCATGGCAGCGAGAGGAAGTTTTGGCCTGAAAAGGGAGGGGTTCATGGCAACATTTTACCCCTCTAAAATGTTGCCATGTTTTGGGGGAGCGGCGGTGTGGTGCCAGGTCATTAGAGAAGGGTGAGAGTATGCGCAGATGCTGGCCCATTCACCCTCAAGGCTGAAAATTCAATCTTTAATATTGACGGCAGAGCCATCATGGGTTGAAATTTCAACCCATGGAAAAAATCGCTCATCTCAGCCGCCGTGAACGCGAGGTGATGGACCTCGTCTTTGCACAAGGCGAGGCCACGCTCACGCAGATCCTCGAAGGCATGGAGTCGCCGCCCACACGCCCAGCGCTGCGCTCCATCCTGACCATCCTGGAGGGGAAAGGACACCTTAAGCACCGTCAGGAGGGGCGGGAGTTCATCTACCACCCGGTGCATTCGCGGGCGGAGGTAGGGCAGTCCACGCTAAGCCGGGTGATCGGTACGTTTTTCGGCGGATCGCTCACGCAGGCGCTGGCCGCGTACCTGAGCCATCCGCAGACCCAGCTCAGTGAGGAGGAAGTGACAGAACTCCGGCGCTTCCTCGACCAGGCCAAGAAACCCTAACCCACGACGCCCCATCCAATGAGCATCGCGCATCTTCTTTCTTCCACGCCGGGCTGGCTATTCGATGTCACGCTGCAAACCACCCTGCTGCTTTCGCTGGCGAGTGGGGTGACGATTTGTCTGCCGCGACTGGCAGCGGCGCGGCGACATTTCATTCAAGCCTCGGCGCTGCTGCTGATTCCTGGGGTCATGGCGTGCAGCTTCATGGCTCCTGCGTGGCGCATGCCATGGGGGCTGCAGCAGACGGCACAAACGACAGCAGGGGTACACAAGGAGACGACAAAGGAAGATATAGATCCCTTTGCCCATGCTGTGCTTTCCAATGCGACTCTGCGGGCAAAAGCGCAGGATGATGCATTACTTTCGCCGCTGTGGGCGGTGCTGTGGCTGGCGGGCATGGCTACGTGTGCTGTAGCGCTGGGAGTTTCCGCAAGGGCACTGCGACGGCTGCGGGCAGCTTCGCGAGTGGTGCAGGATGCCCATATGCAGCGCTGCTTTCAGGAGGAAGTGGCTGCCTTTCACCTCTGGCTACCGGGCACCAGCCTGCGCATGAACGCTGACTGCCTGGTGCCGATGACCTGGGGACTCTCCCGCAAGACGGTGCTGCTACCCGAACAGGCAGCAGAGTGGCAGGAGACGCGACTGCGGCTGGTGCTGCGGCATGAGCTGGCACACATCGCACGCGGGGATGTGCTCGTCACGCTGCTGACGACGCTGGCAGCGCTGCTGCTGTGGTTTCACCCGCTGGTGTGGCTGATGCTGCGCGCCTGCGAGCGGTCCCGTGAGCAAGCCTGTGATGATCTGGCGTTGGCACACAGTGGGCAAAGCGCGAACGACTTTGCTGAAGAATTGCTAGCCACTGTAGCTGGGCTGGGAGGCACCACACGCCCTTGGCTCCCTCTGGCCCTGGCGGTGTCTGCCAGTGCCAAGGCCATGCGCCAACGGCTCACCAGTCTGGTGCAGGCAGGTCGCCACCGCAGCAGCTACTCACGCCTGCAAAAGCTCGCCCTACTGCTGCCTGCCATGGGTGCGGCCTTTGGCCTGGCCGGACTCAGCGCCTGCCGGAAAGCCGCACCTACTGCGCAAGCGCAGATCTTGATCATGAGCCGCTTCATCAGCATTCCCCCAGACTCGTCCATCCTGGCAGAGGCAGGGCTCACGCTCGACGCTAACACCCCTGCCCTACAAAGCCTCGGCATCCTGAATGCAGCGCAAACCCAAGACCTGCTGCAGAAGCTGAGCCAAACAAAGGGCATCAACCTCATGAGCGCCCCCTCAGTGACAACTCGCAGCGGCCAGAAAGCCACCATCGAGGTAACCCGCGAGTTCATTTATCCCACTCAATTTGATCCCCCCAAGCAAGCAACACAGGACCAGCCATTCATCCCGACAACACCGGCGGCCTTTCAAATGAAGCCAGTAGGCGTGCGATTGGAAGTGGTCCCGACCATAGGGTACGAAGACGACATCGAACTCAGCGTGGCTCCCGAAGTGACCACCTTTGAAGGCTTCATTGATTACGGCACCCCCATCACCCAGGCAGGCAAAGTGGTTTCTGAAAACAAGGTGCAGCAGCCCATTTTTCACACCCTAAAGACCACGGCTGGTTTCCACCTAAAGTCCGGTCAGAGCGTCGTCTTCGGTGGCCTCGGCACCCCGGATAGCGACCCGCTGACCAGCCACCACCCCAAGATGAGGGACCTGGACAGCGCCGCGCTGACCAGCCAACTGCCCAAGACGAAGGACCTGGTATTCTTCATCATCCAAGCGAATACGCTGGAGTCTGGCACCGCCGCCACAGCTCCAAAGTAGAAAATGTTTCCATGTTGCAAGTATAGGGCGTGCAACATGCAACATTTTCATTTTCACTGTCTCTATTTACGCAGGCAATGGCAAAAGGTGGCAACTGATGGCAGCGAGGGGAAGTTTCGACCTAAAAAGGGGCGAAACCATGGAAACATTTTTGAGGGCGAAAATGTTGCCACCAAAGGGGCGTGTACGGTCCCGAGATAGCGCCCGTTTGGCGAGTCCAGGGCAAGCATTGGTGGGAAAGTCCCCTGATGGGCAGCCCATGGCCCGCTGTATTTTCCGGGCTGAAAAGAATTCGAAAAGAGCTGAAACTTCCCCAGTACCCCTGCGTTTAACAGGCCATCGACCCGAACCAACGGACGATCCCACTATGAAAACGCGCCTCTGCCTCCCCCTTGCCTGTGCTCTGCTCATCACCGGCCTCCAGGCTGACAATGAAGTCTATCGCACCTGGACTGACGCCCAGGGACGAAAACTGGAAGCAACCTTCCGGGGCATCGAAAACGGCAACGTGTTCCTTCAAGTGCGCAACGGCTACGTTTACCGCCTCCCACTGGACAAACTGTCAGCCGTGGATCAGCAGGCCGCCAAAACCCTCAAGCCAGAAGGTCTCGGCATTCCGTCAGACCCCAATCTGGCCCAGGCCGCAGCCCAGATCGACATGCTGGTGGAAGCCGGACTGAAGAAGGCTGAATTGAAGCCCAATCCGCTCGCATCGAATGAACAGTTCGTCCGCCGCGTATTTCTGGATCTCGCAGGCCGCATCCCAACCCGTGAGGAAGCACTAGAATTCATCAACGACCCCAGTGTTTCGAAGCGTGCCAAAGTCATTGACCGCCTGCTAAACTCTGAGGGCTACCGCAGCCACCTGTTCAACTACTTTGCCGATATGCTGCGCATGGCGGATGTGGCACAGAAAGCGCGCTTTTTCACCTATCAAGACTGGTTGAAGGGCCAGATTGGAGACAATGTCCCGTGGAACAAGATCGTTCACTCAATGATGGCAGCCGACGGCAAGCTGCTGGAAAACGGTGCCACCGGCTACCTGCTGCGCGACGCTGGCATGCGCCTGGACAATCTCAGCCTCACGCTCAGCACCTTCATTGGTGCCAACGTGTCCTGCGCCCAGTGCCACGACCACCCATTCGCCGACTGGACACAGCGCCAGTTCTTTGAAATGGCGGCCTACTTTGGTGCCACCGAAACCTATGGGGCCAAGGGCAATGGCAATGGCAGTATGCCGGGCATTCGCAAGATGATTGCCTCCCTAGGAGACAAAAAACTGCAGCAGCAGGCGAAGAACCTCATGCGCGTGAACGGCCTGGCAGTGGAAGATACCAGTGAGAACGATTTGAAGATGCCGGATGACTATAAGTACCCGGACGCCAAGCCCGGCGACCCGGTGAAGCCCAAGCTCATCACCTGGAGCGATGACAAAAACAAGAAGGCCTACCAAGGTGCGCAACCCACCAAGAACGATGAGCAACTGCGCAGCCAGTTCGCCAAATGGATGACCTCGCCCGACAATCCGCGCTTTGCCATGACCATCGCCAACCGCATGTGGAAGCACATCTTTGGCATCGGCGTCAAGGAGCCGGTCACGGATCTCGATGACCCGAACGCCAGTGTAAATCCAGCGCTGCTGCATCACCTGGCCAATGAAATGGTGCGCCTGAAATTCGACCTCAAGCAGTTCCTGCGGGTGCTGTGCAATACCCAGACCTACCAGCGCGAGGCCACCAGCCACGAACTGGCCGACAACACCCCCTATATCTTCCCCGGTCCGATCCTCCGCCGCATGACCGCCGAGCAGGCCTGGGACTCCTGCGCCACGCTCGTCGTGGGTGCGGACGTGGACAAATACAAAGCCAACCGTGGTGCCACCTACGCCAAGGCCATGAATGTCGATTTCAGCGGTGGTGCTTCGCCAGAGGTGTTCAAACAACAGCTCGAAAACGCTATCGCGAGCATGCGCCAATATGGCGGTAAGGCCGCAGGCAACCCCAAGAACAACGCGAAAAAGAAGCGCATGGCAAACGAGGAAGAAGACCTGACCATGAAGCCACCCGTGCGCAACGGCCTTGTGCTCGCTCGCGCCTCGGAACTGCCGCAGCCGGAAAAGGACCAGCATTTCCTCCGCATGTTTGGCCAGAGCGACCGCCAGATCGCCGACAGTGAGAGTGAAGAAGGCAGCATCCCGCAGGTGCTCATGCTCATGAATGGCGAGGCCCAGCGCGTCATCGGCCAGAAGGATTCACTCGTGGTGCAAACAGCCACTGCCCAGAAAACACCTGAGCAGCAGGTCGATAGCCTCTATCTCAGTTTCTTCAGCCGCAAACCCAAGCCTGCTGAACTCGGCGAAGCGGTAGCAGGTCTCGGCAACGGCATGACCATGCAGGATCTGACCTGGGTGTTGTTCAACACCCGTGAATTCATCTTCGTGGAATAGCCTCATCTCTCCCCCCTTCACTTCCATGAATCTTCACAACCAGCTTGATCCCATCACCCGTCGTGCCTTTTGCGAGCGCTGGGCCAGCGCCGCACTCGGCGTCACCGTGCTGCACGGCCTTGGCGGCAGTGCGTTTGCCGCAGAAGCAGCCAAAACCACTACCGCACCTTCAGGCCCCGGCTTCGGCAAGGCCAAGAATATCATCTTCCTCCAGATGATCGGCGGCATGTCCCACATTGACACACTGGACCCCAAGACTGGGGCGACCCAGGGCCCCAAAGCCCCGATCAAAACCAAGGCCGACTTTCAACTGGGCGGCACGATGGAGAACCTCGCCAAGCAGGCGGACAAGATCAGCATCATCCGCAGCATGAGTTCCAAGACGGGAGTGCATGCCGCCGGACAGTACGTTATCCGCACCGGCTATGAGCAGCGCGGCACCATCAAGCACCCCAACATCGGTGCTTGGGCGCAGCATTTCCTTGGCTCCAGCCACAAGACGCTGCCCTCCAGCGTCTGCGTCAACCGCCAGCCCCAGAACGGCAATGGGTTCTTCCCTTCCAGCTTTTCCCCGCTGCCCATCCTCGATCCCGACTCTGGCCTGCAGTACGCCAAGAACGAAGCCAGCCCAGAGCAGATGATCAAGCGCCTCGTCATGCTGGAAAAACTCGACGCCGGATTCCGTGATCGCTTTCAGACTTCCGAGGTGAAGAGCTACACGCAGTTCTATGACAAAACGATCAGCATCATGTCCAGCACGGACCTGGAAGCCTTCCACCTCGATGACGAACCGGCCGCTTTGAAGGAAAAGTACGGCAAGGGCAAATTCGGCCAGGGTTGCCTGCTGGCCCGCCGTCTGGTGGAAAAAGGCATTCGCTACATCGAAGTCGCCAAAGGCGGCTGGGACATGCACAACAACATCGACGACGGTCTGGACGAACACGGCGCTGAACTCGACCAGGCGCTTGCCGCATTGCTGGAAGATCTCAAGGAGCGCGGTCTGCTCGAATCCACGCTCGTCGTGCTCTGCTCAGAATTTGGCCGCACCCCCAAGGTCAACGGCAACGGCGGACGTGACCACTATCCGAAAGTCTTCTCAACCCTGCTCGCCGGTGGCGGCATCAAAGGCGGCTACATTTACGGTGCCAGCGACAAGGAAGGCACCGCCGTGGCGGACAAACAGGCCAGCGCGCAGGATTTCCTCTCCACCATCGGTTGGAGCCTCGGTCTGCCCATCGACGAAGTCGTCATGTCTCCCAGCAATCGTCCCTTTACCGTCGGCGATAAAGGCAAAGCAATCATGGAGTTGTTTGCGTAGCACGAAAGCACCGGCTAGCGATGTCTATCATTCCGTTAATTTAGGATTATCAAGTTATACACCGTCCTACGCACGCTCCAACATTTGTGGAGTACTCCACTAAGGACTGAGATTGGTGATCGTCAGTCGCATGAACATTTGTGAGTTACCGCCAATTGGGACACTGAAGATGTGCTGGATGCCGGTTCCTGTATCAGTAACCGCCTGCCAGTTCGCGGGACTGAGCGACGTGGCGAATTGTGCGCCGTAGGAGATGTTGCTGACGCTGGCTGGCTGTGTGAAACTGATGACGTAGTTGCTGCCGATCTTCTGGGGCTGAGGAAGCAGTGAAGCCGAGGTGATCGAGGGGTTCTGAGACACCCCGAAAATGGCGAATGCGACGAGATTGGTCACACCGGTATGAAAAGGGTCGGCTGAATCTGCCGCAATGCCAGTGTTGCTAGAGGTTAAATACCAAAATTGACGCCACTGCGTCGGCGTAAATGCGGTGATGAACGTTTGGTCGCCACCCCATGAGGTTCCTCCGCTGTTTGTTCCTTTAACGCGGTAATGATAAATGGTTCCAGGACTCAAACCTGAAATCGCGGCGCTGACTCCGGTGGCGCTGCTACCCGTTACGGGCGAGGGCGTGCCCGTGACCGTGGTGCCGTAGTTGCCCGTAAGACCATATTCAAAGGCCACGATCGAGCTATACCCGTTCGCGTTCACGGTTCCGTTCAATGTGGCTCCAGTCCCAGTGATAGAGCTTGCCGGTGTAGTCGCGACGGCCGGAGGCGTGACATAGACCCCCATGCTGATGCGGTTGTTATAGGAATCCGCAACGAAGAGTGCGCCAGAGGTGGACAACGCGATGCCCCCCATTCGGGAGAACTGGGCTACCGCACCTAGTCCGTCTGCATTCCCAGTCACACCCGCAGTGCCGCCGATGGTAGTCACTTCCCCAACGGGCGACACCTTACGGATGGTGTTGTTAAAAGTGTCCGCGACATAAAGAAACCCACTGGCATCCACTGCCACGCCGGATGGTTGGTAAAAATGGGCGCTGCTCCCCATGCCATTACCACTGCCAGGATTGCTGCCCACATAGCTTATCACCACCCCATTGGGCTGGATCGAGCGGATCATGTTGTTGTTGGTGTCCGCGACATAGACGACTCCGTTGTGGTCCACTGCCACACCATTTGGAAAGTTGAAGCGGGCGACAGTGCTCGTGCCGTCGATAGCGCCACTGCTGCCCGCAAGGCCCGCGAATGTGCTCACCACCCCGCCGGAGGTCACTTTGCGGATGGTGGAGTTGTTGGTGTCCGCAATATAGAGGTTCCCACTACCGTCCACCGCGACTCCAGTAGGATTGTTAAAGCGAGCCGCACTGCCTGTGCCATCGCTACTACCACTGCTGCCCGCAAGGCCCGCCAACGTGGTCACCACCCCGGCAGGCGTTACCTTGCGGAGGGTATGGTTGCCCTGGTCCACGACATAGATATTACCGCTACCGTCCACGGCCACTCCGGTAGGAGTGTAGAACCGGGCGGTGCTCCCCGTGCCATCGCTACTGCCAGCGTTGCCAGCCAGTGTCCCCAGGTGTCACCGCCATTGCCGCCGTTGTTGCTCACGCTCAGGGCGTAGATGCCGAAGGCCCCTTTCCCCGTGGTGATGATGGTGCCGCGATTCTCCACGGTGACGTCCCCACCATTGTTGGAATGACCGCCCGCTCCGCCGCCCGGCGCGGCATAACCGCTGCCGCCATCCCCGGCCTTGCCGCTGCGGCTGTAGGCAAAGATGCCGTGCATATCCTCCCCTGTGGTGGCGATCTGGAAGCCGGTGTCATTGAGCACCGAGACCAGCCCGCCCGCCCCACCGTCACCGCCACTCCGCCCTCTCCAGAAGGAGCCGTAGGAATTGCCGCCCTTGCCCCCGTAGCCACCGAGGCTTCCCACTTCAAGGCCGACCTTGTTCGTCGTCGAGATATTGAAGCTTGTGGTGTAGCTGGCGGCAGGTCCTGCATCCCCGTCGCCCCCGGAGTTTGGCCTCACAAAGAGCGCGCCGTTACGGCCGTTGGAGCCACTATCGCCGAAGTTCACCACCTGCACACCATTCACCCCGGCCACCAGCACCGGCGGCGGTGTGATCCCCGCCGTGTCAGAGCCTAGCAGTTGCGCCTGCAGATCCGTGTAGAGAATCTGGTAGCCCAGCGTGGCCGTCTCTGTGCTCGCCGGAGTGGTTTGTGCCTGCAACACGACGGTTTTTGCCATTGTGTCCTGGCTAATGATTTTGAAGCCTAGAGGCGGTGTATCGGCATTGTAAACGATCTCGTTCACCGCTTTGACCAGGAAAACGTAGCCATCCGCCGTGCGTACAAACGCGGTGTTTCCTGCGGTGGGTGTGCCTGCCGGGTCGGTGATCAGAGCAGATACGGTCGTTGACATGCCTGTCTCGGGATTCGTGACCAGTTGTCCCACTGTCGAAGTAACGGAAGGAGGAGGGTCAGCCGCCCAGAGGCTGGTCGTCATGCCCCATACCATCCCTATGATTAAACCCATGCGCAGCATTATTGGGCATCGCTCCTTTGTAACGCAAAAAGATATAAGAGTGGGGCGAAGAACTTCAAAAACGCAGGGGGTGTAAAGATGAACTACAGCATTGGGCACGGAATTTGTCTGTTTGTGCAATTTGAGCTGAGCACAGTTGGCACAGGCCTCAGGGTGCTGTTGCAGATCTTGTTTC
>CAINGK010000007.1 GCA_903848465.1 uncultured Verrucomicrobiota bacterium
AAGGTGTATTGTTCACAACGCGAATGAGCACGAATAGCCGCGAATTTTTCACGAATTTCAGAGTTCAGAATTCCTCTGCATTCGCGGTCATTCGTGGCCATTCGCGTTTAAAATCTTAACTTAACGACATTGAATGCAGAAGGTCGAATGACGAATTGTTTCCAACCGTGCCTTCCGTGACGTAATCACCGCTCATTCGCATCCCACCACTCCACCGCTCCGCGCATCCCCTCTTCAATTTTCAGTTTTCAATTCTCAGTTCCCAGTTTTCAGTTCTTCCATCCCGCAGCGCCCTGCACACACGCCGTGATCGAGGACGAGTTCGAGTAGGAGGACGAGGACGAACCAGACACACCACTTCACACTTTCTTGAGCTCTTACACACACGCCGCCCTCATCATCGTCGGTCACGGTTCCACCACGAATCCGGACTCCAGCGCACCGACGCACCTGCACGCCGACTCCATCCGCCGCCGCGGCCTCTTCCGCGAAGTCGTCTGCTGCTTCTGGAAAGAGGAGCCCAACATGCGCGAAGTGTACGAGATGGTGGACAGCGAGGTCATCTACATCGTCCCGAATTTCATCAGCGAAGGCTACTTCTGCCAGCAGGTACTCCCACGCGAACTCCAGCTCGACGGCCCCACCACGCAGCGCGATGGCAAAACGATCCACTACTGCGATCCCGTGGGCGTCCACCCGAACATGACACGCCTGCTCATTCAGCGTGCCGATGAAGTCGCGCCGCATGTGCCACGGGAGAAGACCAGCCTCGTCATCGTCGGCCACGGCACCAGCCTCAACGAGAACTCCACCAAGGCCATTCAGGATCAGGTCGCCCTCATTCGCAGCGGCCACTATGGATTCGCCGAAGTCATCGACGCCTACATGGAGGAGGCCCGCTTCGTCGCTGAATGGGCCAAGCTCACCACCGCGCCCAACGTCGTCGTTGTCCCCTTCTTCATCGCCGATGGCCTGCACAGCTTCCAAGACATCCCCGTCCTCCTCGGCATGCGCGAAGAAGTCGGCGCGGCACTCAGCGAGATCGGCGTCTTCCATCAAAACCCGCACCTCCTTCAGGGCCGCCAGATCTACTACAGCGGTGCCATCGGCACCGAGCCGCTCATGGCGGACGTCATCCTCGATCAGGTGCATGACTTCGATGCCAAGCACTCGGTGAAGGACAAAAAAGGCATGCCGAACGACGAGGTGAAATCCTCCCTCGCCTACTGGCTAAACTCCGGCCTCGATGAGATCGGCGAGATCCTCATCACCACCAAGGACGATGGCACCTACTCGCTCTGCCACATCGCGGATCGCGGCCAAAAAGATCTCCAGGTCCACCACGAAGCGCACGATGCCCTCTTCATTGCCCGGAACGATGCCAGCGGCACCTTCCGCCCGCTGCATTCCGCGCCCACCTTGAATCGCGGCTGGCGGCTCGATCTTGCCGACCTCGACGAACTGCGCCTAGCGCTCGATTTCTTCTACCCCGCCGCCATCGGCATGGCGCGTGCGCTTGAGCAGGAAAAGCTCGCCGCCGTGCCCCTGCGTGACCTCCTCGGCCGCCAGACCGGCATGTACCGCTTCGTCAACACCATCACCGATGACCAAGCCCACGCGCTCATCGGCAAGACCTGCGCCAACACGCGCTGCCTCCGCCGCATCCTCTGGCCCCTCACTGCCACGCAGCCCATGGCCGGAGCCGCCGCCGCCAAGACGCAGCCCAATCATACCTCAAACGCCCTGCCCCTCCTCTGCATCGAAGCCTGCACCCACGTCGTCTCTGCGGCACGCAAGGTGGCACGGGAGAATCATGAGGCGAATGCGGCGGCAAAGTAGTCCAGTTGCGCCGCAACTGGTCTGGAAACCGGTTGCGGCGCAACCGGTCAACTTTACGCTGCCGCATGGAATTTCGGTTCTTTGACCCTGGAGCGATGACGGAAGTCACGCAGGGCAGCCTCCCACACTGGGAGCAAGCCGACGCTTTTTACTTCATCACTTGGCGCACCGCGGATTCCATTCCTGCTGAAGTCTTTGAAAAGTGGCATGAGGAACGGTGCGCCTGGTTAAAAGACCATGGGATTGATCCGACCCTTGAGGACTGGCAGCGCGAAGTCGAAATGCTGCCCGAGAGCGATCATCGGGAGTTCTACCAGCTCTTCACTGCCAAGTGGCATGGGATGCTGGATGAATGCCATGGCGAATGCGTGCTGCGCAGACCGGAACTGAGCGGCATCGTTGAAGAAAACCTGCGCCATCTGGACGGCGAAAAGTATCAACTGGAGGCCTTCGTGATCATGCCCAATCACGTGCACGTGCTGGCAGGCATTCGGGGGCGCGGTGAGATGCAGAGTCTTTGCCGCAACTGGAAGCGCTACACCGGAGGCCGGATCAATGCGCTGCTGGGAAAGAGTGGCCAGTTCTGGCAGTGGGAAAGCTTTGACCACGTCGTGCGCAGCCCTGCGAGCCTGGAGAAGTTCCGGGAGTACATCCTGAAAAATCCCGTCAAAGCTCGTTTGAGGGAGGTCGAGTATCGAGCGTGGGCGAAGCCACACTAGACCAGTTGCGCCGCAACTGGGCTGGAAAGAACTCCAGTTGCGGCGCAACTGGACTACTTTGCTGCCGCCTGAACACCCCCGCCTCCGCGATTGACAAGCGCCCCCCCTCGCCTTATCCGGCCCCATGCGCATCCGCTCATTCAAAGGTCTCGTCCCCACCCAGAAAAACGCCCCCGAAGTCGCCGCCGTTCCTTACGACGTGGTGAACCGTGAGGAAGCCGCCGCCCTTGCCAAAGGCAAGCCCTTCAGCCTCCTGCATGTGGACCGCGCCGAAATCGATCTGGATGCAGAGATCGACCCCTATTCCGCCCCCGTCTATGCCAAGGCACGCGAGAACTTCGACCGCCTCCAGAAAGACGGCATCCTCGTCCGCGAGAGCAAGCCCTGCATGTACCTCTACCGCCAGATCATCGCCGGCCACAGCCAGACCGGCCTCGTCACCGTCTGCCACACCGAGGACTACGAGAAGGACATCATCAAAAAGCACGAGAAGACCCGCCAGGACAAAGAAGACGACCGCACCAACCTCGTGGATGCGCTCAATGCCAACACCGGCCCCATCTTCCTCACCTACCGCCAGCGTCCCGGCATCAGCGCCCTGATTGAGAGCTTCATGCAGGCCGAGAAACCCATCAACGACTTCACCGCGCCCGATGGCGTGCGCCATCAGCTCTGGCGCATCTCGCTGGGCCTCTGCGTGTCCTTGACCGGCCTGTTTGAGAGCCAGGTTCCCTGCGCCTACGTGGCAGACGGCCACCACCGCGCCGCCAGCGCCTTCCGCGTCAGCAAGCTGCGCCGCGAGAGCAACCCCAACCACACCGGCGAGGAAAACTACAACTGGTTCCTCAGCGTCCTCTTCCCCGGCAACGAGCTCAAAATCCTGCCCTACAACCGCGCAGTGAAGGATCTCAACTGCAACGACCGCGCGGAATTCCTCAAGAAGGTCGGCGAGATTTTCACCATCAAGCCCACCACGCTCAAGTCCCCCACCAAGGGTGGCCAATGCTGCATGTACCTCAAGGACCAGTGGTATGAGCTCACCTGGGAGGCAGCCAAAGACGCCAGCCCCATCGACCAGCTCGACGTCAGCATCCTGCAAGATCGCCTGCTCAAGCCCCTCCTCGGCATCGACGACCCACGCACCAGCAAGCGCATCGACTTCATCGGTGGCATCCGTGGCACCGCCGAACTCGAAAAGCTGGTGAACAGCCGCGACTTCAGCGTCGCCTTCTCCATGTTCCCCACAACGGTGGATCAGCTCATGGCCATCTCCGACGTCGGCCAGATCATGCCCCCCAAAAGCACCTGGTTCGAGCCCAAGCTACGCAGCGGCCTCTTCGTCCACACGCTGGAAGGCTGAGCCAAAGTAGTTAAGAACTTTAGTTCGTTCTGGATGGCGTGTGCGCTTCTCCCAGAGCGAGCTAAAACTCGGCACTACCTATCGCACCGCCCCGACCTCGCCCAGAAAAGCTTGCGCAAAGGACTTCAGATCGTCCTCGCTGATCTCTGAAATGGCCCAGTAGCCCATGCCGCCTGCATTCCAGCGCAGGATGCTGTAGCCGCGCTGCGCTGCCTCAGCCTGGATGCCTGACACCGTCTTGTCATGCGCCCCTTCCGGCCAGAGGATGAGGCTGATGAAATGTTTGCGGCATTGATACACCAGCGCTGCGGCGGAGTGCCCGTTGATGTAATCAAGGCGTCCACCGATGGTGGTAAACCCATGCGCAGACAGGTCCGGCACTGCGGGGGCAAAGTCCACCTTGCCTTCAAACCACGGGCGCACCGTGTGTTTGTCCGATGAGGCGACATCCACCAAGTGATCGCCGATAAGCGAGCGAATGTGGCTGTCGGTGACTTCGCTCAACAGCAGGCGCTTTTCCTGCGCGCGATCATGAGTCATCCACACGAATGCAGCGATGACGAGCGCAGCAGCGGCGGCAATGCCATTCCACCACGCGGGGCCTGCCCGTACGATGCGCGCCGCTTGGGCCTGCGGCTGCACAGCGGCACGCACACGCTGCTTCAGACTCTCAGGCGCGGTGAAAGCTGCGGTGCGAATGCGCTTGGTCATGAGCGTGACGTTGTCCCGCATCTGCGCGCAGGTCTGGCAGCCGTCGAAATGCTGTTCAAGTTCGAGCGTGAGCGGCATCGGCAGCTCACCATCGCAGTAAGCAGAGAGCCAGTGTTGAGTGTCTTGGCAGTTCATGGTTGTCCTCCGTTGAGCGGGGTTTCGGCGCAAAGAATCATGCGCAGTTGCTGCCGCCCGCGTGCCAGTCGCGACATCACCGTGCCGATGGGTACATCTGCGATGTCAGCGATCTCCTTGTAGGAGCACTCTTCCATTTCGCGCAGCACGATGACTTCACGAAACTCCGGCGGCAGTTGATCAATGGCCGCCCGCATGCGTTCGACACTGGCCGTCGCCAGTTCCATCTGCTGCGGATTCGCAGACAGGTCTTCCAGTTCAAACTCTTCCTCGTCGATGCTTGCAAGCGCATGCACGGCGCTGCGTTTTTTCAGCCAGGTGTAGCTCGTGTTGCGCACGATGGTGAGCAGCCAGGCACGCGGATTACCGCCGCGAAAGCCCTCAAAGAACTTCACCGCACGCAGGCACGACTCCTGCACAATGTCCTGCGCATCGTGCTCATTGCCCGCCAGCCAGCGCGCTAGGTTGTAGGCGGCGTCTAGGTGCGGGAGGATGGTTTGTTCAAAGGGATCGATTCGGAGTTCCACAAGCGGGGGCTTTCGGTTCCAGACTGCGGCACGGACAGGTTTATTCCCGCCCCAAAAAGAATTTTGGCACGGGAATAAACCAATGCCGCCGCTGGTTGGGCTGATGTCAACCCAAACCGACACCCCATAAAAACATGAACAAAATCCTCCTCCAAAATCAAACCAACGACGGCATTGATCGCCGTGGCTTCCTCAACTGCATGGCCTGGGCCGGCACCGGCGTGCTCTTCAATGCCGTCGGCGGCGTCGTGGCCTCTAGCATCCTCCAGCCTGCGGGCGCACATGCGGCAGACGTTCCCGTTGTCAGCGGCGCAGACTTCAGTTTCGTCCAGATCAGCGACAGCCATATCGGCTTCAGCAAGGAGGCCAACAAGGATGTGCTCGGCACGCTGCAGGCTGCTGTCGATAAAATCAATGCGCTGCCCACTGCGCCCGATTTCATCCTCCACACCGGCGATCTCACTCACCTCTCCGAAGCCGAAGAGTTCGACACGCTGGAGCAAATCCTCAAGAGCTGCAAAACCAAGCAGATCTTTTACGTCCCCGGCGAGCACGACGTGATGGAAGCCAAAGGCAGGCTCTATCTTGAACGCTTCGGCAAAAACACTAAGGGCCAGGGCTGGTTCAGCTTCGACCACAAAGGCACCCACTTCATCGGCTTGAACAACGTGATGCTGCAACGCGAAGGCCGCCTGGGCCAGCTTGGCGAAGAACAGCTCGCCTGGTTGGCAGACGATCTCCGCGCCGTCAAAGACAGCACGCCAGTCGTCCTCTTCGCCCACATCCCGCTCTGGATGGTCTATGAGCAGTGGGGCTGGGGTACCAGCGATGGCGAACGCGCCTTGGGCCTGCTTAAGCGCTTTGGTTCCGTCACCGTGCTCAACGGCCACATTCATCAGGCGCTGCAAAAAGTGGAAGGCAGCATCACCTTCCACACCGGCATGTCCACCGCCTTTCCGCAGCCCGCCCCCGGCAGCGCGCCCAAGCCCGGCCCGCTCAAAGTGGAACCCGGCAAACTCCGCTCCGTGATCGGCATCACCGATGTGACCTACAGCGTGGGCAGCCATTCGCTGGCCATCGTCAACGCCCCACTCGGCTGAAATCGGCGGCATCAGCAAGGTAGTTGAGAACTTTAGTTCGTTCTGGAAGTCCCAGAGCGAGCTACAGCTCACCACTGCTTTCTCACTCCACCCACAGCCGCTTCGCCTTCCGGCGCAGGTGCTTGTCTCCCGGCAGATTGATCTTCGCCGGCCCATCCGGCCCGAGCATGCCCAGCGCCGCCTCGATGACATCATGCTCAATGCCCGGCAGTTCCCACGCCTCGCGCAACCAGATGGCAAACACACGCGAGGACACCGCCGGATGCAGCGCCAGCAGTTCCGGCGCGATCAGCAGCGAGCGATCCTCCAGCACCCTCCCCTCCGCTGTCAGAAACGCCAGAGCCTGCCGTTGCAGGACGTCATCGTCCTGCTCCGCCAGCGTGCCCAGCCGCAGTACCTGCGGCACCACGTCTCGGGCAAAAATGTCATTCAGCAGCGGCAGCGCCTCGTGCCGCAGCCGGTTGCGGCGGTGCTTCGGCGAGGTGTTGCTCGAATCCTCCCGGAACTTAAACCGCTTCCCTTTGAGATACGCATCGATCTCGCTGCGCCGCACTTGCAGCAGCGGCCGCACCAGGTGCAGGCCGTTATCCAGCCGCTGCACCGCATGCATGCCCGACAGCCCGGCCAGACCAGTGCCACGGCAGAGATTCGCAAAAATCGTCTCGGCCTGATCTTCCGCATGGTGCGCGAGCATGACGACCCACACGTCGTATTTTTCCGCCATGCGCAGCAGGAAAGCATGCCGTGCCTCGCGTGCCGCCGTTTCGGTCGAGGTTCGACTTTTCTCCGCCAGTGCCGCCACATCTTCCGTCTCGATCTCGCATTTCAGCGCGTGCTTCTTCGCCAAACGCCGCACAAAGGCCGCATCATCAATCGATTCCTTACCGCGCAATCCATGGTTCAAATGGCAGAGAATGAGCTGGGTGAACCCCGTCTCCCGCAGCAAATGCAGCAGCGCCACCGAGTCTCTCCCCCCGGAAATCGCTAATAGCACCGGCTCGGTCGGATCACAGGCGGCAGGCAAATTCAGTAGGATGGTAGTCTCGGCAGGCACTCGTAACGAATTAACCTAACCTCTCGAAGTGTAAACAGGAAATCTTCATCCTTCCTTGCGGTACGCCCTGGTTTCGACACTTTGCATGCCCCCTTTCCCACCATGGCTACCAAGAAAACCACCCCTGGCATCTGTTACCTCGTCGGCGCCGGTCCCGGCGACCCCGGACTTCTCACGCTCAAGGGGAAGGAATGCATCGAAGCCGCTGACGTGCTCGTTTACGACTACCTCTGCAATCCCGAGCACCTGCGCTACGCCAAGGACGGCGCGACCAGTATCTACGTCGGTAAGAAGGCCGGCGACCACACCCTGCCGCAGGAAGAAATCAACAAACTCATCGTCAAGCTCACCACCGAAGGCAAAACCGTCACGCGACTGAAGGGCGGTGATCCCGTGCTCTTCGGCCGTGGTGCCGAAGAAGCCGCCGAGCTCTACGAAGCTGGCGTGAAGTTTGAGATCGTCCCCGGCATCACCTCCGCCATCGCCGGACCAGCCTACGCCGGCATTCCGGTCACACACCGCTCCCACTCCTCCCAGCTCACCATCTTCACCGGCCACGAAGACCCCACTAAGCCCGACACCTCGCTCAACTACGCCAAGCTCGCGCAGGCAGACGGCACCAAGGTCTTCCTCATGGGCGTGGAGCGCATTGAGGAAATCACCCGCGAGTTCCTGAAGCACGGTGCCAAGCCGGAAACCCCCGTCGCGCTCGTGCGCTGGGCCACCCACAGCCACCAGCAGACCCTCGTCGGCACACTGAGCGACATCGCCGCCAAGGTGAAGGCCGCAGGCTTCAAAGCGCCCGCCGTGGCCGTCATCGGCGACGTCGTGACCGAGCGCCCGCAGTTGAACTGGTTTGAAGACCGCCCGCTGTTTGGCAAGAGGATCGTCGTCACCCGCACCCGCGCGCAGGCCAGCGTGCTGAGCAAGCAACTCTCCGTGCTCGGTGCCAACGTCATCGAAATGCCCACTATCCGCATCGCTCCCATTGAGGATCAGCTTTCCTTCGGCGAACTCGTGCAGGATTGCCACACCTACGACTGGATCATCTTCACCAGCCCGAACGGCGTGGATGCCTTCTTCACCATGTTCGACAAGCTCTACAACGACGCCCGCAGCATCGGCGGCGTGCGCATCGCCTGCATCGGACCCGGCACCGCAGAAAAGGTCAAGGCCCGCCACCTTGCCGTCGATCTCATGCCCGACAAAAAGAACTACGTCGCCGAAGGTCTCGTCAAAGCCTTCAAAGACCACCAGGACATGGACAACGTCAAGGTGCTCTGGGTGCGCGCCCAGGAAGCACGCGAAGTCATCGCCAACGAACTCGCCGGCATGGGTGCCATCGTCGATGAATGCGAAGCCTACCGCACCATCGCCGAGACCGAAGACAACCTCGAAGCCCTCGCCCGCCTCAAAGAAGAAGGTGCTGACATGATCACCTTCACCAGCGCCTCCACCGTCGAGCACTTCCTCAACCTCAAAGTCGCCCTGCCCGAAGGCATCAAGATCGCCAGCATCGGCCCCGTCACCAGCGCCGCCATCAAGGCCCGCGGCCTCAACGTCGATGTCGAAGCCAAGGAGAACAGCATCCCTGGGCTGGTGGCTGCGGTGGAGAAGTATTGGAAGTAGCGGGCTGAAGCAAGTTCACAAGTGCCCTGGCGGCGGATGCCTCCGTAGTCTCCTTTCAAACGTGCGAATGATCTGGTGCTCAGCGCTGTTCAGATTCAGCGCCTCAACAGTAGCCCTGCCGATGGCGGTAATGCCGTTCAAACGGAAGGCCAACCAGCGAAAGTGATGATTCCAGGAATCTTCACGGGGATGAAACAGTCGTGTAGTGCGTCCACTTTGGGGATCACGGGCATTCTGCCGTGCTCCTTTGCGCAGTGAGCAGTGGATGCAGGCCAGCGCGAGATTGTCCATGCTGGACTCGCCCCCTGCCACTTGCGGCACCACATGATCGACATGAAACGTGGCCGCCTGACCGATTTGCGACAGTCCACAATATTCACAGCGGTTCTTGGCCCTGCGGGCCACACGCTTGCGCAGGCTGGCAGGCACGGCCATTCGCTAGTCCTTCAGCATTTTGACCTGAGCACCCAATTTCAAAATCGACAAGGTCGTGGCCATTTGCACCAGCCCCTCGGCCTCCTTCTTTTCACCAGCGGAGAGCCTTCCCTTGCGACCCTGCTCATCGAGCAAAAACTGCAGCCGAGAATCCAGCGCCTTGGGGAAACGCAGCTTGGCCAGCTTGGTCGGCATCGGCACTGTGAGTTGAACAGTTCGGCTCATGATGAGGACATATTAAAGCATGTGCATCATCTCGCAATGCTTTCGTGAGTGAGTCGACGCCGCCATCAAGGCCCGCGTCGAAGCCAAGGAGAACAGCATCCCTGGGCTGGTGGCAGCGGTGGAGAGGTTTTGGAAGTAAAACAAGCTGGCAATGCGCGGGAAACTCCGCATAAGGGTAAATAGCAGTCCAATTGCTTTTCCCCCGATGCGCGACTTAGCAGATCCAACGTCCAGCAGCCAGGCAAGCCTGCATTCGCCACTGCGGGCGGTGGAGCAGACCTTTAGCACCGCAAGTCTGCGATCACGTGCGTGCTGGGTGGTGGGAGTGTATGCGTTTTTTGCGACGCTGTGGGTCTGCTTTTCCGACCATGCCCTGCGCGCGCTGATCTCCAACCCGGAGTGGCTGCTTCAGGTGAATGTGTACAACAAGCTAGGGTTTGTGGCTGTGACCTTTTTCATCCTCTGGTTCATGGTGCGCTGGGCGTTTGGTGAGATCGAGGACGCCTACCAATCCCTGAAAGCGCACGAAGTCGAAATCGAGCGCCTCAAACGCCTCTATGCCGCTCTCAGCCAGATCAACCAGGCCATCGTTTGGACACGGGAGCGCGATGTGCTTTTCAAAAAAATCTGCTCGGTGCTGATCGAGCATGGTGGATTCCTCATGGCATGGATCGGCTGGAATGACCCGGAAACGAAACGGCTCATGCCTGTGGCGGAGTGCGGCGACATCAACGGCTACCTTCAGAACATCCAGATTTACACCGATGAACGGCCGGAGGGCCTGGGACCGTCCGGCACGGCATTTCGTGAGGGCAGATCCTACATCTGCAATGACCTGCTGAATGACCCGATCATGCTGCCCTGGCATGCAGAGGCCAGTCGCCTCAATCTGCGTGCCTCCGCCGTGTTTCCCATCCGGCTGAAGGATGCGGTGTGTGGCACGCTCAATGTCTATGCGGCAGAGCCGGGCTTCTTCCAGGACAAGGAGGTCGCACTGCTGGAAGAGGCGGCGATGGACATTTCCTTCGCGCTGGAAAATCTGGAGCGTGAAGAAGAACGGCGGCAGACACAGTCGGACGCAGACAGCGAAAGGCTGTTTATGGGCACGATGATCGAAAGCATGCCGGGCATCCTGTATTTCTACAACGAGCAGGGCAAGTTTTTGCGCTGGAACCAGAACTTCTCATCCGCCTCGGGCTACAGCAGAGCGGAGATCTCAGAGATGCACCCGCTGGATTTTTTTGAAGGCACTCACAAAGAGCAGGTCGCTCAGCGCATCGCGGAGACCTTTGAGACAGGGGCATCTTGTGTGGAAGCACCGTTCCTGGGGGGGTGTAAAGTCTGTTCTGTAAAAGGCTTTAGCCTTGCAATGCACGCCCCATTGGGGGCTGCGGAGTGAGGCGAGCGTAGCGATGCCGAACGCAG
>CAINGK010000008.1 GCA_903848465.1 uncultured Verrucomicrobiota bacterium
ACAACAAGATCGGACGGCTCACCCGCATGGCCTATGGCTACCGTGACGTGGAGTTCCTCCACCTGCGCATCTACGCACTCCACGAGTCAAAAGACATACTCACTGGCACCTGACCACCGCACCAACTTCTCGGATGAACCATTCTTCATACACAATTAACTATTTTGTAGTTGGTGAATGGACCAGAATAGCCGGCCATGATCGATTGGGTGCTTCAATTATATTAAATTTATATCTTTATAGCGAAAACAAAACGGAACCGTCATATCGCGATGAGTGGTTTTATGTGGTTTATAATTATGCCAATTCTCAGTTTCCACAGGAACGAGGCAGAAGATTGGGGGATAAAAATTAAATGAGATATGCAGTGCTTTGTTTACTTCTTTTCGTGCTATGGGTTGGAGCAGGAGAATTTTGGGGAGCGGGATTCCCTGGCGTGATTGCACATTTTGTGAACAGGCATGGATTAATTACCGGAGGTTTGTTTGCTTTTGTCATTTGCCTCGACCAAAAAAAACGTCTTCCACTAAAGCTTTTTTACAGTGCTGTTTTTTTTATAACATATTGGTGTTCAAACTATATTTTCGGGCTGGGATTTATACTTAATTTTAAGATGATCGAACCCAATTTGATTGCTGCGCATCAGCACATAAGTGTTTGTGAATTAAAAACCAAAAACGGTGAGACAATTATGAAACCTACGGGAACGGGCCATAACTCAGCCTATATTGAATGCGCATCTGGCTTTACTCGCACCCCGCGTAAAAAACACTTTTTTAAATCAGGACCGTTTAGACTTACTTGGGACATCAATGGAGATTAAAATGGGAAATCAGATCCTCCAAAAAAGATGCCTGGCATGAATGGCACTTGATTAAGCGCTTTGTTCGTGGATTTCGACGGCTGGGGGTGGTTTGAGAGCAACTGGTGCGCGGCGGAGTTCCATGCAGACGCTGCTGGTGAGCTGGGTGTGTCACGAGTGCGCTGGGTTTGCTTCCTGGTCGTGTTGCCAGAAACCCAGGGCGGCGCTCGCTAAGGCTCGCTTGCCATGGGCTACGTTATGCCGCCCTTTCAGGGCTCAAGAAGACTGAGACAGGAAAGGCCGCAAAAGTACGAAACTACGTCTTAACTAAGTGCCATTCATGCCAGGCATTTAGTTGTTGCTCCCGCGAAATTCCCCTCCACTCTCCGCCCCCATGAAACACGCTCAATCCTCTGAACCCCAGGCGCTGCCGCTCGAAGAGCAGCTTGTCGGCGTGAATGCGAAAACGGGTCTCTATCCTGCCGCGCGCTCTTGGTCGGGTGGGAGGTTGCGCATTTTGGGGAAGGGGCCGCTGGAGTCCTATTGCTAACATGTGATGTCGCGCACTGAGGCGGCGAGGTGTTCTTTGATGACACTGAGAAGGAAGCGCTGCGCCGAGTGGTCTGGCGGATGGCGGAGTTTTCCGGCATCAAGGTGCTGACCTACTGCCTGATGGGCCATCATTTCCACCTGCTCGCCGAGGAACCGCACGGGCAGACGTGGTTGCAGCGCTTTGAGGGGCCGGATGGCGAGGCGAAGTTGCTGGAGCACCTGCGCATCCTCTACAGCCGCGCCTATGTGGGACTGCTGCGCGAGGAACTGGCCGATCTACGCAGACGCGGTATGGCGGCGCTGGCTGAGCAGCGAGTCGCGGGGGTCAAGACGTAGAGCGTGAACAACGAACCCAAGCCACACGCTGAAGGTATCCGGTGTCCATGCCCCCGTGGCAATGGGCTTGATTTTGTCTGCCAAACTACATCGGCAGGACGGCTGATTGAGCCAATGCTTGGCGCAGCGTCGCCTGCTCTGCGGCCCAGGCCTTGGGCGTGAGCCGATGCACCGTCTGGTTCGTCTCGGTGGGCAGGCGTTTGAAGATGTCCGTCAGATACGCCTCGGCATTGATGCCCTGCCGGTGGCAGTTGCCGATGAGCGTGTAGAACGTGGCGGCGCGGTCGCCGCTGGTTGGATCTCCCATGAACAGCCAGTTCTTCTTGCCAATCGCACTCGGACGAATCGCGTTTTCAATGAGGTTGTTGTCGATCTGCACGCGGCCATGGCACAGGAACACGCCCAGCTTGCCCCACTGGTTGAGCGCATAGCTGATCGCCTTGCCGGTCAGGCTTTGCGGCAGATGTTTGCGGCTGCGTTGCAGCTCTTCGAGTCGAACCTTGATGCGCTCCATGATCGGGACGCTGTGCTCCTGGCGTGTGCTCAAGACTTCGTCCGGGCCGGCGCGCGCCTCGCGTAATCGTGCTTCGATCTGATACAACTGCTGCACCTGACCGAGCACCCATTGCGGGTCTGCACCTTCTTCCCGCGCTTCGAAAAACTTCCGCCGCATGTGCGCCAGACAGCCTGCGAGTTCAATGCGTCCGCCACGCGCCGGGCTGCTGGCAAAGGTCTCATACGCCTGATAGCCGTCGCATTGGATGATGCCTTGGAACTCACGGGGCACGATGCTCTCCAAGCTGGCCGTAGCTCGGCTGGTGCGCCACACGAACAGGCTGATATTGCGCACTGGGTTGTGGCACACCCACAGGTAGCCAGTGCCGCACACGCCCTGGCGCTCGGGGTCTTGATACTTCACCGGCGTTTCATCTCCCTGCACGTAGCCGTCGGCGAACACGTCACGTTTGATCTGCTCAATAATCAGTCCGCTGGCCGCATGCGCCATGCCCATCCAGCCG
>CAINGK010000009.1 GCA_903848465.1 uncultured Verrucomicrobiota bacterium
AACAGCATCATCCAAACCGCCCGCCGCCGTGCCCGTGGCTTCCGCAACTTCAATAACCTCAAAGCCATCTGCTATTGGATGGCTGGAGACCTCAACATCAAAATCCCTTCAGCGTTTACCCACCCAATCTAGCGAAGCGCCTTTTTTCTTCTTCCTCAGGTCGTACCATGGCGGGCACTCGGCATCTAATTCTTTCGCATAACTCGGCGAGCCTGAATGGCTCTTGAAATATTAAACTGCCTGCAATCATGGGGAGGCCGCCAGATTTGATGCATGGGCTAGATTCATCTCCGTGCATGTGGGACTCAATCGCCGCCGTTAGGATTGCCACAATATCACTCTGAATTAAACCGTACTTATTTGCTATGGTTTGAATTTCATCAATTGCGAAAGCTGCTTCTGCGTATTGCTGAACTAGTTGCCTGCCGACCTGATCTTTGAGAGTGCCATCCAAGCTGAGATGCTGCCTGATAGTGTTACTGATCTTTGCCAAAGGGTAAAATTTGAACATAAGAACCTTATTTTGTCGGCTTTTTGCCCCTAGTGGCTAGTTGACTCAAGGCCAGGGCGCATGGCTTGGGTTGATGTCTGGATAATAGAACACAACCCCGGAAGGGATCCTCCCGCTGCCACCAACTCGCTCGACGTGGCACACAGTCCAAGATTCCTCTTGGTCTTCAAATCGAATACTCGAAATCGAAGCCAAGTCCTCGTCACTACAAGCTTGGTCTGCTACAAACCGTAGTGCCCCCATTCCGAGGTGAACAGGATCGGCTTTGTTGCGACTAACGTACTCCCTCGGTTTAACTTGTCCGCTACAGATGGCCTTACCCGATTCATCGCTAAGCTGAGCGGTGCACCACAACAGCCCATCGCTGTGTAGCGCATGCTCTAGAGAAGGTTCTATTTCGTTGCAATTTTGCATAGAAGGGGAAAACAACGCTTTACTGGCAAGCCTCACACGTCCCGCCATTCCGCATGGCATCAATGGAGCAGGCCAGTTTCTCTTCGGCGCTGAACTGCTTCGCAGCAGCGTTGGCGACGGCGACGGCGGCGTGGTGGGTGCCGACGATGCCGCGCTTTTCCTTCTCGACTTCGCTGGTGGCTTTTTCGATGTTGGAGGCGCTGCGGGTGCGGAGGTAGTAGGTGGTCTTGAGACCTTTCCGCCAGGCGGCGCGGTACATGTGGGAGAGGGTCTGCATGGCGCTCTCGCCGCAGAAGAGGTTCACGCTCTGGGATTGATCGATCCACTTCTGACGACGTGCAGCAGCATCGAGCAGCCAGGCCCAGTCGATGCCGAAGGCGGTGGCGTACTTGCGCTTCAGATCGACGGGGACTTCTTCGATGCTTTCGAGTTCGCCGTCGGTGTACTTGATCTTGTTCTGGATCTCGGAGTTCCACAGGCCGCGCTTCTTGAGGTCCTTCACGAGGTAAGGATTGAGCACCATGAAATCGCCGGAGAGATTGCTCTTGGTGTAGAAGTTGGTGAACAGGGGCTCGATGCAGGGGCTGGAGCCCATGATGTTCGAGATGGTGGCCGTGGGGGCGATGGCGATGACGTTGCTGTTGCGCATGCCGTTCTTGGCGATCTTGGCGCGGAGGCCGGACCAGTCCATCTTGCCGCCACGGGGGACTTCGATGTCGAGGCCGCGCTCTTTGGCGAGGAGATCGACGGTGTCCTGGGGGAGGAGGCCACGGTCCCACTTGCTGCCTTTGTAGGTGGAGTAGGTGCCTTTCTCTGCGGCGATGTCGCTGCTGGCCTCATAGGCGTAGTAGGCGACGGCTTCCATGAATTCGTCGTTGAACTCGACGGCTTCCTTGGAGGCGAAGGGCAGGCCTTTGCGATAGAGCGCGTAGCCGAGGCCCATGACGCCGAGCCCGATGGGGCGATGGCGGCTGTTGGCAGTCTTCGCGGACTCGGTGGGGTAGTAATTGATGTCGATGACGTTGTCGAGCATGCGCACGGCGACGCGGATGGTCTCGCGCAGCTTGGAGTGGTCGATGTTGGCGTTGTCGTCGAGGTGGTTGTCGATGAGGACGGAGCCGAGGTTGCAGACGGCGGTTTCTTCAAAGCTGGTGTTGAGCGTGATCTCGGTGCAGAGATTGGAGCTGTGGATGACGCCGACGTGGTCCTGCGGGCTGCGGACGTTGCAAGGATCTTTGAAGGTGATCCAAGGATGACCGGTTTCGAAGATGGACTTGAGCATCTTCTTCCAGAGATCGAGCGCTTCCATGGTGCGGCCAAAGATCTGGCCCTTGGCGGCCATCTCTTCGTACTCGACGTAGCGTTTTTCAAAGGCGCTGCCGTAGAGGTCGTGGAGGTCGGGCGTTTCATTCGAGCGGAAGAGCGTCCAAGGTCCGCGGTTCTCCATGCGCTTCATGAAGAGGTCGGGCACCCAGTTGGCGGTGTTCAGGTCGTGGGTACGGCGGCGTTCGTCGCCGGTGTTCACACGGAGCTGGAGGAAGTCTTCGATGTCGTTGTGCCAGACTTCGAGGTAGGCGCAGCCGGAGCCGCGGCGCTTGCCACCCTGATTGACGGCGATGAGCTGGTCGTTGTGCAGCTTGAGGAAGGGGATGACGCCCTGGCTTTCGCCATTGGTGCCTTTGATGTAGCCGCCGGTGCCGCGCACGGCGGTCCAGGAGCCACCGAGACCACCGGCCCACTTGGAGAGGTAGGCGTTGTCGGCGATGCCGCGCTGCATGATGGACTCGATGCTGTCGTCCACCTTGTAAAGGTAGCAGGAGGAGAGCTGGCTGTGCATGGTGCCGCTGTTGAAAAGCGTCGGCGTGCTGGAGCAGAAGCGGCGGCCTTTGTAGAGGCGGTAGAGGGCGATGATCTTGTCTTCGGCGTTTTCCTTTTCCTGCACGCAGAGACCCATGGCGACGCGCATCCAGAAGAGCTGCGGCGTTTCGAGGCGCTTGGAGGGCTTGGTCTTTTTATCGACGATCAAGTAGCGGTCATACAGGGTCTGGATGCCGAGGAAGTCGAAGTCCATGTCTGCGGCCGGGTCGAGCGCGTCGGCGATCTTGTCGAGGTCGTACTTAAGAAGCTGCGGGTGCAGGCGCTCGATCTCGATGCCACGGGCGAGGTTCTTGCGGAAGCCACGGCGATGGTAGTTTGGCAGTTGCTCGATGCCGTGATCGACGATGCTCCAGCCGAGCACTTCTTCATAGATGTAGGTGAGGAGCATGCGGCCGGCGAACTTCGCGAAGTCGGCGTCCTTTTCCATCAAGGTGCGGGCATTGAGGATGATGGTGGTCTTGAGCGCTTCGACGGTGATCTCGCTGAAGATGGAGCGGCGCAGTTCCATTTCGATTTCGCCACGACTGACACAGAGGTCGAGGCCGAGGCTGGCGAAGTCGATGCGCTTCTTGAGGTCCTGGCCGTCCCAGAGGAAGGTCTCCGTGGGAGAAACACGCACGAGGACGAGGGTCTGCTGCTGGTCGGACTCCTGCTCGTCCAAGATGGCGGCGGCCTGCTCATCTCCGACGCGCATGTTGGAGCGCAGCGCGCGGTACTGGATGTAGGCACGGGCGACTTTGAAGTAGCCCTGCTTCATGAGCTCTTCTTCGACAAGGTTCTGCACGTCTTCGATGTGCATGAACTGCTTGCCGTCATTGATGATGGCACGGCTGACGGCTTCGGCGATCTGCACGGCGGGGGAGGAATCCATCTCCATGGAGAGGAAGGCTTTGCGCACGGCGATCTCGATCTTGTTGTGGTTCCAGGGGACGAGCTGGCCGTTGCGGCGAATGACTTTGGTGGTGACCATGATGGGTTGGAGCGCGCCAGCGTCGTTGGCGTCCGAGTTGGCGAGGGTCTCGGTGCGTTTGCGGCGCTCGGCCAGACTGCGTGCGACATCGTGCGCGTTGTGACGTACCAGCGCCCGCTCAATGACCTGGTAGATCTCCTTGGTGCTCAGCATCGGGGCCTCACTGCCATTGTCCGCCGTGCGCTGGGCGACCTCCTCGGCCACCGCACGTGAAATGACCTGCACCAACTGGCGGTTCGAATCATTGAAGATGTCGTGCTTCTGCTGGCGAGCCAAGAGCAAGTCGGTGATGGCATTGCCCACGGTGTCAGCGATTTCACCGACATCGAAATCACGCTCGCTACCGCCGATGCGCACCTTGGTGTTGCCCGTCATGGGAATGCCAATGACGCCTGCAGTCAGCGCACTCCATTTGAACTGGGGTTTTTCGTGCTGCGGGGTGTTGTGGGCGACGTTTTTAAGCGCCTTGTCTTCGTGGAGCAGGTCAGTGATCATGGCAGGAGGTCCAAGCTTGAGGTTAACGGGAGCAATTGAGGGGCGGAAATGAGCGAAATGAGGCGATGGAATTTGCGCCGGGAACTCCAGCGAAAAGTCGGCCAGTAATGATAAATTAAAGGCCTAAAGAAATTAAAGATCGTCGTCGGAACAGGCGGCAAGCGCGGAGGACTTCTGGTAATCGGTCACCTTGCCCTCGAAGAAATTTTGCTCCTTTTTGATGTCCATCAGCTCCGCCAGCCATGGCAGCGGATTGGTGATGCCCGGATTCAGCGCCGGGAGACCGCAGCCGTCCAGACGACGGTCAGCGATGTAGTCGGTGTAGCGCTCAAATTCTTCCGCGCTGAGGCCCACGGCATTCACCGGGAGGCAGTCACGAATGAACTCCTTTTCCAGTGCCACGCCTTCGCGCATGATGTTCATCAGTTCCTCACGGAACTCAGCGGTCCAGATGTCGGGGTTTTCCTCAACAAGATCCATGAACAGATTGCGGAAGACTTCGATGTGGTTCGACTCATCCCGCAGCGTGTAGCGGAACATCTGGCCGATGCCGGGAAACTTGTTCTGGCGGTACAGGCTCAGGATCATGCCGAAGAGGCCGTAGAACTGGGTGCCTTCCATGCACTGGCCAAAGACGAAGATGTTCTTGGCCAGGAGCTGCTTGTTTTCCAGCTTGGTGAGGTCGAGATCGCGGCGCAGGTTGTTGGAGTGCTTGGTGACGAACTCGTTTTTCCGCACGATCGTCGGGATCTGCTCAAACATGGCTTCGCACTCATGGGGGTTGATGCCGAGTGAGGAAATCATGTACAGCAGGGAGTCTGCATGGATGTTCTCCTCATGGGCATGACGACCCAGGACGAGCTTCAATTCGGGGGCGGTGACCAGCTCACGCACCACATGCTGCACGTTGTCTCCCACGATGCCCTCAGCGGCGCTGAAGTAGCCGATGCCCATCATGATGATCCAGCGTTCGTTCTGGGACACGTCGTTGGAACGCCATTGTTCCACATCCTTCTGCATCTGAATATCTTCAGGCTCCCAGTGGTTGGCCTTCATGATGCGATAAAGATCATACGCCCACTGATATTTCAGCGGGAGCAGATTGAAGGTCATGCTCTTGCGGCCATTGATCACCTTCTTGGCTGCGAAGGCAGCTTCAGCTTTGTCTTGATCGAGTGGAAACTCGCGATTGCCAATTTTGTAGATCTTTTCCATGACGAATTCGTTGCAGAGTGAAGGGGGATTTATTGATTTTTCGCGAAAATGACAGAAGATTCGGATGCAACCATAAATACTAGATATTGCGCATACCGAGGCGGATCATGCACAAGATATTGTGTTCTGGCGAGATATTTTTCCCAGCCATTGTGCAAAAATGCGTTTCACATTGTAGATTCAAGGGTTCCACGGCGAAAAAAAACTTCAGGCGTTAAAATGCCGCCGTTGAAATGCGAAAATAAGAATTTTTTCAGTCTTGCCCGCCACCCCCGAAATCCCCTGGGCAGCCGAAAAAAGAGCCAGAACCTGCTGGCGCAGGTGCCTGAAGCTGATCTTGTCACGCTATCTGCTGGAACTGAACCTATGAACCTCCGTCAAATCACCCTCTGTGTCCTGGTTGCTTCCTTGGTGAGCTCCTGTGCGGTCATTGTTCCACAGGGCACGCCACCGGGTGTCACGGTCGATTTGGTACCCAATGGGCGCTACGCACGCAGGCAGCACCGGCCTATGCGGCCCACCTACATCACCATCCATGCCACGGAGAACTATGCGCGTGGCTGCGGAGCCTATGCGCATGCCCAGATGCTCAAAACCGGCTCGCTCAAAGGGCGGCACAATGCCATCGGCTACATCGGCTGGCATTTCACGGTGGATGACCATTCCATTTACCAAAGCATGCCCACCAATGAGCAGGGCGAACATGCCGACTACGATGGGCCGGGTAATCGCAGCTCCATCGGCATCGAAATGTGTGAAAATCGTGGCAATGACCGCGCCCGTACCCTGGACAAAACGGCACGTCTGGCCGCCTGGCTGATGAAGGAGTACAACATTCCTTTGGACCACGTCGTCCCGCACCAGCACTGGCTCATGATTCGCCACGATGACCACCGCAATCTGGGCCACAAAAACTGCCCGCACTTCCTGATGGAGCGCGGTCGTCCCGGCGCTAAGTGGCAGGCCTACCTGGCCAAGATCGCGGCGTATCGGCGTGCGTTGTGAAATTAAATTACCTTGCCACGTCAGCCACCCCACGCTGGAGGCCGCCGCATGCCTCAAAATCTCGACGCTCTTAGTCCTTCCGCGCACGCTCCTGGCCGTACCGGCTGCAACTGAAGTTTGCGCACTTCATGAACCAGTTCACGGAAGGCCGGCAGACCGCCATCATGCTGGGCGCATCTGGCGCGCGGGTTCAGCTCGCCCTTCATAGTGGTGGATCGTTTCGCACGGCAGGCGCTGCGGCCCCGTGAGTACTGGGAGGGTGTGGTGGTCGGCGAGTTGATCTTTGCCGCCGTCTCCAGCCTGGTGCTGGGTTTTGCGTGGCATCGGGTGGCCGAGGGCGGATTTTCAGCCCTAGTCTGCATCCTCGCCACGGTGGCCGGCACAGGCGCACTTTACAGCGCCCTGGATGCCTTTACCGACCTGCAACTGCCCTTCGCTGGGGAATTCGGCGCACTGGTCATGCTGCCCGGTGTGGTGACTACTTGGCTGCGTGCCGTGAAGCGCCCCTTCTCAAATTTCATTCCGCTGCAGATCTAGCTCAGGGTCCAGCGTGGTGCCGTCGAGCAAATGCTCGATGAGGTGGCGGGCGAGCCAGGGGCTGCGGAGGGAGCCTTTGGAGCCAAGGCCGTTGAGGAAGGCGACGCGGGGGTGCGCGGGGTGTGTGCCCATGAGGGCCTGCTGATTTTTGATGATGGGCCGCACGGCGGTCTGCGTGGCAGTGATGGTGGCGGGCACTTTGAGCAGGCTGCGCAGGTTGGCTTCGAGCTGCTGCAGCGGCTCGGCGGCGGGGGTGTTGGGGTCGTCAAACTTCCATTCGTAGGTGGAGCCAGCGCGCAGGGTGCCGTCGGGCCGTGGGAGGAGCCAGCAGGCGCGGTTGAGGATGCGCTGTTCGCCGTGGAGATCGGCCTGTACGGTGAGGATGGTGCCGCGTGCGGACTGAAACGGCACCCACTTAAACAGTGGATGCTGCTCCGCGCTCCAGCCCTGCGCCCAGATGACGTGGGAGAAGCGCTGGCCCTGCCACTCGACGCCGGTGGCATCGTCGCTCACGTCCACGGGCTGGACCTCCGCCTGCATCCAGACACCGAGGGAGGTGAAGAAACTGCGGCTGGCGTGCAGGTAGGTGGTGGTGTCTAGCCAGGCGGCGTGGCGCTGCTGAAAGCCATTGGCGGGATCGTGGATGACTTCCGCGCTCAGCACCGGCTGCTGCGGATGCAGAAAGGGCTGCATGTCGGGATCGCACCGGCGTTTGTGCCATTTGGCGATCTCCGCTTCGTTCTTCAGCAGCCGCACGTAACCGCGTGGAAAGAAGCAGCGCTGCCCAAGGCGCTGGCCGCAGCGGCGGTAGAAGCCCAAAGCCTCACGGTAGAACATCGTATAACGCCAGCTCACCGTGAGCCGCATACCCGTGATGGGCGTGATCAGCCCCGCTGCTACCTTGGAGCAGGTGACCGCTTCGTCACGATCCACAATGACAAAGGGCACCCCGCGCTCCCACAAACGCCACGCCAGCGCCGTGCCAGCAAGTCCCTGGCCGATGATGAGGATGCGGGGAGACATGGGGGAGAACGGTGGGTTTTGGGGATGCGTGGATGAATGAAGTGTGTGGCGAACGAATCGAAGGTTCTGGCAGAATGACTAATGAATAAATCCGGATGAACCGAAAAATGACGCAGTGCTCGGCGCGGAGGCTTGCGATGACGCTGGCGTCATCAGGACGCATTTGAGCCATGAGGAAAGCTTTCGCCGAGGAGTAGCCTGATTTATTCATGAAACTCTCACCGCTTCGGCTCCTGGCTGCGCAGCTTCTTGAGCACCTCCAGCGATTCCTTCTCGATGATGTCTGCCGCTTGGGTGGTGAGGTAGGAGTGCTCGCCGAACCACGTCTCGTAGCTGCCGCCTGCGAAGGCCTTGGCGCTGGGCACGTAGCCGTGCGCGCCATTGGTCTGCTCCACGGTCATGGTGTGCTTGAAGGGCGACTGCTGCTTGATGCTCAAACCGATGCTGCAAAAGAGTTCGTTGGCATTGGTGATGATGGCGAAGTCTGGGCCAATGCGGATGCCGGTGATGAAGTAGAGGTAGGAGGGCTTCTCGCGCGCCTTCATGGAGGTGTAGGCTTTGCGATAGTGCTCCAACTGTGCGGGCCAGTTGCGCGCTACCTCTTCCTCTTTGAATTCGGAATGCTCGCGGCCCGGCATCTGGAACTCGCGGGAGTCGATGGCGAGCGTGGGCTGCGCCACGGGTTCGAGTTGGCCGAGGCAGCGCAAGATTTCACTGCCTATCTTTTCGCCAAACAGATCGCGCCGCACGCTGTAGATGGGGTTCACATCGCCGCAGGCACCCGTGAGAAAGAAGGCGGGCACCGCATAGCCGAGCTGCTTCTGCACATAGTTCTCCACATCGCCAGGGTAGTCGGCGGAGATGAGTGGCGCGCGGTTGTTAGCGGCATGGCAGGCGAAGTTATACGCGACCGCCTTGAACTTTCCGTCGGCGCTGCGCAGCGCGAGGATGTCGAAGTCGGGATCGGCCGGGCCTTCCGCTGGATACTGGTCTGCCTCGTCCGGTTTGAGCTGCCAGCGGTTCCAGGCATGCCCGTCCTTGATCACACGGCGGCACTCGGCCACGCCCTCTGCCCTGCCCCGCGCCATGCCCAGCGTGCAGGGAGTCAAATCGTGCGCGGCTTTGCTCACGGCCTCAGTGATCGGTGTCACGAGCTTGTCCGGGTAGTAGGACCACAGCGGCCCGGAATGTGTGTGCGATGCGCAGATGATGACATTCGCCGCCGGAATGCCCGTAGCCTGCTCGATGCTGGCGCGCGCTTTTTGCACCAGATCCACGGGATACTTCAACGTGTCGAGCGTGACAATGGCCACCTTCTTGCCATCTGATGCCAACACCAGAGCGCGGACGTAGAGGCGCGTTTTTACCTCCGACGTTTTCTTGGGTGAAGGCGAACCCGCCAACGTGATCTCTTCATTGGGCGTGATGTCCACCTGCGCAAAGCCCGCCTTCAACTCAACGGCGGCGTTTTCTGCAGCGACAGTGGAAGTCAAAAACAGGCAAGCAGTGAGAAGGAAAAGACACGCAACTCGGTGCGCGGAATGAGAGGCAGGCTTGAATGTCATCGGACTAGTTGGGGTTTTCGTCGAGCATGGAAGGCACTGCTTCTAACAGGCCGAAGCAGGTGCAACTATCACCATCCGTGGGTTGGTTGCCCCCCGGCCTCTGAAAACATTTTTCAATTCTCAGTTTTCAGTTCCCCCTTTCTGCACAACCCCTGCCTCCTCCACTCGCTCCCGCGCCCTCTTCCCCGCATGCCTCCGCCATCCTTGCGCATCGCCATCGTCGGCTCCGGCACGGCTGGCCCCGCAGCGGCGATCTTCCTCGCCAGGGCGGGGCATGCCGTCACGCTTTTTGAGCGCGCGCCGCAGAAGCTGCCCGTCGGTGCGGGCTTCATGCTGCAACCCACCGGCATGGCCGTGCTGCACGAGCTCGGTCTCGCGGAAGCTCTGCGGCCCCACATCGCCACGATTTCAAAGCTGTACTGCCGCACGAAGTCCGGCCGCGTGCTGCTGCACCTGCCCTACGCAGAGCTCGGCAGCGGCCTCTTCGGAGCTGGCACGCACCGCGCTACCTTGCTGGATCTGCTGCTCGATGCCGCACAGCACGCAGGCGCAGAAATCCTCTGGAACACCCACATCGCCAAGCTCACGCGCGATGCCACGCAGCGACCCACCTTGCACGATGCCAACGGCAGCCCGCATGGCCCCTACGATCTCCTGCTCATCTGCGACGGCGCACACTCCACGCTGCGAGATCAGAGCGGCGTGCCTGCACGCGTCAGCCGCTATCCCTGGGGCGCGCTGTGGTTCATCGGCCAGCGCACGCCGGAGTTTGATCCGCAGGTGCTGTGGCAATGCGTCGGCTCCACCCGCGAACTCACCGGCTTTCTCCCCACCGGCACGCAGCACGATCTCCTCAGCCTGTTCTGGAGCATTCGGCTCGATCACATTGACCGCTGGCGGAATGCGCCGCTCGAAGATTGGAAGCGCGCTATCCTCGCCTTGGCACCGCAGGCCGAAAGTTTCCTCACGCAAATCGACTCCCATTCCCAAGTCGCCACTGCCGCCTATCACGACGTGCGCATGAAGCAATGGCACGGCGACCGCGTCGCCATCCTCGGCGATGCCGCCCACGCCCTCAGCCCCCAGCTTGGGCAGGGCGTGAACCTCGCGCTCATGGATGCTGCCACCCTCGCGCACGCTCTGGCCACGCATGCATTACCCGCAGCCCTCGCCCACTACTCCCGCACCCGCCGCAGCCACCTGCGCTTCTACCAGTTCGCCACCCGCTGGACGACGCCCTTCTTCCAGTCGGATATGCTGCCGCTGGGTTGGTTGCGCGATCTCGTCTTTCCGATCATTCAACGTATTCCCATGTTACGCCGCCAGATGACGGCGACGATGGCGGGTGGGAAGACGGGGCCGTTTTCGAGTCTTCATGGATTTTCTCGGTGATACTTCGCAATCGCCTCGTCTGTCGATGAGACGCCAAAAATACAACTCTCTTTCGGTGCCTCTGCGATAACGCGATACGACCCATTCCCGCTCCTCTGCGCAATAGCGCCCCTGTCTCGGCGGTCATGAATCACCCACGCATGGTTGGTCGTTGGATGCGGTACGGGCAGTGAGCGGTGAGGCCAAACCCCGCTCTCTCTTTCGGACAAGTGCATACGAGAAGTGGCCGCCAAGGCGGGAACAAGTTCTCAACACAATAGAGCTTGTCCCAGGCGGCCAGAGGGCCTGAGTTGCCTGGACGGGGCGGGCCTAAGCAAAGAGGCATGAAGCAGGGGCATCGTTCTTCTCGATAAGAACGCGAAGCTGAAATGACTCGGTAGCTTCACCCCACCAGCCCCCGGATCACTTGGCCGTGGACGTCGGTCAGGCGGCGGTCGATGCCGTTGTGGCGGACGGTGAGTTGGGTGTGGTCGATGCCGAGGAGGTGCAGCAAGGTGGCGTGGATGTCGTAGCAGGTGGTGGGGTTGGCGCGATCGAGGGGCTTGTAGCCCCACTGGTCGCTTTCGCCAGCGGTGACGCCGCCCTGGATGCCGCCGCCGCAGAGCCAGTTGGTGAAAACGTAGGGGTTGTGATCGCGGCCTTTGCCGCCCTGGGTGCTGGGCATGCGGCCAAACTCGGTGGTCCAGAGGATGATGGTGTCATCGAGCAGGCCGCGCTGTTTGAGGTCGAGGATCAAGGCGGAGACGGCTTTGGCCATGCCCCAGGCGAGGGGGCCGTGGTCGCGCTCGACGTCTTCGTGGCTGTCCCAATTGCGGCGCGGGAAGCCGTTGTCGTTGCCGCTCCAGATCTGCACGAAGCGCACGCCGCGCTCCAGCAGGCGGCGTGCGGCGAGGCACTTGCGGCCCATGTAGTCGGCCTCTTCTGCGGCGTTGATTTCGGTGGGCCAGACTTTGCGGTGTTCCTGGATGCCGTACATCGCCTTCATCGCGTCGGACTCTTTGGAAATGTCCAGGGCTTCCGGCGCGGCAAGCTGCATTTTGGCGGCGAGTTCATAGCTTTGGATGCGGCTTTCCAGGCGCGAGTCTTCTGGATGCGCGGCCATGTGTTTGCGGTTGAGCTGCTCCAGCAGCGCGAAGCCTTCGCGGTCTGACTTGGCGCTGATGTAGCGCCCGGCTTTGTGGGGAAAGAGATCGGCGATGGGTGTCTCCGCGCCAGGATAAATGATGGTGCCCGCATGCTGCGAAGGCAGAAAGGCGCTGTCCCAGTTTTTGGGTCCGTTTGAGGCGAAGCCGCGATGATCTGGGAGCACGACGAAGGTGGGCAGATTGTCGCTGATGGAGCCGAGTGCGTAGCTGACCCAGCAGCCGACGCCGGGGAAGCCGGGGAGATTGAAGCCGGTGGCCTGGAGCAGCGTGCCCTGCGAATGCACGCCGGTCTTGCCGACGAGGTTGTGAACGAAGGCCATGTCATCGGCACAGGCACCGAGGGGCGCGACGGCATCGCTCAGCATGCGGCCGCTCTGGCCGTAGGGCTTGAAGTCCCACACGGGCTTTTTCCAGGGGCCGAGGCCGTTTTGAAAGGCCTCGACCTTCTCGCCGAAGTCGGCGTCTTCGCCGTGGTGTTTGATCAGCGCGGGCTTGTAGTCAAAGAGGTCGATGTGGCTGGCTGCACCGCCCATGAAGAGCTGCACCACGCGTTTGGCCTTGGGCACCACGACTTGGGAACGGTGCGTGGTCTCGGCGCTGGCGAGGGAGTGAAACGCGAGCGCGCCGAAGCCTTGACCGGTGGTTTGCAGGAGCTGACGACGGGTGAGCATGGCAGAACAATAGGTGTTCATACGCTGCTGGCGAGCGGTCCCTTGTCACGCATTCGCGCGAGCTGATGGGGGAAGTGAATTGCACAGTCGCGGAGCCGCGCATAATCGTTATGCTAAGCATACACATGTCAGCCTGGTCCCCGCTCCGCAATTCTGTCTATCGCGCCATGTGGCTGGGCAGCGTGGGGTCAAACATCGGCACGACGATGAATGACACGGCGGCGGTGTGGACAATGACCACGATGACGAGTTCGCCATATCTTGTGTCCTTGATGCAGACGATGTCGAGCCTGCCGCTCTTCCTGCTGGCCCTGCCCGCCGGAGCGTTGGCCGATCTGGTGAATCGGCGGCGGTTGATCTTGGTCGCGCAAACGGGAGCCTTGCTCACCGCAGCAGGCATGGCGCTGCTGGCGTGGTACGGTGCGCTGACGCAAACCCTGCTGCTGCTGGCGACTTTTCAGCTCGGCGTGGCTGCGGCCTTCACGATGCCGGCCTGGCAGGCCTTGATCCCGGAAGTGGTGGGCCGTGAGCAACTGTCCCCGGCGATAGCTCTCAATGGCGTGGGGTTCAACATCGCCCGCTCATTGGGTCCCATCCTCGGTGGCTTGCTGCTGGCGGCGCTGGGTCCGGCACCGGTGTTTGCGCTGAATGCTTTGTCCTTTGTGGCGGTGATCGGGGTGATGTGTACGGGCAGCTACATCGCCACGCCGCGCAGTGCCCAGCAGGAGCAGATGCTCGGTGCGATGGCCGCGGCCATCCGCTACGCGCGGCATGCCCACTCGATGCAGGCGGTGCTCTGCCGTGGAGGCATCCACATGTTTGCCGCTGTGGCTCCGGTGGTGCTGCTGCCGGTCATTGTGCATTCGCGGCAATGGGCGGCTGCCGATTTCGGCATTCTCATGGGTTGCTATGGCGGCGGTGCCATCCTCATGGCGCTGCTGTGGCTGCCCAAGCTGCGCGAGCGCTTTTCGTTCGATCAAGTGCTGTTCGGTGCCAGCGTGGTGTCCGCAGCGATGACGGCCATCCTCGCACTGGTGCCTGGAAAGCCTGCCATGGGACTCGTGCTGATGGTCACGGGTGCGGCGTGGATCAGCGGCATGAACACCTTCAGCGTCGCCTCGCAAAGCGTGTTTCCCAACTGGGTGCGGGCGCGCAGCTCCGCGATTTATCTGGTGGTGATGCAGGGTGCTTTTGCCATTGGTGCCCTGACGTGGGGGCAGCTCGCGAGCCAGTTTCATGCGCCGATCGCGCTCGGCATTGCCGCAGGCTGCTTGCTCGTGAGCGCCCTGCTTGCGCGGCTGCTGCCCATCAGTCATGTGGAAAATCTGGACCTCAGTCCCTCCGGCCACATGCTGCCGCATAGCGCGATGACCACCGAGCCAGCACCCAGCGACGGCCCGGTGCTCATCACCCTTGAGTATCACATTGATCCCAAAGAAGCTCCGGCGTTTCGCGCCGCCATGCAGCATCTGCGCGAGATACGACTGCGCGATGGTGCCTTTCGCTGCTCGCTGTTTGCGGATCTGGAAGATCCGACGCACTACCGTGAAACCTTTCTTGTTGGGTCCTGGGCGGAACACCTGCGGCAGCACGAACGCGCCACCATGGAGGACCAACGCATCGAACTAGCTGTGCAGAGCTTCCATCGCGGTGCGGAACCACCGCGTGTGAGGCACTTGCTCATGGTCAACTTGCGTGATGTGAAGCCATAGAGCGTTGATTGTTTACCTTCCAGGCTCATGACATCGCGCGGAGATAAAGCGAATCCCCGCACCCCGGCCCTCTCCCCCGAAGAGAAATATTCGTTGTCGTGGTGAGTCAGGGGCGGGAAGAGGGAGAGCTGACTTGGCTGCCCTGGATTGATCGGATACCAGATGATTTTAAATGCGCTAATGGGGCAGTTCCTGTCCATCGCATGCGGGCCGGAAACCACCCGAGTGCGCCAGATAAATGCGAATTTATCCCTGCTTCGGGGTTTCGTTCATGTGGAAACCCATTAATGGCGTGAACCACCACCCAGCCATGACCACGCGCATCCTTCTGCTCCTGCTGTTTTCTGCATCCCTGCTGCGCGCCGATCCGCAGGTCTCTTCCTGGGTTGCCGGTGCCTCAACCAAATACGCACGTATTTTCACGAGCACTGCGCTCCGGACTTCCGGCACGTCCGTCACCACGTGGACGAACGGCACCCAGGCACAATCTTCCCCCGCCTATGCTGGAGTGAACGAGGTGAATACGTCGGCAAGCTGGGTGTACATCCGCACGACGGGTCTTGGTGCGCATGTGATGGGGCCGTGGAACAATCCGAACTACCCGAAGAATCAGGCGCAGATCTGGCGCTTTCCGCGTGGCATGGCTGGAGCGCAAACCGTGACGGGTCAATCCACGCTCACTGGCATGGGGGCGATCGGCTATTTCGTGGACGGCGTGTCGGCCTACAACACCTCGGACGGCTACTCTTACTCCAACACCAATAAGGTCGATGGGACGCCCAACGGCACCGTGGGCACGGGTGATGGTATTTGGAATCGTGATGCTTTTGTCAATGAAGCTACCTCATTCGACTATGCACTGGCTCACAACCAACCCAGCGGCGAATACCATTACCATGCCAATGCGATCACTGCGCGCTATCTGGTGGGAGATAACATCCTCTACAACAGCACGACGAAAAACTACGCGGAAAACACGGCCAATACGAACCTCCAGCATTCTCCGATCATCGGCTGGATGAAGGACGGTCTGCCACTTTACGGGGCGTACGGCTATGATGGCGGCAGCACTGGCGCAACAGCAGCGGCCACTGTGAGCGGCGGTGTGGTGACGGTGGTAAACGTGACGACGGGCGGGACGCTGTACCAATCCGTACCACTCGTAGCTTTCAGCGGTGGCGGCGGCAGCGGTGCGGCAGCTACTGCGGTGGTGACCAACGGCGTCGTGACGGCGGTGAACATCACCAGCGGCGGCAGCGGCTACACGTCTGCACCGACGGTGACGATCGGCGGTGTGCGGCGCATGATTTCCGGCTATCAACTGCGCGATGGCACGAATGGATCATTGAATCTGGACGCGAACGGACGGGGCCAGCTTCCCGTCTGGGCCGCCGCCGCACAAGGCATCTCAGCGACTCTGTCCTCAGGGCAAGCCGGACCCGCAACCAATTACACCACGACCGGCCTGACCTACACGCTGGGGCATTACGCGGAAGATTACGCCTATCTGGGCGACTCGGCAGACTTCAGCGGCAATACGTATGTGCAGGCTTCGCGCAGCAATCCCAACGGCGTCTTTTACGACCTGAACAAATACAACGTGCGCTTCTGCGTGACGCCGGAATATCCGAACGGCACCTGGGCCTACTTCGCGACGATCAAGGCGGACGGCACCTCCTACTATCCCTACATGGTCGGTCGCTGGTATTACGGCAATCCGACCGGCGGCAGCACAACCACCACGGTCATGTCATCTGATGGCGCGACCAACCAGGTGCTCGCCGGTGCCAATGCAGCGGTGACTGTCAGCACGCCTGCCGTGTCCGGCGGCACGGTCACGCTCACCTGGAGTTCGGTGGAAGGCGGCACTTACTCGGTGGATGCGTCACCGAATCAATCGACCTGGACGAGTGAGAAAACCGGCCTCAGCCCCACGAATGTACCTACCGCGCCCACGGCGGGAAGTCAGAGCGTCACCACCACCAGCAGCTACACCACGCTCGCTTCATCCGGCACCGAGTACGCACGGGTGAACCGAACGGCGCTGGCGACTTATGACAGCACGGGGCAGACCAGCAGCACGGTCTCACAAAGCACCATCAAAGCCTATTCCGACACAGGCACCAATACGCCGCCGACCATCAGCGCTGTAACCAACCAAACTACGGCGCAAAACAGCGTATTGAGTTCGGTTTCATTCACCGTCGGGGATGCGGAGTCGAGCGCCGCGAGCCTCACACTTACTGCCGCTTCGGACAACACTGCGCTGGTGCCCGTCGCCAATATCGTCTTCGGCGGCAGCGGGGCGAGTCGCAATGTGACGATCACACCGGTCACGAATCAAACTGGCAGCGCCACGATCACGCTCACTGTGAGCGATGGCCTGGATACCACGAGTGCGAGCTTCACCCTTACCGTCACGTCTTCTGCGCCGACCATTGGTTCTATCACCATCAATCCGGCGTCACCGATCAGCACTTCCAATGTGGTGGTCACTGCCAGCGTGACACCACCGGCGGCACGGACGCTTTCCACCGTACAGCTCACCTACAACACTGGTGCGCAGTCGCTGAGCACGGTGTTCACGGAAACGATGGCTGCTAGCGCGGTCTCGCCCTGGACCGGTACCAATGCCAACAATGCCTGGACGCTGAACTACACGCCGATCAATCCCTTTAGCATGACGACGACCGCCAATAACGGCAGCGGCAATGCCTGCGGCCTGGAGTGCAACAAGGCCACGCCCAATCTGACGGACTGCTACATCACCACGACCAACGCGATCAACGCTACTGGCTCTTCCGCGTACGTGGAGTTCTACGTCGCGACAAGCAACCTGAGCGGCAGCATGGGCTGGAATTTCCAAACGTCCATTGATGGCAGTAACTGGACCTCGCGCCTCAGTGAAACCAGCGGCTCCAACCATGTGTATCCCGGCACGCCGTATCACTACGATCTGAGCAGCAGCGAGCGCGTGAGCACGCTGAAGCTGCGTTTCGGCTTTGCCGGCTCCGGCGCAGGCACACCACAAGCGAAAATCAGCCTGGACAACATTGTCGTCAAAGCCGCCACCACCAGTGCCCCAGTGACGCTGACGATGTATGATGATGGCGCACATGGTGACGGCGCGGCAGGAGACGGCATTTATGGCGCGACGATTCCTGCGCAGGCGCTCAACACCGTGGTGACTTATAGCATCACTGCCACCGACAACACCACAGCCAGCACCACGAGCGGCACTGGCACTTACACAGTGGGCACAGGTGCGCCAGCACTGACTGTCACTCCATCGAGCAACTTCTCCGCCAGCGGACCTGCGGGGGGCGCGTTCTCGCCCGCGAGCGCGACTTACACGCTCACGAACTCTGGGACTGCGTCGATGAGTTGGACGACCAGTAAAACGGCGAGTTGGCTCACCCTCGATTCTTCGGGAGGAACGCTAGCAGCAGGCGCGAACACCACCGTCACCGCGACCCTCAATAGTGCCGCCAATAGCCTCGCGGCGGGCGGCTACAGCGACACTCTCACCTTCACCAACAGCACGAACGGCAGTGGCAATGCCACACGTAGCGTCAGCCTGAGTGTGCTTTCCACGAATGCGAATCTCTCTGGCCTCACGCTCGGCGGAGTGACGCTCTCTCCCACCTTTTCCAGCAGCACCACGAGCTACACCGCCACCGTTCCCAACACGACCGCATCTATCACCGTCACTCCCACCGTGGCCGATGGCACGGCGAGCGTGAAGGTTAACACCGTCGCCGTTTCCTCCGGCTCCCCCAGCGGGTCGATTACTCTTGCTGTGGGCAGCAGCAATGTCATCAACACTGTTGTCACTGCGCAAGATGGCCTGACCACAAAGACCTACGCCATCACGGTGACGCGGCAAAGCGGTGCGCAAGACTGGCAGACCACCTGGTATGGCAGCACCGTCAGCAGCAATGCCGCCTACACGGCCGACCCCTACCATACGGGTCTCTCCAATCTGGCGGTTTACGCGTTCTTTGGTCCAGGGCAAAATCCAGCGACCGCACTGGTCTCGCAGCTTCCGCAGGCCCAGCTCAGCGGCGGGAACTACACCTTTAGCTTTACCGAACCCGCAGGGGTCAGCGGCGTCACGTACGGCGCGGAATGGAGCAGCACGCTGCAGTCCGGCTCATGGACCGCGATCACTGACACCGGCAGCGGCACCCTGCACATCTTCAGCGTGCCCGTCGGCAGCAGCACCAAGCTGTTCATGCACTTGAAGGTATCGAGCCAGTAAACTTTTTGAGGAACGGCATTGTCCCTGCCGGGCCGATGCTTCATCATCCTGGCTCCATGCGCACCTACCGTCATCACGCTGCAGCGCTTCTCGTTTTACTGCCGGGCATCAGGATGAGAGATGACGCGCCGTTGGGAATTGTCATTCGTCACACGTTCTCATGATCAACGCACTGATCACCTGGTCTTTGCAAAACCGCTTCCTCGTGGTGTGCGCCACATTGTGCGCGTGTGCGCTTGGTTTCAAGGCGGTGCGTGAGACGCCGGTCGATGCGATTCCCGACTTGAGCGAGAATCAGGTGATCGTGTTTGCCGACTGGCCTGGCCGAAGTCCGCAGGAGATCGAAGACCAGGTGACACAGCCGCTCAGCACCGGTCTGCAAGGACTCGCTGGAGTGCTAAGCGTGCGCGCCACCAGCATGTTTGGCGCGTCTCTGCTCACCATTGTGTTTGCTGACGAGGTGACTTCCGCCACCGCGCGCCAGAGTATTTTGGAGCGGCTCAATTTCCTTGGTGACCGCCTGCCCATAGGAGTGCAGGCCAAACTTGGCCCGGATGCCACGGGTCTGGGCTGGGTGTATCAATACTATCTCGAAGTGGACTCCACGCAGGCTCCGAATGGCCGGGGCTATGATCTGGGTGAGCTGCGCGCACTGCAGGACTATCACCTCCGCCAGCAGTTGCAGGCGGTCCCCGGTGTGGCCGAAGTGGCAAGCGTGGGTGGGTTTGTGCGGCAGTATCAGATTGAGGTCGATTCGCTGCAGATGCGTACGCGGGGTGTGACGCTGAACATGCTGATGATGGCGGTCGGGCAGTCGAATCTGAACGTGGGTGGCAAGACCCTCGAAGAGAATGGGATGGAGTTCGTGGTGCGCGGCGTGGGTTTGATCCGCAATACGGGTGATCTTGAAAAGATCGTGCTACTGGAGAAAGGCGGCGTGCCGGTGTATCTCAAAGATGTCGCTCGTATTGAAGTCGGTGGTGATTTCAGGCGCGGTGCTTTGGATGCCAATGGGCATGAAGTCGTGGGTGGCACGGTGGTGATGCGCACTGGCGAAAACGCGCGCGCTGTTATCGCCAGGGTCAAAGCCAAGATCGCGCAGCTTGCCGCCAGCCTGCCACCCGGCGTCACGCTCAAGTCTGCCTATGACCGGGGTGAGTTGATTGACCGCGCGATCGACACGCTCAAGACCGCGCTGAGTGAGGAGATTCTTCTCGTCATCCTCGTTCACATCATCTTTCTGTTTCACTTCCGCAGCATCCTGATCGTGACCCTGCCGCTGCCCATGGCGATCTTGCTATCGTTCCTGGGCATGCGGCACATGGGCTTCACCTCCAACATCATGAGTCTGTCTGGCATAGCCATCGCTATTGGTGTGCTGGTGGATGCTGCCATTGTGATCACGGAGAATGTCATCCGCCAATGCGAGCAAGCTGGAAGCACGAGCCCCGCAGTGATTCTGGCTGCGGTCAAGCAGGTGGGGCGGCCCGTGGTGTTTGCACTGGGCATCATCATCCTGGCCTTTCTGCCGGTGTTTGCCCTGAGTGGGGAAGAAGGGAAACTCTTCCATCCGCTCGCGTTTGCGAAAACCTTCGCGCTGCTCGGTGCGGCACTGCTGTCCGTGACTATTGTTCCCGTACTTTGCACGGTGTTTGTGAGAGGACCGTTTCATGCGGAGGATCGCAATGTCGTGATGCGCTTCCTGCTGCGCCTGTATGAACCGGTACTCGACTTCGCTTTGAGCCATCGCCGCACTGTGCTGGCGGGTGCGGGATTGATCCTTGCCTCCGCACTCGTGCTGGTGCCGCGCATGGGCAGCGAATTCATGCCGCCGCTGAATGAGGGCAGCCTGCTGTTCATGCCGAGCTTCGTTCCTGCCACGTCATTGAGCGAAGTGAAACGCGCGATGGCTTGGCAGGATCAGGTGCTCGCCGGTTTTCCCGAAGTACGTAGCGCCGTCGGCAAACTGGGCCGCGCTGACACGGCCACCGATCCTGCTCCGACCGAGATGATCGAGACGACGATCATGCTGAAGCCCGAGAGCGAGTGGCGGGCGGGCATGACGCGGGACCGGCTCATCGCTGAAATGACCGCAGCACTGCGCAAGCTACCCGGTTCAGTACCGGGATTCTTGCAGCCTATCGAAGGCCGTGTGCTCATGCTCGCCACTGGTATTCGCTCCCAGCTTGGCGTGAAGATTTTTGGTCCAGACCTCGCGAAATTGCAGCAGGCCGCGCTGGAAGTACAGCGCATCATTCAGCAGGTGCCAGGAGCCACTGGCGTCACCCCCAGCCGCAGCCTGGGCAAGCCGCACATCAACATTGAGGTCAATCGCGATGCCATCGCCCGCTTCGGCATGCGGGCGCAGGATGTGCTGGAAGTCGTCGAAGCAGGACTGGGTGGAAGGACGGTGACCACCGGTATCGAGGGCCGCCAACGCGTGCCGGTGCAGGTGCGGCTGCAACGCAGCGAGCGCGATGACCTTACGCGCCTCAAGGACGTGCTCGTCACCGCACCGAATGGCACGGTCATTCCGCTTGGTCAGCTCGCAGACATCACCCGCACCGAAGGGCCTAACGAGATCGCCAGCGAGAACGGCCAGCTCCGCGCCTATGTGCAGGCAAACGTCAGTGGTCGTGATCTCGGGGGTTTCGTCGCTGAAGTGCAGTCGCGTTTGCAAACGGAGCTGGTGCCCAAACTCGCCGCGCAAGGCATGACGCTGGAATACAGCGGCGACTATGAGCACCAATTGCACGCGGCCCGCACGCTGTGGATGATCGTTCCCGCGGTGCTGCTGATCATTTTTCTGCTACTGTTTCAGCTCTATCGTAGCGCCCGCGAAGCCGCGCATGTCATCCTCGCCGTGCCTTTCGCCCTCAGTGGCGGGGTGCTGCTGCAATACACGCTCGGCTGGAATTTCAGCGTTGCTGTTTGGGTGGGGTACATCGCTCTCTTTGGCACTGCCATTCAGACTGCCGTCGTAATGGTGGTGTATCTCGAAGAGGCCGTGCAAAGAAAGCGGAAGGCGCTCGGTGATGCCTTCATGCACAGCGATCTCATTGCGGCTATCAAAGAGGGCGCACGTCTTCGACTGCGGCCCAAGATCATGACCGTGGCCACCATCATCGCCAGCCTGCTGCCGCTTTTTTGGAGCCACCGCAGCGGCAGTGAGATCATGCAGCCCATCGCGACGCCCATCATCGGTGGGATGATCAGCAGCCTGGCGCACATCCTGATCCTCACGCCGGTGATTTTTCTTTGGATGCGGGAGCGTGATCTGCCAAGAAAGATGCGAAACTAGCCGAAGACGGTTTCTCCATTACGTTTCAAAATCATGCCCCACAGTCGTTTCGCTTTTGTCATTCGTCAGCTCGCGGCGGCCTTCCTACTCGCCACAGCCGCCTTCCCCTCCACGCTGCGCCTGGATGTTCGCCTGACTGCGGATAATGCCCCACTGCTGCTCGATTCTCTCCGCTATGCCAATGCAGCAGGTGAGACTTTCTCCATCACGCGCTGCAGCTTTCTCCTCAGCGGTTTCGCTTTGCAGCAGGATGACGGTAAATGGCTGGAACTACCAGGACATATCGCCTGGATGGATGCTGAGCGTCGGCGTCTTGAGACGGTGTTGCCTAACATCCCCGCAGGTAAATATCAGGCGCTGCGCTTTCATCTCGGCCTCGATTCCGCCACCAATGCCGCCGCGCCCGCGCAGTATGCACCCGATCATCCGCTCAACCCCAACTTGAACGGCCTGCACTGGAGCTGGCAGGGCGGGTACATTTTTCTCGCACTTGAAGGCAGCTTCCGTGTCGCTGGGCAGACTCCGGGCGGCTTCTCCTACCACCTCGCGCGCGATCCCAACCGCACAGCTCTCACCTTCACGGGTGGCTTTGATCTCACTGCTGATGCGGGTGCTTCATTCACTTTCGATCTGCGCACGTTGTTAGGCGGCCCAAGACCTCTTTCCTTTGTCAAAGACGGCCTCTCCACGCACTCGCATGATGGCGATCCCGTGGTGGCCGCGCTCAAAGCCAATCTGCCTGCGGCTTTCACACTGCAGCAGATTTCCAGCAGCATTCCTGCGATAGCCCGCCCCTCGCCCCTCAAGCCGCTTTACCTGCCAGCCAAGCACACGCCGTATCGATTCACGATGAGCAGCTACTTTCCCATTCCGCCGCTGCCACGGGACAATCCACTGCTGGAAGAACGCGTGGCACTCGGCGAGCGTTTGTTCAACGACACCGCTCTCTCACGCGATGGCACGCTCTCTTGCGCAAGCTGCCACACGCGTGCCAATGCGTTCACCGATGCGCGTCGTTTCAGCATCGGCGTCGAAGACCGCACCGGCACGCGCAATGGCATGCCGCTCTTCAACCTCGCCTGGAAGACGAGCTTCTTTTGGGATGGTCGCGCGCCTTCATTGCGCGCCCAGGCGCTGATGCCTGTGCAGGACCATCTGGAAATGGATGAGAAGCTGGAGAACGTGATCGCCAAATTGGAAAAGACCTCCAAGGCGGATTTCACCCGTGCTTTTGATAGTGATGCAATCACGCCGGAGCGTATTGGCTTGGCCATCGAAAACTACCTGCTTACCCTCACCTCCTTCGACTCCAAGTTTGACCGCAGCATGCAGGGGAAGGAGCAACTCACCGAGGAGGAGAAGCGTGGCTTTGAACTCTTCATGACGGAATACGAACCGCGCATGGGGCAGCGTGGGGCAGATTGCTTCCACTGCCATGGTGGCCCGCTCTTCACCGACCATCAGTTTCACAACAATGGCCTGAGTCCCGTGGAATCAGACACAGGCCGCCAGCGCGTGACGCAGAATGATCGGGACCTGTACAAGTTCTCCACGCCCAGCCTGCGCAACATTGCTCTCACCGCGCCCTACATGCATGATGGGCGCTTTCAGACGCTGGAAGAAGTCATCGCCCATTACGATCACAATCTGCGCCGCACGGATACGCTGGACCCCAACCTGGCGAAACATCCGTCCACGGGTATCCGCCTCAGCGTGGCGGACAAAGCGGCGCTGGTCGCGTTCTTGAAGACGCTGACGGACGAGAAGTTTACGAAGTAGTCCCTTGCTAGCGGGCCACTGTCCACGGTAGCCAGTAGGCCTGGATCATCACCAGCACGCCCATGAGAATGGCCAGCGCGATGCTGTGCCAGAAGACACTGCGCAAAACTGTGCCCGCGTCTGGACTGTCTGGCTGACCACCCGTCGCCACGGAAGCCACGACGATGCTCTGAGCGTCGATCATTTTGCCCATGACTCCGCCGGAGCTGTTGGATGCGACCATCAGCGAGGGTGACAGATGCAACTGCTGCGCGGTGACTTGCTGGAGGTTGCCGAAGAGAACGTTGGAGGATGTATCGCTGCCCGTGAGCGCGACGCCGAGCCAGCCGATGAGTGGCGAGAAGAATGGGAACAAAATCCCTGTGCCAGCCAGCATGAGTCCCATCGTTGTGTCCGTGCCGGAATAGCGTGTGGTGTAGCCAAGCGCGAGCATCAGCGAAATGGTGAGCATGGAGGTGCGCACGCGCCACAAGCAGCGCAGATAAATTCCCACCAGTGACGCGAGACTTCTGCCGAGGAGCATTCCGGCGGTGAGACCCGCCAGCAGCAGCGCGGTGCCGGTGGCGGAAAGATAGTTGAAGGTGAAGTTGGCTTTTTCAGGCTCGGAACTCTTCACGACCGGCGGCATTTTCTGCACGGCGAGATGCAGCGGAGAGATCGGAATGATGGGTGCCTGCCAGGTGCTATGTGCCTTGGTGCCGGGCGCATATCCATTGAGCAGCGTCTTGGCGAACGGCGTGGTCCAGACTCCCACGAACAAGGAGAGCGCGACCCATGGAATCCAGGCGCGGAAGGGACGTTCGATTTTCTCCTTCGGACCCTTTTTCTCCTCAGCGCTGCGCGGTTTCCAGAAGCGCAGCAAAATCACCATGGAGGCCAACGAGACCAGTCCCGCAGCGATGTCCACGAGCCAGGGGCCGTGGAAGTTTGAAACCAAAAACTGCACCAAGCCAAAGCTGCCGCCGCAGACCAAGCACGCAGGCCAGATCTCGACCATGCCACGCCAGCCGACCTGTGCCGTCACCAGCCAGAACGGCACGATGAAGGAGAAGATCGTGAGGTGCAGGCCCACGATGGCGCTGAGCACATGCACATCCTGCCCGGTGACATCCGCGAGAGTCGTGAGCGGAATGCCGAGCGAACCAAACGCCACCGGTGCGGTGTTGCCGATGAGCGCGAGCTTCGCGGCTTCGAGCGGTTTGAAGCCGAGGCCAATCAGCATCGCTCCCGTGATGGCCACCGGCGCACCAAATCCGGCGCAGCCTTCAATGAAGGCACCGAAGGCAAAGGCGATGAGCAGCGCCTGAATGCGACGGTCCCCCGCCAGCCCGGCGATCTGCTTCTTCAAGGACTCAAACTGACCGGTCTCGACGGAGATCTGATAGATGAAGATCGCGTTCAGCACGATCCACCCGATGGGGAACAAGCCGAACACTGCGCCAAGGCCGCTCGCCGTAAGGGCAAGCTGGGCCGGCATGTGAAAAACTGTGACCGCAATGACCAGCGCCACCACCAGCCCAGCGAACGCTGCGATGTGCGCCCGCACATGCCAGAAGGCCAGCAAGCCCAGCAGCACCACCACGGGTATGGCCGCGACGCAGGAGGAGAGAACAAGATTGCCGAGGGGATCGTAGTTTTGGGACCAGGTCATGGAGTTAAGGAGTGTGCATCACGGAGGATCTGTAGCGTATGTTTCACTTCGATGCGTGATCCGAGTTTTTTCAAATGCATCTGCAGCTGTGTCAGGCAGCCGATGTTGCCGCTGACGACGATCTCCGCTCCGGTGGCGATGACGGCTTTCACCTTCTGCGCTCCGAGCGATGACGCGATCTCCGGCTGGTCCATGTTGTAGCTGCCCGCGCTGCCACAGCAGAGATGCGCGTCGGTGATTTCGAGCAGCTTCACGCCGGGAATGCTCTTCAGCAGATCGCGCGGCTGCCTGCGCACATTCTGCGCGTTCGCCAGATGGCAGGCATCGTGATAGGCGACTTTGAGCGGTGTTTCCCGCAAAGGTTCACGCAGTCCGAGCTTCAGCAGATACACGCTCACATCCATGACACGATGCCTGAATGACTCTGAACGCACTTCATCGGGTGTGCCTCGTAGGACAAGGTGATATTCATGCATCGCCGAACCGCAGCCGGCGGCATTCGTTAGAATGGCATCCACATCGGCTGGAAAAGCATCGAGGTTTCGCCGCGCAAAAGCTCGCGCTGCCTCAAGTTCACCCGTGTGCCACGCCAGACCACCGCAGCAGCCTTGAAAGCGCGGAACGACCACCTCAACACCGTTACGCGTCAGCACTTCAATTGTGGCTGTGTTGATATCGGGATCGAGCACTTGCTGCGCGCAGCCGATCAGCAACGCAACACGTCCAAGCTTCTCACCCTTCGCTGGATAGGTCTCGTTCCATGATTGCGCCGCAGGCAGAGTCTCCGGCACCAGCTCCAGCATGGACTGCCATCGCTTTGGCAACACCGCCTTGGCCAGACTGCCGAGTCGCATCGCGAGGCGAAACCGCTGCGGATAGGGAATCGTCTGCGCCGTGACGAAGCGCCGCAAACGCTCAGCGATACCGCGCTTGAACTTCGATTGCGCGAGCGCACGAAATGGACTGATTAAATCGCGATAAGGCACGCCGCTCGGGCAGGCGGGCTCACAGGCGAGGCAACCCAGGCAGCGATCCACATGCGGCTGCGCGGCTTCAAAACTCATCGTACCTTCCAGCACCTCCTTCATCAGCACGATGCGGCCACGCGGTGTGTCCATCTCCTGCCCCAACTCGCGATACGTCGGACAGGCCGCCAGACAAAAGCCGCAATGCACGCAGGCCGAAACAGCCTTTGCCATCGGTTCGCCCAGCGGGCCGAATTTTTCGGTTGGAATGGCGTGGAGCATCAGTCGTCAGTTCTGCTGTGCTTTATCAATCGCCATAAACTCACCATCCTTCTTCACGTCAAGTTCATGCCATTTGAAGAACGCCTTCCCCATCGGCATGCCTGAAGCTTGCATGGACAATCCGTTTCGAGTTAATCCTTCAACTATCCAGGCGTAATATATTGGTCCTTTAATGACAAACAGCGTCCCTTGGTGCCCTCGGACAACAAACAGTCCATGAATTCCCAACTCACCATGCTCCTGTAGCGCAACAACAGACAAGTTTGCAGAGGAGATCGGTGATATTCCATAATAGTCACGTTGCTTCATGCCATCTACCCCGAGTGCACCTGGCACATAACCTAAGGTAGGAAGCTTCCAACATAACCCCGAAGGCGAACGAACCAAGTAGCTTGCCGTTCCATCGGAATGCTCCTCCAGATTCACCGAAAGAGTATACTTATCAGCCTTCACTACCGCCTGCTTCAAGGGAGTTTTGGAGCCAAGCCAGACACAAGACGAGATCATACCCATCACGAGCAATAGAATTGGACGGTTCATATTCATGCGTGGAAAGAGCATCAGTCGTCAAGAGATGGAAACCGCTGCAGCGGATCAAGCGCCTGCTTCACTGCGGCCTCGATGGCAAAACGCGGCCGGCCGCCGATCCACAGCGGCGCATCACCGCGCAGCGTCATGCCACGGGCTGGAAGGTTGTGAGCAAAGGCCATGCTGCCGCCGCAGCTCACATGCGCAGCTTTGAAAGCGCTGATTTGATCCGGGGTGATGTCCGTCTTGTAGCTCCAGGGTGTTTCGCGGATCTCATCCCAGATCGTGTTGTCGATGGTCTGACCGCCGATCTCCCGCGCGAGCACTTCCAATGCTGCTCCCGGACCGTTGAGCTTCACGAGCATTATTTCGCCACCGGGCAGCACATCCAGCGCAGCAGCTTCGAAGCGTGAATTGGCGATGCGTGCCATTGTTTCGGCCGAATATGGCAAGGACAGTGTGATCATCGCTGCGGGTTTGGGGAAGACCTTGAACGTCACTTCGCCGATCACGCCAAATCGCCCGAGGCTGCCGACCAGAAATTTTGGCACATCAAATCCGGCGGCGTTTTTGACCACCTTGCCGCCGAGTCGCAGCAGGCGACCCATGCCATCGACAAACCGCACGCCAAGAATGAAATCGCGCACGCCGCCGAAGCGAAAACGCCCTGGTCCGCTCAAGCCTGAAGTGACCACGCCGCCGATCGTGCTGCCAGCCTCGACGAGCAGCGGATCAAACGGCAGATACTGCCCCTGCTCCGCCAGCGCTGAGATGATCTCGCGCACGGGTGTGCCTGCGAGTGCGGTGAAGGTGAACTCACTCGGATCGTACTCGGTAATGCCGCGCAGTTGCCGCGTCGAAATTTTCACCGCGTCCACCGCCGAGAGCCTTGGCTTTGTCTCCGCGCCGACAGCGATGACGCGCGGTGCAGAAAGCACGGCGTCGCGAAGTTCGGTGAGTGACGCGGGAGAAATCATTCGCGTGAAATGACGCCGGCCTTCTCCAGCGGGTGCAGACCGACGTGCGACAATGCGGGCGCTTCTTTGCCGGGAAACATCTTGCCGGGATTGGAGATGCCCCGCGGATCAAAGGCGGCGCGCAGGCGCTGCATGCAGTCGATCTCGTCGGGTGTGAACATGTCTCCAAGGAAATCGCGCTTCTCGACGCCGATGCCGTGCTCGCCGGTGATGGAGCCGCCCATTTCGACGCACATTTTCAAGATGCGGCCCGCGAGGGCTTCGGCACGATGCAACGCCCCAGCTTCACGACCATCAAAGAGAATGAGCGGATGCAGATTGCCATCGCCTGCATGGAAGACATTGGCCACGCGGATGTTTGTTTCACGGGACATGTCGGCGATGCGGCGCAGGGCTTCGCCGAGTTTGCGGCGCGGCACCACGCCATCCTGCACAATGAAATCAGGCGAGAGCCGGCCCACGGCGCTGAAGGCGCTCTTGCGGCCTTTCCAGATGGCCATGCGTTCATCCGCATCACGTGCCGGGCGCATTTCAACAGGCGCACTTGCTGCGAGAATGGCATCGAGCCGTTCACGTTCGATGGCGACGACTTCACGCGGACCTTCCAACTCAACGATGAGCACCGCCTCGCATCCCGGCGGATATTCCGCATGCACAGCGGCGACTGCAGCCTCCAGCGCCAGCGCATCCATGATCTCGATGGCACCCGGCAGCAAACCGCTGGCGATCACGGCGGAAACGGCATCGCCCGCCTGTTCGAGGGTACGATAACCGGCGAGTACCGTGTGAAAACACTCGGCCTTTGGGAGCAATTGCAGCGTGATTTCCAAGGCAATGCCGAAGAGGCCTTCATTGCCCACAAACAGCCCACCCCAGTCCGGCCCAAGCCGTTCGCGACTGCCGCCGCCCCATTCGACGACTTCACCGGTGCCAAGCACCGCCTTGATACCGAGCACATGATTCGACGTCATGCCGTATTTCAAACAGTGCGCGCCACCGGAATTGAAGGCCACATTACCACCGATGGTGCAGATGGTTTGCGAAGAAGGGTCTGGTGCGTAATGCAGTCCAAACGGTGCCGCAGCGGTGGTGACCTGCGTGTTGATCACGCCCGGCTGCACCACGGCGATGCGCTGCGCCGGATCGAGTTTCAGGATGCGATTCAGCCGGTTCAAGGCGATCACGATGCCATCCGCGATGGGCAGCGATCCACCGGACAAACTGGTGCCGCTGCCACGGGCGACAAAGGGCAACGCCAACTCATGGCACAGCCGCACGATGGCGATGACCTCTTCCGCCGTCTCCGGCATCACGACCGCTAGGGGCCGCGTGCGAAAGGCGGTGAGGGCATCGCTCTCATACGCCGCCAGCTCTACGGGCCGCACGAGCAGACGCTCGGGTGGCAGCAGCTCGGCGAGACGTTCGAGCGCGGCGGACATGCGCGAAGATTATTTCAGCACTTCACGCAGCGCGGTGAGCACGAGATCGACGTTTCTCACCGTGGAGCCATGCCCCATGAGGCCGATGCGCCAGGCTTTGCCGGCCATCACGCCGAGTCCTGAACCGATCTCGATGCCGTACTCTTCGAGCAATCGTTTGCGCGTTCCCGCATCGTCAGCTCCAGCGGGAATGCTGATGCAGTTGAGCGAATGCAACGAGCGTTTCGGGATGTAGCTGATGCCCATGGCCTCCAGACCGGCCCGCAGGCGCAGATGCATTTTTTCATGCCGGGCGATGCGGGCTTCGAGTCCCTCCTCCAGCACGATGTTCAGCGCTTCATGCAGCGCGTAGGTCATGTTGATCGGCGCGGTGTGGTGGTACACGCGGCCGCCACCGCCGCCGGTGTAGTACTTGCGCAGCATCGAAACGTCAAGATACCAGGACTGAACCTTCGTCTTGCGTGCATCCATGATGGCGAGCGCACGATCGCCAAAGCTGACGGGTGCGAGGCCGGGCGGGCAGCTCAGGCACTTCTGCGTGCCGCTGTAGATGGCATCAATGCCCCATTCATCGACTTTCAATTCATGGCCACCGAGGCTGGTGACGGCATCGACCACGAGCAGCGCGCCTTCGCTGTGCACGAGATCGGCAAAACCTTCGAGCGGCTGATGTGCGCCGGTGCTGGTCTCCGCATGCACAATGCCCACGAGCTTCGTTTTCGGATGCTGGTCGAGTGCAGCGGCGATCTGATCGAGTGCGATGACTTCGCCCCACGCAGCCTCGACGGCATGCACCGTAGCGCCGCAGCGCTCCATGACGTCCTTCATGCGACCGCCGAAGACACCATTCACGCAGACGATCACTTCATCACCGGGTTCGATGAGATTCGTGGCGATGCATTCCATCCCGGCCATGCCGGTGCCGCTCACGGGAAAGGTGAGCGCATTCTTCGTGCGAAACACCTGCCGCAGCATCTCGCAGACTTCGTCCATGATCGTGAGGTACTGGGGATCGAGATGGCCGAGCGTCGGCGCACCGATGGCGCGCAGCACGCGTGAAGGGACAGGACTGGGGCCGGGGCCGAGAAGGATGCGTTCAGCAGGGAATTGGGTGTTCATGGGTGGGGAGTTTGTGAGTATGAAAGAAAGCCGGTTGTTTTGTCCACTGTGATCTTGTGGCGGGAATTGGAATTACGGTTCGGTGGTGCTCAACGAGGCGCAGACCAGTTCCAGTCCATTGTGAATGAAAATGTGGCCGTTGGCATACGCGGGGGGCGGCCAGATGAGCTTGTGACCGCCGAAGAGCTGCACGGGATCGACCACATGCACGCGGCTCAGTTCTTGATAGCCTTCGCGGGTGAGGCGAGCGCGGATGAGATTGCCCTGATCGGTGAAGATGAGTACGGAGTCGCCATTGGGCGTGAGATGAATCGTGGCCCCCTGCCCTTTGCCGGTCACTTGATCGGTGTCCCAGAGTGTTTTGCCATCGCTTGCATCCAGGCACACCAGATGGCCGTTCGTTTTTCCGGAGAAGACGCAGCCGCCCTGCAGCAGGGAAATCGAGCACGCACTCAGTACCACTTTGGTGGGAGACCGGCTCTCCGGCCACCGCACCGTGGCGGTGGGCTTGGTGGCATCGAGCTGAAACAGCAGGCCGCTAATTAAGAGCTTGTCGCCGCGCTGCATGGGCGTGGCGGAGCCGTATTGGTTCGTGGTATCGATATCTTCACGCCACCAGGTCTTGCCGTTGGTGGGATCGAGCGATGTCACGGATTTCGGCGTCCATACGATCAACTGGCGCTGGCCGCCCGCGCTGATCACCAGCGGTGAGCTGTAGGTCCACGGATCATCGAGCGCGCGCCAGACTTCCTTGCCACTGTCCATGTCGAATGCCACGACGCAGGCACCGCTTTCCGCACCGATGGTCAGGATGAGCAGGCTACCTTCAATGAGCGGCGAGGGCGTGGTGCCGCTGAACTCCTTCGTGCCAAAGTCCTGCATCAAGTTCCGGTGCCACAGCACGCTGCCCTTGGCCGCATCCAGGCAAAACAGATCTCCCATCTGACCGAGCGTGTACAATTTGCCGCCCTTCACGATGGGCGTCGCATTGGGGCCGCTGTTCTGTTTCGGATCAAAGCCCCAGTCGGGATAGGTCACATCATAGGCATGCTGCCACAGCTCTTTGCCGGTCTTTTCATCCAGGCAGCGCACGCACTCACGCGCCTTCGGCTTCTGCAATTCGGAGCCGATGAGATATACCCACCCCTCTGCAATCACCGGACTCGAGAGGCCGTTTCCCACGCTGGTCTTCCACGTGGTTTTGAGTCCCTCCTTGGGAAACGACTGCATGATACCGGTCTCGTTCCAGACGGCATCACGGTTCACCCCACGAAACTGCGGCCAGTCGTCTGCATGGGCGGCTAGCGCGACACCAGCCAGCAGCATCAGCGCTCGCTGCTTCATGGCGTTTTGAGGTGCGCGTCCAGATGCAGGTGAAACCAGTCCGACGCGAGCTTGGTGGCCTCGTCGAACTTCTCCTTGTACACGCCGTAGTGACCGATGTCTTTGAGTTCGTGGTACTCGCTCTTCACGAAGTTTTTCTGTAGGGTCTGAAAGGCACGCAGGCCGTTTTCCGCGTTGCTCATGAGGTCCTCTTTCTCCGCCACAATGATCATGGTCGGCACCGTGATCTTGGAAGCAGCTTCAACAGGATTGTAGCCGAGGCCCTTGGCCGGATTGGCGCGCATCTGCGGATACGCGGCCATCTTGCCGCCGAGCTTGCCGGTTTCGATGGGCACGGGTTCCGTCTCGCCGCGCGCCTGCTTCACGGCCAGGTCGTTGGCATACTTCAATGCCGCCGGCGGACGCCCCCCACCCATGCCGGGCACTTGTGAGACGACGCACTTCACGCGCGGATCATTGCCCGCGGCCCAGACCACCAGGCCACCGCCGTAGCTCGTGCCAAACAGGCCGATACGCTCCGCGTCCACACAGGGCTCGCCCATGAGGAAGCTGAGCGCGCAGCGGATGTCGAGCGTTTGATCCGCCATGTCCATCTGCCAGCGCACCGGCTTCGCTTTCACCGTGACGGTGCCATCCGCATCTGCTTTCGGCATGGGTTCAGGCAGCGTGAGCTTGCAGTCGCTCTCTCCCCAGCCGCGATAATCAAACGCGAGCACGACGAAGCCTTCCTTGACGAAACGATTCGCATAGAGCGCCCCGTTGCCCTTCTTCACGCCTGCGGTTCCGGCACAGAACAGCACCGTGGCACGCTTCTCTCCCTCTTTAAGATCATGCGGCAGGTACAAATCTCCCGCCATGCGTGTGCCGTCGCTCCAGATGGTGACGTGGCGGATGTTGGCCTCCGGTTGCTGCGCGGAGAGCAGCGTGGCACAGGCGGAAATCAGTACGGTGAGGTAAGTGGCTCTCATGCGATGGTTGGTTGCAATGGCTGATGCATTGAACGTCCCTATCGCGGAGAGCTATCAGTCACTCAGTCCACAAAGCTGAATTCATTCAGGTTCAAAATCACACGGCAGGTGTTTTCCAGGCCTTCGCGCTGCGCGTATTCAAGCAGCGGCTTGATTTCATCGGTGGTCAGATTGCGAGACAGCGCCAGTGCAAAGGCATGACGTGTCTGGGCTTCGAGTCCTTGGGCTTCCTTTGTCACACGCTCGGCAAAATGCTTCGCCATGGCGACGACGAGGCCGTTGTTCATCATGGCAAGGGCTTGCAGCGGGCTCAGCGATTCATTGCGCTTTTCCACGCGCATGGAGGGATCGGCACAATCGAGCGTGGTCATGAAGGGCTGCTGCTGCGAACGCACGATGAAGCGGTAGATGCTGCGCCGCCAGGATTTCGGATCTTCGGGATCGTGGAGCTGATACTCGTAATGCGGACTGTGCTGCGGCTTCTCGATGACGAAGTCCTGAAAGCTCGGTCCGCCCATGGTCAGGTCCAACTTGCCGCTCACTGCGAGAATGGAATCACGGATCGACTCCGCATCGAGCTTGCGGCGGTTTTGGTGGGAGAGGAAGACGTTGTTGGCATCTGAAGGCTCCGCTTTGTCTGACGACTGCCGATATGTGTCACTCAGCACGATGAGTTTGTGTAGGCGCTTCAAGCTGCCGCCGAGGTCATCACGGAACGTGAAGGCCAGCCAGTCGAGCAGTTCAGGATGGCTCGGCCTGCCGCCCATGCGGCCAAAGTCATTCGCAGTATCGACCAGACCACGGCCAAAATGATACTGCCATATGCGGTTCACAATGCTGCGCCAGGTGAGCACGTTGTTCTTGTCGGTGATCCATCTGGCCAAGGCCGCACGGCGGGCGGATTCACCCTCGCCTGCGAGCTGGTATACATCATGGAAAGCTTCGCTCAGCGCGGCAATGCCCTGCGGCCCAACTTCCTTCGCAGGCTGTTTGATGTCACCGCGCTTGAGCACCTGAATGACACGTGGCTTCCCTCCTTCGTTGCCAGTTCCTCGGAAGGTCCCCGTGCCCGTGTGAATCGCGCCCGCATACACCTTGCCCGGCTTTGGCAGCTTGGCGATCTCGGCATCAATGACGTCGCGCTGCTTGCGGGCGTCGTTGAGTTGCTGACGCGTGGCGGCATCAGCTTGGGCCAGCATGAGCGCATCGCGTTCGCTGATGAGCTTCTGTTTGTCCTCCTGGGTGCGTGCCTCGGGAGCGATGCCGTCCGTGAGATTTTCTTTCTGCCAGCGTGGTGCGGCTTCGATGCTGTCGAGTGCTGTCACCGGCCTGCCTGCAGCGAGATTCGGGCCGGTTTTTTCCGCAAAGACTTCCATCTCGGACAAAGCAAAGATGTAGTCGTTCTTGCGTTCCGCGAGCTTCACCGCCGTGACGCGGACGTATCTGCCCATGGCACCGTCATCATCCGCTGTGCCCGTTTCAAAGGGGGTGAGGCCGGGATTCTTGAAATCATTCATGAACGTCGCGTCGTGCTTGCGCCAGATGAGCGTCACGCCGGTTTTAAATGTGGGATCATCGCTCGCCTCCACCTTGAAGCGCACTGGGAAACCGAAGCCGCCACCGATGCCGCCAAAGTCATCGTAGCAGGGCTTCAACACGATGCGCTGGATCTCCACGCTCTTGCCGAGATCCACCTGCACCCACTTCACGGTGTTTTGATCCATGGCGATGGCGCTATGATAGCCAAAGTCGGGTTTCACATTCGGGTTCGTACTGGAGGCTTTTTCGGCTGCGCCGTCGATGCGTTTGCTGAGAGCGGCGTAGGCTGCGCCCGCTTTCTGTTTCAGCGGCTCCTCCAGCGCTTTGATGCTGGCGGCGATTGTCTGACGCTGCCGTTCCAAGCTCACAAAACGCTGCATCGAAGCATCATCAGGGTAGTAATTCACATCCGTGCGGTCCACGGCAGCAAACACGGCCTGCAACGAGTAATAGTCCTCCTGCGAGATGGGATCGAACTTGTGGTAGTGGCATTGCGCGCAGCCGACGGTGAGTGAGCAAAACGCACCCATGGTATTTTGCACCATGTCATCACGGTCGAGATGCCGTGCGATTTTGCCATCCAGCTTGGATTCCGGCACTTCCGCGTGCCCGATCAAATCCCACGGCCCGGCGGAGATGAACCCCAGCGCCGTGATGCCATCCGTAGTGCCGGGGTAGAGCACATCCCCAGCGATCTGCTCCTCAATGAAGCGCGCATAGGATTTGTCGCTGTTCAGCGCACGGATGACGTAGTCACGATATGGCCAGGCGTTCATGCGCTGCTTGTCTTTGTCATAGCCATGCGTTTCACCGTAGTGTACAAGATCCAGCCAGTGCCGCGCCCAGCGCTCGCCATAGCGCGGTGAAGCCAGAAGATCATCCACCAGTTTTTCATACGACAGCGCCGCATAGCGCTCCACCTCCGCAGGAGAAGGTGGCAGGCCGGTAAGATCAAAATACAATCGGCGAATCAACGTGCGCGTGTCGGCCTGCGGCGCGGGCTTGAGGCCATGTTCGGTGAGCTTCGCGCGGATGAATTCATCAATGTCTCCCTCCTTTTTCGCCAGCGGCTTAAAGCTCCACCAGTCGAGCCGGTCCTCCACCTTGGCCACGTCCGCGCCCTCCGGCCAGACGGCCCCTGCATCAATCCAGCGTTTGATCACATCGACCTCCGCGCTGCTGAGCTTGGATTTCGGCGGCATCGCGATTTTTTCATCTGCACCGCTCACGAAACGAAACAACGGGCTCTCGCCGCTCTTGCCCTGAACGATGTTCGGCGCGTGATCCTCGCCACCGGTCAGGGCGGTGGCCTTGATGTCGAGCCGGTAGTCGTTCTTCTGCTTTTTCGAACCGTGGCACTCATAGCAGTGCTGTTTGAAAATCGGCTGCACCTCACGCACAAAATCGACCGCAAAGGCAGGCACGGCGGCGAAGAGGATGAGGAGAACGGGAAGGCGCATGGATCATTCATACGACACTCAGGCGGCCTTTTCATGCCACGCGAGCGCGGGACATCATACCAGCCCTTCCTTGAGTGCTTTGGCCACGGCACCGGTGCGTGTGTTCACTTCCAGCTTTTCATAGATGCGGCGCAGATAGGTGTCCACGGTGTGGACGCTGAGGGTGAGTTTGTCGGCGATTTCCTTTTTTATGAGGCCGGTGGTCATGAGCTGGAGGATTTCTTTTTCGCGCTCGCTGAGGCCGTAGTCGTTCTGCTTCGGGGCCAGCTTGGAAAACATCTCGAGCACGCGGCGGGCGATGCGCGGATTCATCGGCGATCCGCCGGCCAGCGCATCCCGCACCGCCTGAGTGATGTCGGCGCCGCTGCTGGTCTTTAACAAGTAGCCGGCAGCCCCGGCGCAGATGGCCTGGAAGACTTTGTCATCGTCCTCGAAGACGGTGAGGATGACGACGAGCGCCTTGGGTGCGCGCTCCTTGATCAGACGAATGCCATCGAGTCCGCTCATGCCAGGCAACCCGACATCGAGGAGGATCAAATCGGGCACCTCCGGCTTGGCGAGCGCGACGAATAACTTTTCGCAGGAGTCGAAGTCGCGTGAGCATTGCAGGTCAGCTTCGGCATTCAAGACGCGCACCAGAGTGCGCCGGAAGGCAGCGTGGTCTTCAACGATCCAGAGTGTGTTCATGAGAAATCGACCTCCAAGGTGATGCAGGTGCCGCTGCCGGGGTTGCTGTTAATTTGTAAACTGCCGCCGAGCACGGTGGCGCGGTGCTGGAGATTGGCGAGGCCGTTGCCAGAGGTGACGGCAGCGACATCAAAGCCGCAGCCATTGTCTTCGATGTGAAGATGGAAGTGCTTTGCTTTCCAACGCACTTCAATGCGCACCTGTGCAGCATGCGCGTGGCGGGCGATGTTGTGCGCGGCTTCGCGGAAGAGCAGGAAGACCTGCCGGTGGAATTCGAGCGAGACGGTGGCGGGGTCGCTGCAACTTGGTGCCTCCATTTGCCAGTCGATGTCTTTGAGCAAGGCGGCCGCACTTTGGCGCATGGCTTCGACGAGACTGGTCAGGGGTGGGGCATCGCCCTCACGCACGAGCCAGATGATGCCGCGCATGGATTCGGCGGCTTCACCCGCGAGGCGGTGAATTTCTTCGAGGGAATCCGACGCGGAACCATCGCGCAGGGCCAGCTCGGACATGAGGCGGATGCTGCCGAGGTGACTGCCGATTTCGTCATGGAGATCGCGAGAGATGCGGTGACGCAGTGATTCGATCTCGCGACGGCGGGAGCGGCGGGAACGCAGGGCTGCCAGCCAGGCGATGACGATGGAGAAGCACATTGCACCTCCAGCGAGCCAGGCTGCGCGCTTGTGTGCCATGGCTTGCGCGGCAATGCGCTGAAATTCCACAACAGAAAGTTCATCCGTGATCTGACGGCGTCGGGAGAGATCGGCGAGCCAAGTGGCTTCATCGAGAAGAACTCCGGAACTGCTGCGTCCGTCGATGAGGCCTGCGCGGCTCCAGGAGGGGGTGATGGTGTCATCGGAACTCGTGATGATGGCTTCGCGCGCAATGTTTTTCGCTGCGTCGAAGGCCTGCAGTTCTGCAAGCGCATACACAAAGTCGCCACTACGTTCCCAGAGTTGCGTGGCGGTGATGCGGAGGGTCTGAGCGTGGAGGTCGGGGGTGGGAAAGGCCACGGGGGTGTCGCCGGGATTGCTGAAGTCTGCGGTGGTGCTGTCGAAGATGGTGCGGCCATCGGCTTCCACTTTGAAGCGGCGGGGGAAACCGAAGCCGGAGCGCTCGGGGTAGTCGCGGGGGTGGGCGGGGATGAGGCGGATTTCCTGGATGTCGCGCGGTGCGCCCAGATCGGCCTGCACCCATTTGGTGGCATCGGGCGTGCTGGAGATGCCGCTGTGCCAGCCGTTGCCGTTTATTTCATCCGGTTGCACCGGAAGACCGAGTGCATAAGCGCCATCGACCAGATGGCGGGGCGACCAGGTGGGCAGGGTTTCGACGGAATTTGGGGCCAGTACCTGCGCATGCAGAGCGACGTTGCGGCCGTGGCTGAAGACGAGGAGTTCACCGAGGCAGAAGATGAAGCGCTGGGTTTGGTGAGGTTGGGCGGCGAGCTTGGTGGCGGTGAAGCGGATGTGGCGGGCTTTGACGGCCTTTGGCGAGATGCACCAGGGCGCAAGGGAAGGAAGGGCATCGGCGGCGGTTTGATCCAGCAGTGTGTCGGATTCCGCAAAAAGAGGGTCGTTCGAGGCGTCAATACGGAAGCGCTGAGGGAACCCATAGGCCTCGGCCACACCGAGCATGGCGGGGATGACGACGACAGCATCCAGGGGGTACTCGGAGCCGAGGTCAATCTGGACCCAGCGCACCGAATCGGGCTGGGGTGCCAGGCCGCTGTGAAATCCGGCGTGCTCTTGCGGCTGAGGTGCGGGTAGAGCGGGAAGCTCTGACAGCTTCGCATTCAGTTCATGCTGCCGGTGGTCCAGGCTGGAGAGCTGTGGATACAACCACGTCCATGAGATTGACGCAAAGATGAGCAGGGCTGGTTTCAAAGCGTGAATCATCACCAACAACACGCCGAGTGCAACCCACGCGAAGGCGGGACACCGCCCCCGCACCGCTCTGCGCTGTTACTGCCGCCCCACTTCCAGCAGCGTCGGTAGCTTGTTCAGGGGAGTGAATTCGGGAGTGGCGATTCCTGCGGTGGGTTTTGCCTGTGGATTGCTGGATTTCAAGAAGCGGAAGAGCTCGCTGTCGGTGGTGAAAATCATCGTCGTATCCGCCGTGATGAGCTGCTTGTAGGTTTCCATCGTTTTGAGGAATTCAAAGAGCTGCGCAGCTTCTGGAGTCTGGTTGTAGGCCTTCGCGTAAATCTCCGTGGCTTTGGCATCCGCCGTGCCTTCCATTTCCTGCACCTTGCGGTAGGCTTCGGACTCGATGGTGGCTAGGTCGCGCTCGCGTTCGCCGTTGATCTTGGCGGCTTCGCCTTCGCCTTCGGCACGGTGGAGTTTGGCGATCTGCTCGCGCTCGGAAATCATGCGCTGGTGGATCGACTGGCTGACGGAGGGATCGTAGTCGATGCGCTTGAAGCGCACATCGAGAAGCTTGATGCCGTAACCTTCGATCTTGGGAATGGCATTCTTGAGCACCTCCGCTTCGAGTTCGACGCGGCCAAAGATAATGGGTGGCAGAACGCCGAGGCGTGAGTCCGCACTGGAGGGCGCGCTGCCGACGGTGGTCGTGTTGGTCACATCACGGATGGCTTTGCGGTCCTTGGTGGTGCGCACCGCTTCGATGAAATCATGCTTGGCGATGACGATGCGTGTCTCGCTGGCCAGGATGTCATCCAGCCGCGACAGCGCGCGGCGCTCGTCGGTGAGCTGGCGGAAGAACACCAGGGGGTCGCTGATCTCCCAGCGGCCAAACACATCCACCACGACGATGACTTTGTCCTTGGTGGTCATGTTGGCCGAGGGGCCGTCCCATTCCAGCACGCGTTTGTCCAGGCGGTTGATGGTCTCAATGAAGGGCGTTTTCCAGTGCAGGCCAGCGTGCTTGATGGGTTCTCCCACGGGCATGCCGAACTGAGTGATCACGACCTGCTCGGTCTCGCTCACGGTGTATAAACCGGAACTGGCGAGGATACCCAGCGCGAGGACAACTATCAGTAGAAGGGAGGATTTCATCGTTTGGCAGGAGCAGGGGTGGATTGCAGGGCCGCCTGGCGAAGGTTCATGAGCGGCAGAAAGGAGGAGGCTTTTTCATCCAGGATGATCTTGCCTGGCACCAGAGCCAGCACCTCGCCCATCGTTTCTAAGTAGAGGCGTTTCTTGGTGACCTCGGGGGCCTTCAAGTATTCGGCCAGCACGGACTTGAAACGCGCGGCGTCGCCTTCGGCTTCGTTGATGCGTTTGGAGGCGTAGCCCTCGGCACCTTTGACCTTCTGCTCTGCCTCACCACGCGCTTTGGGGATGATCTGATAGTAGTTACCACTGGCAGTGTTGATGGCGGATTCCTTCTCCTGCTTGGCGCGATTCACATCGCTAAAGCTGGCCTGCACATCGGCGGGGGGATTGATGTTGCCGAGCTGGATCTGGTCAATACGCACGCCCATGTCCAGCGCCGCCACCAGCTCGCGCAGACGTTCCGCGCATTTGGTCTCCATCTCCTGACGGCCGATGGTGAGCACTTCATCCACGGTACGATCTCCCACCACCTCGCGCATCACCGCCTGAGAGAGATCGCGCAGTGTGGGCAGCGGTTCGCGGAAGTTGAACACATAAGCCACCGGATCGCTGATGTGGTACTGCACCACCCATTCCACCAGTGCCGTGTTCAGATCGCCGGTGACCATGGTTTTCTCGCCCTCCTGCTCACGATAATCTGCGTACTGATACGGGTTCGTTGCCCCTCGGGTGCCAAAGCCAAACTCCATCTTTTGCTGACGTAGGATTTCCACCAGCGTGATCTGGTCGATGCCCCAGGGCAGCTTGAAGTGCAGGCCGGGGTTTTCTGTCTTCAGGTAACCGCCAAAGCGCTGCACCACTGCCACCGACTCCGCTGGCACCTGATAAACGCCTGAGAAAATGCCAATCAGCAGAAACAGCGCTCCGGCACCAAGGAAGATGAAGCGCGGGTTGATGTTTATTTGAGGCGCATTCGCAAAAGGTCGTATCTCACTCATGCCACGAGGCTACTGCAATCCACGGTCACGGCAAAGCCTACTTCATTCCAAAGTCCGACAGATATTGTTCGACGATCACTTTCAGCTCAGGTGGCTTCGGCAGACCGATGGCTTCGGCACGTGCGCCATCCACCTGCTGCGGCCAGTTGTCCACGATGCCTTGAATGCGCGCATCAAAGGCATCGACAATCGGCCCCAACGTGATGCCACGCTCAGCCGCCACTTCTTTGATCACCTGCTCGGCGATCTGCGGTGTCACTCGGTGCGCAGGCAGCACGTAAGCGCGGTCTTTGCCGAGTTTCTCCTCTGGCACCTCGCTCAGTGCGATGAAGGATTCGATGACGGTACGATAGCCTGTCATCGGGTGCGGTTGGTCACGGCGGATCGGCAACATGCAGGTCTCACCATTGAGCGGCTCGCGGAACATCCCACTGGCCCAGCTTGATGCAGCGGCATTCGGCTTGCCTGGGCGCACGATCACCGTGGGCAGGCGCACACTGCGACCGTCGAAGTGACCTTTGCGGGTGTGGTCGTTCACCATCATTTCGCAGATCGCCTTGGTCATGCCGTAGGTTGTCTGCGGCAGTTGCTTGGTGAGGTCCGACATGAGCTGCGACATATCCAAGCCGCCATAGACGGCCACGCTGCTGGCAAACACCACCCGTGGTCGGCATTCTGCAGCGCGTGCGGCTTCAAACACATTGCGCCCGCCTTCCAGGTTCACGCGCATCGCGTCATCAAAGCGCTCTTCGCATTCTCCGCTCACCATGGAGGCTAGGTGGAAGATCACGTCGAATTTTGAGCCTGTCGCTGCGAAGACGGTTGCCCGGTCACCGATGTCGCCCGTCACATGCTTCACCCGCGCATCCGTCGGCTCACTGCGGAAAAAGGCGTCCAGGAGGACCAGTTCGGTGATGGGCTGGCCGCACCAGGTGCCGCGTTCGAGGAGTTTCTGCGCAAGTTGGGAGCCAAGGAAGCCGCCGCCGCCGGTGATGATGATTTTCATGTCTAGGTTGGAAGGAGTTTGCCATCAGGCACGGCCTGATGTGAGTTCAACGTGACATGAGCAAGCCTCTCACAGGACACAAGATCGGATTCGTCGGACTCGGCAACATGGGCCGCGCCAATGCACGCCACCTCCATGAAGCCGGAGCCGACGTGGTCGTCTGGAATCGCAGCCCCGCCCCCGCCGAGGCCGCCGTCGCCCTCGGCATGCGCCGCGCTGCCAGCCTGCCGGAACTTGCGCGGGAAATTGGTCCCGGCATCATCTGCATCAATCTCACCATGACCGATGTCGTCGAAAGCGTTGTCTTCGGCCCGGGCGGTCTCATTGAAGGCCTGCACAAAGACGCCCTCATCATCGACTTCGGCACCACTGGCGTCCCTGAAACCAAGAAGTGGGCTGAAAGCGTGAACTGGGTCGATGCGCCCGTGTCTGGCGGTCAGGTCGGTGCGGAAGCGGCCACCCTCACCATCATGGCCGGTGGCAGCGAGGCGAATTTCCAGCGGGCGCTGCCCATCTTCCAGGCCGTCGGCAAAAACATCACCCACCTTGGCCCGGTCGGCAGCGGACAGGTCACCAAATTGGCCAACCAGCTCATCGTCGCCCAGACCATCGATGCCGTTGCCCAGGCCCTGCGCATGGCCGAACTCTCTGGGGTCGATCCTGCCCTCGTTAGGAAGGCCCTGCTCGGCGGCTTCGCCGAAAGCCGCATCCTCGATCTCCACGGCGACCGCATGGTCCGCCGCGACTTCGCCCCCGGTGGCCGCGCCACCCTGCAGCTCAAGGACGTGCGCCTCATGTCCCAGCTTGCTGAGTCCGTCGGCCTCGATTCACCGACGCTCAAGAATTCGCTCGCCCAGTGGGAGAAGTTTGTGCATGAGAAGGGCTTTGGTGATTTGGATCACTCGGGGCTGTTCAGGCTGTATGAGTGAAACGAGCACAAATGACCGTCCTGTCACGGTTCTATTAGCCTGAACTCTTCACGAACTTCGTCGCGAAAGGATCAGACTAAGCCGTAACTATGCAGTCGGGCTCAAAAGCACGCGACAGCGTTTTGGAGTGCTCCAGTCCTCTGGAGCTTTTCGTGGGCCTGAGGACGTGCGAAAGCGCCGGAGGACCGGCGCATTGATTCGCTACGCTCCCCCTTCGGGCAGTCTCCTGCTGTCTATTTGCCTGCGGCGGTCTTCGACCCGCTGCGCTCCGGTTCCAGGACGCTGCGCGAGCCTTCACCCCTGGTGCGTTTGAGCCTGCATGTTGCCCAGGTTTCGACTGCATGGTTACGGCTAAGGGTGTTTATCGTGGATTTTGGAGGACTCAGCGCGAATGGTTCGCGGCGGAGTTCAATGAAGACGCTGCTGGTCAGCGTGGGGTGTGGCGAAGTCTTGGATTTGCTTCCCGGCTTTGCTGGCAGTAACCCAGGGCGGTGCTCGCTGAGGCTCGCTTGCCCTGGACTACATTATGCCGCCCTTTCAGGGCTCAAGAAGTCTGAGGAAAGCCGCAGAGTGACCTTTGATCTATTAATGAAAGACTACTGCAACTTGCTGCAAGCCCGCATTGGCGACGTTGGGCTTGATTTGAAAGAGAGCGAGTATGCATCAATACAAATTCAGAGGCATACCATAGACTGTCGAGGATGAGGTTCTGGCCTTGAAGCAACGCAGGAGTAAGGGTCGGAGAAGAGGTGGAGACCGAGTTGAGGTTTGTGCCTGCGTGGCAATGCAGGTCCAGGAGCGCGGACCTCCGCAAACAGGTGAAGCTCCGCAGCGTCCCCGCCACCCTTGCTTGCTCTGCCCAAAGCCCGGCATGTTTGCGACCTTGAGCGTGAAACATCGGCCGCTGAGTAAAGGCCACCCGCTGCGGGCTCGGGGGCCCGCGCTCCTCGGGCTATGGGATGGCTGTGATACAAATTCGTTATTTAAAACTGCGCCAGCCATGCCACTTCGTGCTTTCGCTGCGTCTCGCGACGAGAGTCATGAATAGATCAGGCTCGATCAACTATTCATAGTTTAACGCGGTTCCAAGCTCGACCTCTTGATCCCTCCATGACGGCTCCCCCCCTCAAGAATGCATCACCTGCCCGCCATCAATATTGATCGTCTGCCCGGTGATGTTCTTCGCATGATCTGAGGCCAGAAACGTCGCCATGGCGGCATACTCGTCTGGCATCTGCCAGCGGCCGAGGTGAGAGACTTTCTTGATCTTCTCTGCCGCCCAGTCGTCGAAGCTTTGGCGCTTGTCTTCAGGCAGCTTCTTCTGCCCGGCGGCCCAGATGGACTGATTCAGCTCGGTCTTCACCATGCCGGGGGCCAGGGCGTTGACGCGGATGTTGTGCGGGCCGAGATCTTTGGCCGCGCATTGGGTGAAGTTGATCAGTGCTGCCTTTGAGGCACTGTAGGGGGGGTCGGTCTGCGATCCCATCTGTCCGGCGACGGAGACGAGAAACAGCATTGACCCACCGCCGCTTTCGATCAGCTTGGGAGCAAACGCGTGCGCCACGTTCACCGCGCCGATGAGGTTCACTTCCAGGACGCGCGCCCAGTCGGAGGGCTCCAGATTCCAGAAGGGAAAGCCGAACTTGCCGGAGCCGATGCCCACGCAGAACACGACGTGGTTCACGTTCTCGAATTCCGCCGCGAAAGACTTCACCGTTTCGTAGCTGGCCACATCCCCCGTAGTGATAAAATCGGCGGTCTTTTCGCGGTCAAAGCCGCGCACACTGCAGCCTTCTGCGACAAATCCGTCTGCGATGGCCTTGCCAATGCCGCGAGCGGCTCCGATGACGGCGACAGAGTGGTTTTCGAGATTCAAATTCATGCCTCAGTATGAAACAGGCCGTTCGCTTGTGCAAAGTACACATCACGGCAGCACAGGTTCCTCCCCCGAGTTCTCGGGGTTGCGTAAGGAAACCCAGTCTCACTCAGTTAATTCACATACCCGTCTCCCCGCAATCCGTTCACACCGTATGAAAATCCCTGCCCCCTCCGGCTGCTCCGGTTTCCGCCAGATGAATCTCCAGCGTCGCGAAGCCATGCGTATCGGCTTCTGCAGCGCCCTCGGCCTCAGCATGGCCGATCTCCTGAAACACGAAGCCCGCGCCACCGTCGAGCCCGGCTTCTTTAAAGAAGGCAAAGCCAAGAGCATCATCCATCTGCATCTCCCCGGCGGCATGGCCCAGCAGGAATCCTGGGACCCTAAGCCCGAAGCACCCACCGAATACCGCGGTGGCTTTGGCGTGGTGAAAACCAAAACCGGCGAGGTCTTCAGCGAGAATTTCACCCGACTGTCCAAGATCGCGGACAAGCTCACGATCGTGCGCTCCGTCACGGGCAAGATTCCCGATCACCAGCAGGCGACGTATCATCTCTACACCGGCTACACGCCCACGACGGTCATCGACTACCCGCAGATGGGCAGCGTCGTCTCTCATCTCATGGGCGTGCGCAAAGGCATGCCGCCCTATGTGGCGATCCCCTCCATGCGTGGCTTTGAAGGCGGCACCGGCTTCCTCAGCAGCAAGTACGGCCCCTTCCAGCTCAACGCCGACCCCGGTGCCAAAGGCGAGTTCAAGGTGCGCGACTTCAGCATCCCCGACGGCGTCTCCATGCAGCAGTTCGAGCGCCGCAAAGCCGCGCGCGACATCGTCGAAGGCCAGCTCCGCAAACTGGACGCCGACATCGACAAGGTGAATACGATGGATGACTTCTACAAAAGCGCCTACTCGCTGCTCACCTCCGATGCAGCCCGCAATGCCTTCTCCCTCGCCGAAGAAAACGACGCCACGCGCGAGCTCTATGGACGCGGCTACGAATTAAAACAACGCGCGCCTGCCGCCGTCGGCGAGCGCCTCCTGCTCGCCCGCCGCCTCGTCGAATCCGGCGTACGTTTCGTCAGTGTGAACTATGGCTCCTGGGACTCGCATGTGGACATCAAAGGCACCTGCACCGAGTTCATGCCCGCGCTGGATCACGCCATCAGCGGCCTCATCACTGACCTCGATCAGCGTGGCATGCTCGACAGCACGCTCGTCATGGTCACCACCGAGTTCGGCCGCACCCCGAAGGTAAACATGAGCAACGGCCGCGACCACTGGGCCCGCGTCTATTCCATGCTCCTCGCCGGTGGCGGCATCACCCGGGGTCAGGTTTACGGTGCCTCCGATGCCACCTCCGCCGAACCCGCTCGCGATGAAGTGAAGCTCGAAGACTTCCTGGCCACTGTGTACAACCAGCTCGGCATCGACTCCAACGAAGAGCTCATGGCCTTTGGCGGCACGCGTCCGATTGAGATCGTGAAGGACGGCAAAGTCGTGCAGGGAATCATTTCTTAACTGCCATGCGCCTTTTCACCGCACTCATGGGTTCAGCGTGTCTGCTCACTCCGGTGTTCGCCGGCCCGATGATCCATCACATCGAGTATGTCACGCCCCGCGCAGGTCAGCGCGGCACCACGGTCGAGGTCACCATTGAAGGTGCCTTCATCAAGAAGCCGCAGGAGGTTCTCTTTTATCGTCCGGGCATCCGCTGTGTGGAGCTGAAAAGCCTGGCTTCGCTGCCTGAGCCCCGCAGCACGATCCACGGCGGGTTCATTGAGGACAGCGTGCAGGCGAAGCTACAGATCGACGCCGATTGCCCGCTGGGACTGCACCCTTTCAAGCTGCGCACGGCCACCGAGCTGACCACGCTCAGCACCTTCGCGGTGACGCGCTTTCCCATCGTCAATGAAACGCAGGAAGACCAGCCCGTGCCGATGAACAGCGCGGTGCTCGGTCGCATGGACACGAAACAAATCGGCGATGTCGATGTGTATCGCGTCACGGGGCGCAAAGGCGAGCACCTTTCCGTGGAAGTCGATTCCGTCTGGCTCACCGAGAAGTTTTACGCGGGTTCCGAGTTCGACCTCACCGCACGCATTCTCGATGCGAGTGGCAAAGAACTCGCCCGCAATGACGACAGCGCCCTGCATCTGCAGGACCCCGTGCTGAGCACGATCCTCCCCGCCGACGGCGAATACCGCGTCGAGGTCAAACAGCGCATCTTCACTTCAGGCGGCAACTGCTACTACCTCGCGCACATCGGCTCAAATCATCGTCCCCTCGCCGTGTATCCCGCCGGTGGCATGAAAGGCGAAAAGCTTGCTGCCACTTTTCTCGGCGATCCCGCAGGCGATGAAGCCATCCATGTCACGCTCCCCGCACAAACCGGCGACTTCGCCTTCAACGACACCATGCCCTCGCCGCTGATGATGCGTGTGAGTGAGTTCCCCAATGTGCTCGAAAACAAAGACGCTGATGAAACCACCGTCACCGCCCTCCCTGCTGCTTTGAATGGCAGAATCGAAGCCGCCAATGATGCCGACACCTTCCGCGTCAAAACCAAAGTAGGTGATCGCTGGCGCGTGCGCGTGTTTGCACGGTCACTCGGCACGCCGCTCGATCCTCGGCTCACCATTCGCAAAGCGGATGCCGAAACCGACGATCTGACTGCCGATGACGCCGTTTTGTTGGAGCGCGATCTCTGGGCCATGTCCCGTCAGATTCAGCGCAAGGAACTCATGGACCCGGCTCTTGTTTGGGAACCGAAAACCGCTGGCGAGTACCTCATCAACATCACCGACATGCGCAGCCTCGGCGATCCGACTTCCGTTTACCGCATCGAGGTCGAACCCGTCCGCGATGAGATCAACACTTTCATCCAGGCCCGCGTAATCGACATGGTCGAATGTCCGCGCCTCACCAGCATCGCCGTGCCACAGGGTGGCCGCTGGACGGTGAATGTGAACCTCGTTGATGCTCCCGGCAGCCGCTACAAAGGCGAACTCGATCTTGTCGTGCAGGGGCTGCCCAAAGGGGTGCGCATGATCGCTCCGCGAGTGATTGCCGGTCAGCGTCAGGTGCCCGTTCAGTTCATTGCGGACGCTGGCACCAAGCCACAGACCGCCCTCATCTCCATCACCTGCAAAGCCACCGATGGCACGCCGCTGCTCAGCCGCTCGCAGCAGTCGTTTCCTTTCCTCGGCCACAGCGGTGGTCACGCGTGGCATTCGTTTGTCGTCGATGACTACGCTTTTGCTGTCACGGAGCCAGCACCTTATCAAATCGATGTCGAGCAGCCGACCATCCCGCTTTCGCAAAATGGTGAACTCACGCTGCCCGTCAAAATCACCCGCAAGCCCGGCTTTGATGAAGCCATCGAACATCAGTTTGACTGGGTGCCACCCGGTGTCGAAGGCGAGCCCACACTCACCATCCCTGCGGGTAAAAACGAAGGCACGCTGCGCCTCAGCGCCAGCACTTCAGCCGCGCCGGGCACCTATAAGCTCGCCATGACCGCCTCAACAGCAGGCGGCTCCTATTACCTCGGCGCGGGTCGCACTCGGGTATCGAGCGCCTTCTTCGACATCACCATCGCGCAGCCTTACATCGCCGTGAAGAGCAATCCCGCCTCCGTGCGTCGTGGAGAGAAAGCTCAGGTCGTGTGGGACATCGAGCACAAGAAGCCCTTTGAAGGCGAAGCCGAGGCCGTGCTGCTCGGTTTGCCCAAAGGCGTGAGCGTCGTCAATGCACCCAAGCTCAAAGCCGGGGACAAGCAGCTCATTTTTGAAATCGCCGCCACCAGCGAGGCCCTGCTGGGGCAATACAAGGAGCTGAGCTGCGAAATCACCGTCAGCGAACGCGGCCAGCAAATCCGCCAGCGCATGGGTAAAGGGATCTTGCGGGTGGATCCTGCGTTGCAAAAATCCGCTCTGAAATGAACGCCTTCTTTTCGGCAAAGGAATAAAGGAGCAATGGAATGACTGATTTTGCATCCGACTTCTGATTTTTTTATGCCGATCGACTGCCCCATGCCCATCGCCAATCTGACTCGGGATGAGTTCATAGAGCGCGATGATCTCGTCATGAAGTGCGCCTACGCCACTCAGAACAATTTGGGAATACTGTGCGAAGAACAGGTATATGAAAATGAACTGGCAGATCGCCTGCGCGCAGCCGGAATAAAGGATGTCATGACACAGGTGCCTCTTCGAGTAGCTCACGGGCCGTTCAGCAAGGAGTATCGCCTCGACCTCGTGGCAAATGATGCCGTCTATGAATTGAAAACCGTAGAGCACTTTACCCCCGCTCATGATGCCCAAGTTTTCAATTATGCCATGTGTCTCGGCATTCGCTGCATCAAGCTGCTGAATTTCAGCGATACCAAAGTGAAGGGCAAACTGCGCCTTGCGCCCTTAACAGCAGCCCAGCGCCACGCATGCAATATCAGCACAAGCGGCTGGCAGCCACTCTCACCACAATGCCAGCTTCTCAAAGAGCAACTTGCAAACCTCGTCGATGACCTGGGCGGCTTTCTCGAAGCCAGCCTTTATCAAGAAGCTCTCTCATTCATTTTGCCCGCCCCCGAAACCCGTCTCATCGTTACCAGCAACGGCATCCCGCTCGGCACACATCCTCTTCCAATGCTCACCGATCACATAGCCTTCCACGTCAGCGCCTACACAGATTACATCGGTCACCGCCGCCCACACCTCCAGCGCCTCCTCGCCACCCTCCCCTTGAAGTGTCTCCACTGGATCAACTTCAACCACCACGACATTACGCTGACCACCTTGATCAAATAAAAGTCAGGCTCCGTCTCTGAGACATTCCTTTGCTCTCCATTCCATTGCTAAAATGAAAACCTTTCTACTCGCCCTGCTATTTCCTTTATCACTTATAGCCGAAGAAGCCCCCAGCTTCCGCCGCGATGTGATGCCCATCCTGTTTCGCTCCGGTTGCAACCAGGGTACCTGCCATGGCTCTGCTCGTGGCAAGGACGGCTTCATGCTCTCGCTCTTCGGTTACGATGCCAAGGGCGACTACTACCGCATCACGCAGGAGATGGTCGGTCGTCGCGTCAATCTCGCTGCCCCCGAGCAAAGCCTCATGCTCCTCAAGGCCACCGGCAAAGTCCCCCACACTGGCGGCGAGCTCTTCAAGCCCGATACCCAATACTACCAGACCCTGCTGAAATGGATCGCCGCCGGCGCCCCGGATGATGCCGCGTCCGTGCCGCAGCCGGTGGAGATCACACTTGATCCCGAGCGCATCGTCTTTGAAGGCGGCAAAGGCACACGGAAGACCACCGTCACCGCTCGCTATTCCGATGGCACGAAGCGTGATGTCACCGATCTCGCGCTCTTCGCCACCAACAATCCTTCCACCGCTAAGATCGACAAAAACGGTGTCGTCTCCGCCACGGGCCGTGGCGATACGCATGTCTTTGCTCGCTTCAACCGCTTCACCATCGGCTCTGAGGTCATCGTGCTGCCGCAGGATAAAAACTACCAATGGACGAATCCGGTCGCGAACAACTACATCGACGAAATCATCCACGACCGCCTGCAAAAGCTGCGCCTGCTGCCTTCGGCGGTTTGTGATGATGAAACCTTCCTGCGCCGTATCTTCCTGGATCTCAGCGGCGCGCTGCCCACCACCAAGGACTACCAGGAATTCATGGCGGACACCGCCAAGGACAAGCGCACTGTCCTCATCGACCGCCTGCTGAAGAGCGACGGTTTCACCGATCTGTGGACCGATCTGTGGGCCGAAATGCTGCGCGTCAAAGGTGGCGGCTACGCCCCCACCGCCACCGACATCAAAGCCGCCGATGTCTATTACGAATGGATCCACGATCAGATGGCGCAGAACCGCCCGCTCAATGAATTCGTGGCCGATCAGGTCACCGGCACCGGCAGCAATCTCAGCAGCGGTCCCGCCAATCTCTACACCATGCTCGTTCATGCCACGCGCGTGACGCCCAAGAACCTCGCCGCCGATTTTTCCCAGCTCTTCATCGGCGTCCGTATCCAGTGCGCTGAGTGCCATAACCATCCCTTCGACCGTTGGACCCAGGACGACTACTACAGTTGGGTCAGCTTCTTCACCGGCATCCAGCGCAAGCTCGGCGTCGAACCCCGCGAGTTCTATGTCTTCAATGACCTCTCTGCCGAACCCGCCAAACACCTTGTCGATGAGCGCCCCATGTTGCCCACCGTGCTCGGAGGTGAAAGCAGCGTGCCGAAGGGTAAAGATCCGCGTCAGGCGCTCGCCGCCTGGCTCACCTCACCGAAGAACGAGCTCTTCACCCGCAACCTCGCCAACCGCATCTGGTCCCACTTCATGGGTCGCGGCCTGGTGGAACCTCTCGATGACATGCGCGTGAGCAATCCTCCCACCAACGGCCCTTTGCTCGATGCTCTCGCGCAGCACCTCGCCGACTCCAAGTTCAATCTCCGCAGCTTCATTCGCGACATCACCACCTCGCGCACCTACCAGCTCTCCGCGCAGCCCAATGCGACCAACGCTGATGACACGCGCCAGTTCTCACGCGCCCAGCTCCGCCGTCTGCGCGCCGATGTCTTGCTCGACGCCATCGTTGAAGCCACCGATGGCGAACGCGGCTTCGTCTATTTCCCGAAAGGCACCAAGGCCATCCAGCATTACCCGCGCAATCCCGGAGACACCACCAACGCCAACACCGGAGATCCCTTCTTCGAAACCTTCGGACGCGCCGGACGTGCCAGCGTGTGTGCCTGCGACACCAAGCTTGAACCCACGCTTTCACAAACCCTCCACATGGTGGCCGGTGACACCGTGCAGAGTCAGGTCGGTTTTGGCCAGGTCATTGAAAAGCAACTCAAGGCAGGCACGCCGCCTGAAGCGATCATCGAAAATCTCTACCTCCGCGCCCTCAGCCGCAAACCGAAGCCCGAAGAGCTCAAAGCCCTGCTAGAACTCGTCGGCAGCGATACCAAGGACCGCAAGCCCTACCAGGACATCTTCTGGAGCCTGCTCAATTCCACCGAGTTTATCTTCAATCATTGATCATGCGCTCAGCGTTCAGTCCGTTTCACAAGTTCGTCCTCGGTGCCTGGCTCTGCGTCTCAGGCGCGGCTTACTCCCAGGAGTTCAAAGCGCTCGACCCCGCTCTTCTCGATCCCGCAGGCTTCGCCCAAAGCGTCGCAGGCAAAGAGTTACCCAATACCATCGGGCCACAGTCCGTGGTATGGACCCAGAAGACCAAGCCTGACTTTCGCGGTATCAAATTCGGTGCAGGACGCGAGACGGGACTGCGGCATCTGCGCATCGGTTTCGGCAAAGAGATCGCACTCGGCAGCGTGCTTGTCAGTGGCGGCGGCACACTCAGCGTGCTGAAGGCTTCGTCAGCCTATCCCGGCGATCTCAATGATGATTCGCAATGGCAGCCCGCAGAACGGCTGGTCAATGGTGCTGCATCTCATGCAGAGGTGCTGAGCGGTGACTACGCGCTGTGGCTTCTGCCTCCGGGCACGCAGGCTCGCGCCTTGCGCTTCAGCCATGCGCCCGCAGCAGGAGATCCCGAGATGGCGGGTGTGCTCGGAGGTGTTTGGATCATTCCGGAGCGCCTCGGCAATGTCGCACCGCAGGCGCTCGTGCAATCCCGCGCACGTGATGATGTCTCTGCAAAACTCGTTGATGAGTCCGGTAACAAAACCTGGCAGGCATGGGACAATGGCGAGCAGGGTGCTGCGCTGCCTATTTCACCCGAACATCCTGAAATCGTCACGCTCGCGTGGCCTGCTTCAGTTCAGCTCAACGGCCTCTGCCTGCTGTGGGCAGGCTTTGCTGCCATCAAGATCGACACCTTCACCGGCGCTGACAATCTCACTCTTCAGGACGCGCCTGAATCAAGCTGGCAGTGCATCGCGACAAAGAGCGGCATCGATCCTCTTTATCCGCTGCCACTGGGGCCGCATTGGATCGCCTTTGATAAGCCCACGCAAACGCGTGCGCTGCGGCTGCGCATCATCGCTGGCACCAAGTCCACCCACTCGCATCTCGACAGCAAAGTCAAAGACGGACGGCGTGTCTGGCTCGGTGAGGTGATGGCGCTGGCACCACTCAAAGACGCCGCGCTCGCGTCACTCGTGCTGCCTAGGGCCACCGAAGAACCGCCACCGATTCCGGTGAAGTTTACGCTTCCCGAAGCCGGGCTTGTCACTCTCGTCATTGAGGACTCAGAGCATCATCGCGTGCGCAATCTCGTCAGCGAGACTCCGTTTCCTGCCGGAGAAAACACCGCCTGGTGGGACGGCAGCGATGATCTGCTGCGCGATCCCGAAGCCGCCAAGCATGGTGTCTATAATATCCCCACCCGCCCCGTCGCTCCTGGCAGCTACACTGTGCGCGGACTCTGGCGCAAGCCGGTGGAACTCCACTACGAATTCAGCATCTACAACGCTGGTAAGCCTGCATGGACCACCGCCGACAACACCGGCTGCTGGCTGACCACGCACACTCCGCCCACGAGCATGGCGGCCATTCCTGCTGCTAAAACGGCCGATGGAAAGCCTCTCGTCATTATGGGTGCCTATGTGGCCGAAGGCGGGCATGGATTGCAGTGGCTGCATGAAGACGGCACCAAGATCGGTGGCCAGCACTGGGTCGGCGGCACCTGGACTGGCGCTCCCACCCTTGCGGTTGATCTCGGTGCTCAGGCCATCGCCGATCATGCTTGTTACGTCGGTTCGGTATGGGATGGTGAACTGCGCCTCACCGCGAAGTCGCGCACGCTTGAAGACAAACCCGTCTTCAAGGCGCAGCTCGGAGATGATCCGCGACTGAAGGAGAATGATCCCAAAACGCCCGCCGAACTCGAGGGCTTCGATGGTGGACTCAAGGTGTATGTCCTCGCTGGCATCGCTGCGCACGATGGTGTGCTGGTCTGTTCCATGATCCGGCAGAACGAGCTGCTGTTTATCGATGCGAAGGCAGGGAAGATTCTGCGGCGTGAGAAGATCGAAAGTCCTCGTGGCCTCACCTTCGATGCCAATGGCCACCTCCTCGTTCTCAGCGGCACGAAACTCCTGCGGTTGGACTCCGATAGCGCGAAAACAGAAACCCTCATCTCTGCCGGTCTGGAAGACCCACGTCACGTCACTGCTGCGGCCAATGGCAAGATTTTCATTACTGACCGCGGCACGTCGCATCAGGTAAAAATCTTCTCGCCCGAAGGCAAACTCATCCGCACCATCGGTGCCGCCGGTGCCCCTGCTCTTGGAAAGTACAATCCCAAGCACATGAACAACCCGAACGGTCTCGCACTCGATTCGCAGGGCCGTGTGTGGGTCGCTGAAGCGGACAACTACCCGCGTCGCGTTTCCGTCTGGTCAGACCAGGGCACACTGGAGCGCACCTTCTACGGCCCCACCGAGTACGGCGGCGGCGGTGTGCTCGATCCCCAGGATGCCACCAAGTTCTTCTACAAGGGCATGGAGTTCGCGCTCGATTGGAAATCCGGCACCGATGCCCTGCAGCGCGTCTTTGCGCGGCCTGATCCTCTCATGGAGGCACACGGCGGCCACTTCTCGCCAGACTACCCGCTCTATTCAAAAGGGCAGCGTTACTTCACCAGTTGCTACACCCACAATCCCACCGGCGGTGATAACGTGGCCTTCCTCTGGCGCGATGACGGTAAAGCCGCCAAGCTCGTCGCGGGCATCGGCGATGCGCATCAATTCCAAATCCTGCGCACGCCCGAGTTTCGCGCACTGTGGCCCGTTGGCACCAAGCCGGACGAAGAGAACCCCTCACCCGAAAAACACGCCGCCTTCATCTGGTCCGACCACAACGACGACGGCCGCCCGCAGCCTGATGAAGTGAAGATGACCAAGGAAGTCCTGCGCGGTGTCACCGTGATGAATGATCTCTCCTTCATCGCGGCCCGCTTTGGCGACAAAACTGCGCGCTTTGCTCCCGCAAAAATTTCATCCTCTGGCGTTCCCGAGTACAATCTCCAGCCCGAGGTTCTCGGCCCCGCAGGCGGCACACCACCCTCCAGCGGTGGCAATCAGGCACTCACCAGCAACGACTGGACTATCACCACCAATGCTGCGGTGCCATTTTCACCGCATGGCATCGGCGGAATGTTCAAAGGCGAGCCGCGTTGGAGCTACCCGAGCGCATGGCCCGGCTTGCATGCCAGTCATGAGGCCGCCATCCCAGATCGTCCCGGCATGGTCGTCGGCCACACCCGCCTTCTCGGCGGTTTCGTTCAGGGCAAAGCCGGACCCATGTTTTGCATCAACGGCAACATGGGAAACATGTACCTCTTCACCGCAGACGGCCTCTTCGTCGCCACCCTCTTCCATGACATTCGCCTTCGCCCCAACTGGGCCGCACCCGTCGCTGTGCGCAACATGGATGTGACCGATGTGTCGCTGCACGACGAAAACTTCTGGCCCAGCATCACCCAGACTCCCGACGGCAAAGTCTTTCTTGTTGATGGCGGTCGCACCAGCCTCGTCCGAGTCGATGGCCTTGACTCAATCCGGCGCATCCCCGAGCAAACCCTCGAAGTTACTCCCGCTGATCTCGACAAATCACGCGCTTGGTTCGCCCGCGCCGAAGCCGCACGCCAAAAAGCACGAGGTAATGGCACCCTCAGCGTCGTCATGCGCCAGCAGCCTCCTGTCGTCGATGGCAAACTCGAGGACTGGCCTGCGACCACCGACTGGGCTTCGATCGACCGCCGCGGCATCAAAGCCAACTTCAACAGCAACTCCCGCCCCTACGAAGTCAGCGCGGCCGTCACCCTCAGTGGTGGCAAACTCTTCGTCGCCTGGCGCACCACCGAAAAAGACCTCCTCAGCAACAGCGGTGAAACCCCCAACGCCCTCTTCAAAACCGGCGGCTGCCTCGACCTCATGCTCCAGGCCGATACCGACCAGCGACTCCTCATCACTCTCGTCAAAGGCAAACCACGAGCGCTGCTCTATCGCTCTAAAGTACCCGGCACCACCCAGCCCGTCGCATTCGGCAGCCCCTGGCGCAGCATTCACATCGACGTCGTCGAAGACGTGTCTGACCGCCTCACCTTTGCCACCGACAACACCGGCAATTTCGAAATCAGCGTCCCCTTGGAAACCCTCCATTGGCAGCCCAAACCCGGCGACACCGCCCGCGCCGATCTCGGCGTCCTCCGCGGCTCCAACGGCCAGACCACCCAGCGCATCTACTGGTCCAACAAAGCCACTGCCATCACGGCCGACGTGCCCAGCGAAGCCGAACTCACCCCCCAGCTCTGGGGCAAATGGAAAATCATTCACGACTAGCCCACTCATGACCTTCACCCGCGCCATCGCTCTTTCGTCCACGCTGCTTGCCTCCACCGCCTCCGCCGCCGATCCCGTCATCACCTACGACGAGCACATCAAGCCCATCTTCCGCGAGCACTGCCTCAAGTGCCACGGCGAGGACGAGCAGAAGGCCGATCTGAACCTCGCCAACTTCACCGCCGTCCTCAAAGGCGGCAGCGGCGACAAAGCCGTGATCGCCGGACGTGCCAGCCAAAGCCTGCTGTTCCAGGCCATCACCGCCGAAGACGATGCCGAGCGCATGCCGCCGAAAAAAGCCGCCATTCCCTCCCCGCAGATCGAGCTCATTCGCCAGTGGATCCAGGGCGGCCTCCGCGAATCCTCCGCCAGCAAATCCCTCGTCGCCGAACGCGACACCTCCTTCACTCCCACCACCGACATCAAACTCGACGGCCCGCCGCCGATGCCCGAGTCCCTGCCTGCATTCACTCCCCCCGCGCTGAAACGCCCGCTGCCCGTCATCGCCATGGCCGCCAGTCCGCGCGCGCCGCTCATCGCCGTCGCCGGCCATGAACACGTGCGTTTGCTCGATGCCACCACCCAGCAGCAAATCGGTGCGCTCGCCTTCCCTGAAGGCCAGCCCAACGTCATCCGCTTCAGCCTCGATGGCCGCGTCCTCATGGTCGCCGGTGGCAAACCGGTGCAGTCCGGCAGTGTCGTCCTCTTTGACGTCAAGACCGGTAAACGTCTCGCGACCATCGGCGATGAAACCGACGCCGTCCTCGCCGCAGATCTCAGCCCCGATCAACAGCTCGTCGCCCTCGGCGGCTCTGGCAAAGTCGTCAAAATCTACGGCACCGCCGATGGCAAACTCCGCCACAAGCTCACCAAGCACACCGACTGGATCACCGCCCTCGCCTTCAGCCCGGACGGCAAAAAACTCGCCAGCTCAGATCGCGCCGGCGGCATTCATCTCTGGGACGCCACCGGCGGCGGCATCCTCCTCTCCCTCTCCGAGCACAAAGCGGCGGTGCGTGCCCTCGCCTGGCGCAGCGACAGCAAAATGCTCGCCAGCGGTGGCGAAGACGGCCTCCTCATCTGGTGGGACGCCAAGGATGGCTGGCCCACGGTCACAAACACCAACGCCCACCCGCCGACACGCCCGCAGGGCTTCTACGGCAAGATCCCCAATGGCGTCCTCGCCCTCGCCTTCGGCCCCAACGGTGAACTGCTCAGCGCAGGGCGTGACAAACATGTGCGCCTGTGGAATGCCAGTGGCGGCTCCACCAGGGATTTCCCTTTGGAGACCACCTTGCCGCTTCAGACCAGCATCACCTTTGACGGAAAGGGTCTATTTACCGGAGGTGCGGACGGAGTCGTACGATGCTTGCCGGGGAGCTTGACTCACTCTCGTTGACTGCATCTCATAGGCACCGTGGTCCCAACTGTTGCCCACTAGGCTTGGGTCACCTTCATACGCGAAGTTTTCGCCGTAGTTGATCGTGGGCTGAGGCCAGACGCTGTAGCCGTTGCCGTAACCACCGCCATAACCGCCAAAGCTCGGAGCGCCGTTGAAGTTGCTGCCGTAGTAGGTGCCGCCAACCTTGGTGCGCTTATAGCCGCCACTACCCCAGCTCCAGTCATGACCACAGGAAGTGAGAGACAGAGCGGTAAGAACCGAGAGGATGACCAGGGAGTGAGCGGATTTCATGGAACGGATGATGTGAGTGCTGGCGGGTTATTTTATGAAGAATTGGCCAAGCCGCAGAAAAAAGCAATCCTATAAATCCATCGCCATGAGCAGTTTCGAGGAGGAGCCACCTCAAACAGGGGGCAGGCCACCGTCTGAGAGGACAGGCAAAGACAAACTTTCCAGCCGGGACTTGGAATCTTTCCAGCCGGATTCACGTTACCACTCCCCATCCATGAAACACACCCTCCTCGCGCTTCTCGCCACTGCTTCGCTCTCCTTTGCCGCCGATCATCCCGACACCACCGGCTGGAAGGATTTGTTTACCACTGATCTTTCGAACACCGTCGCCCCTGGCAAATGGGAGATTAAAGACGGCATCCTCGTCGCCAAGGACCACGACACGCTCTGGACCAAGGATTCGTATGGCGACTTCATCCTCGATCTCGAATTCAAAGTCGAAAAGGAATCCAACAGCGGTGTCTTCCTCCGCTCCGGCAATATCAAAGACACCCTCGGTGCCCTCGAAATCCAGGTCCACGACTCCGCCGACGGCAGCAAGTACGGCATGGTCGCAGCCATCTATGACGCCATGCCCCCCAGCAAGAGCATGGCCAAGCCCATTGGCGAATGGAACCACTTCACCATCACCTGCAAAGGCCCCATGGTCAGCGTCGTCTTCAATGGCGAAGAAGTCATCCACGCCGACCTCGACAAATGGTCCGAAGTCGGCCAAAACCCTGACGGCACCCCCAACAAGTTCAAGAAGGCCCTCAAAGACTTCGCCCGCAGCGGCCCCATCGGCCTCCAGGGCCTCCATGGCAAAGCCCAGGCCCCCGTCTACTATCGCAACATGAAGATCAAGGTGCTTGAGTAGCCCGCCTTATGACCAGCAGGCTTGTTCAATTTGAGTCCAGAGTTTGCAAAAACTCTGGGCTTCTTTTTACCCCGCACACGCCACTCTTACCTCTTCCAGTTCCGCCCACCGCGAAAACTTCCCTTCCAGCTCGTGCTTTTTCGCATCGAGTTTGGCGATGTAGTCATTCGTTCCGGCACCGAGCTTCACAAATGTCTCGGGGTTGCTGAGTTCGGCCTCCATGGCGGCGATCTCGCTCTCCAGACTGGTGATGGCAGCTTCGCAGTCCGCCAGCTCCCGCTGCTCTTTCTGCGACATCTTCTTCTGCTTCGCGTTCGCATTGCTAGCCGCAGCCACCACCTTCTCCTTCTTCACGGCCGCGTTCACCAGCGCCAGCTCGGCGGCGGCTTTGGCAGCGCGTTTTTCCTGGTAGTAGCTGTAGTTCCCGGCGCATTCATGGATGCTGCCCTGGCCTTCGAAGGCGATGAGGCGGTCGCACACGCGGTCGAGGAAGTAGCGGTCATGGCTGACGACGAGGACGCAGCCTTTGAAGGAGAGGATGGCCTCCTCCAGCACGCGCATGGTCTGCAGATCGAGATCGTTGGTCGGTTCGTCGAGAATAAGGAAGTTGCCGCCCCGGCGGAGGATCTTGGCCAGCAGGACGCGGCTTTGCTCGCCACCGCTGAGTTCCTTCACGCGCATGGTCACGCGCTCATCGGTGAAGAGGAAGCGGCGCAGGTAGGTGCGTACATGCATCTTCTCCGGCCCGAACTGGACGAATTCGGACATCGGTCCCGCGACTTCTTCCATGACGCTGTTTTCGGGATTGAGCAGCAGGCGCTGCTGATCGACATAGTTAAAGACGGTGCGCTTGCCGATGACGACCTTGCCTTCGTTCGGTGCTTGCTGGCCCATGAGCATGCGCAGCAGGGTCGTTTTACCGAGACCATTGCGACCGATGATGCCGGTGCAGGTGCCTGCCTCAAAGCTGAGATTCAGATGGCTGAACAACCAGCGGTCATTGATGTGCGCGCCGATGTCCGTGGCATCGATGATCGTGTTCGCCAGCGCGGAGGCGGGCGGGATGATCAAGTCCATGACCAGCTCGGCCTCGGGGGCCTCGATGGCGGCCACGCGGTCGTATTCATCCAGTCGTGAGCGCTGCTTGGTGCCCCGGCCTCTGACACCGGCGCGGACGAATTCCAGCTCATGCCGCAGGAAGCTCTGACGGCGGCGTTCGGAATTCGCCTCCACGGATTCACGCACGGCCTTGCTTTCCAGGAAGTCGCTGTAGTTGCCGGGATGGCTGTAGATGCGGCTGTCATCGATCTCGATGATGCGCGTGGCCACGCGGTCGAGGAAGTAGCGGTCATGCGTGACGAAGAGCACCGCACCAGTGAAGTCCCGCAGGAAGATTTCGAGCCACTCGATGGATTCGGCGTCGAGATGGTTCGTCGGTTCGTCGAGCAGGAGCAGATCGGGCTGCGAGACGAGCGCGCGCGCTAGGGCCACGCGGCGCTTTTCACCGCCAGAGAGGCCTTTGACGATGCGGTCTGCCGCCGGCAAACCGAGTTCGTTCATGGCGGTGCTGATGCGCGTTTCGACGCCCCAGCCGTCGTGCAGTTGGATCTGGTGCAGCAAATCCGCCTCCTGATCGCCCTTGTAGTCGCCGTTTTCGTAGCGCTCGACCATCTCCAGCAGCACCGAGGCACCGGCGCGTACGTTGTCGATCACGCTGGCCTCATCATCCAGGGTGAACTCCTGGGCCAGATGGCTGACGATGATGCCGTTGCGCCGCGAGATAATGCCGCTGTCGGGCTTCTCGGTGCCGACGAGGATGCGCATGAGGCTGGTCTTGCCGGAGCCATTGCGTCCGACGAGCCCGAGCTTTTCACCCTCGTGAATGCTCATCGTCGCATCATTGAAGACCTGTTGCAGCCCGAATTGAAGGCGCAGGTCTTTGGCGGAAACGACGGCAGGAGTGATGGGAGACATGAGTGGGGCCGCGCACAGACCACACGATGGGGCCTAGATCAAGGCTTCTCCAGCACCTGCCGCACCATCACCGGATCATCCGTGGTGATGCCATCGACGCCGAGTTTGGCAAAACGTTGCGCATCGGCGGGTTTGTTGACGGTCCACACATAAAGCCCAAAGCCTGCATTGCGAATCTGCTGCACCATCGCGGCGTCCCAGGGGAAATCGGCGGCGCCGAGGTCGAGGCCGTCGAGTTGGTCGGCCTTTGTGTCGGCGATGAGCTGGGTCAGATCGGTGGGCTTACGGTCCTTGGTTTTGCCGGAGGCCAGACGGTACACCTTGATCCAAGGCATCGCTTTCTTGGACTCAGCGACAGCGGCACGTTGAAAGGAGATGATAGCGAGCTGTGCGGCGCGGTCCTTCATCGGCTCCAGGATGCGCTTCAATTCAGGCACGATTTCCGCCCCGCATTTGACCTCGATGAAAAAGCGCTGCTTGCCCTTCGGCATGGTGGCGAGGGCTTGCTCCAGGGTCGGGATTTTTTCATGCGCCCACTCCTTGCCTTTCCACGAACCGGCATCCAGCGCGGTCAATTCGGCCTGCTTTGATTTGGCGACATCGAGGCTCACCCTGGCGGTGCGCTTGGTGTCCTTGTCGTGAATGACAGCGGTTTTGCCATCGGCCGTGAGATAGACATCCAGCTCGCAGGCATCGGTCTGATGCTTCCAAGCCAGCTCGAACGAGCCGAGCGTGTTCTCCGGCGCACGCGCGGAAAAACCGCGATGTGCGATGATTTCAACGGCGTGGGCAGACATGGCGGCAAGGAGGAAAAGTGCGACGAACTTCATGAGGGAGAAAGCAAACGACGCAAGCACTCGTAACTCTTCGCCCCAAATGAAATTTTGCTTCCTGCTTGTCCTCAGCATCCTCATTGTTCGCACCCTGACCTCCTGCTCGAAGTCATCCTGCAACAAGGAGCAGCACGTCATTTTGATCAGCCTCGACGGATTCCCTGCATGGCTGTGGAATGATGAGTCGCTGCAGATCCCGAATCTGCGCAAGCTGGCCGCTGAAGGCGCGAGCGCCAAGGCCATGACGGTGAGCAATCCGTCCATCACCTGGATCAACCACACCACACTCGTCACCGGCGTGGAACCGCGCAAGCATGGGGTGCTTTTCAACGGCCTGCTCGTGCGCCAGGGGGAAAGCAAGCCGCCGAAGATCGAGCAGTGGGCGGACAAGACCAAGCTCGTGTTTGCACCCACGATCTACGACATCGCCCACGAAGCCGGTTTGACCACCGCCGAGTCCGACTGGGTGGCCGTCACCAAAGCCAAGACCATCGACTGGAGCTTTGCCGAGCTGCCCGAAGCCGAGGGTAAAGTCGAAAAAGAAATGATCGCCGCCGGCGAGATCAAGCAGCGGGACATCACCTGGATGCAGCTCGGCCCGCAACGCAAAAGCGTCACCTTCCTCGACAACATGTGGACCAAGGCCGCCATCCACATCTTCAAGACGCACAAGCCCAACCTGCTGCTGTATCACACGCTCAACACGGACTCGACGCACCACGCCTACGGCCCCGGCTCCATGGCCAGTGCCACCGCGCTGGCTTACGCGGATCGGCTAGTGGGAGATCTGGTCAAAGCCGTCGAAGACAGCGGCCTGCGCGACAGCACCACCTTCATCATCGCCACTGATCATGGTTTCAAGAAGGTCACCCAGATCATCCTGCCCAATGTGGTGCTGAAACAAGCCGGACTCGCCCAGGGTCTGGGCCCCACCATCAACACCTGCGACGCCTATTCCATGACCCAGGGTGGCATGGCCTTCGTGTACATCACCAATCCCGCCCGCAAAGCCGAGCTGATGCCAAAGCTCAAGGAGATGTTTGCCAAGACCGAAGGCGTGGACCGCGTGATCGACGGCACGGACGGCCACACCCTCGGCATGCCCATGCCCGATGAGAACCCCGGCATGGGCGATCTCGTGCTTTATGCCAAGCCCGGCTACGCCTTTAAAAACGACGCTGGTGGAGATGCCGTCGTCACTCCCTCCGTGAACTACGCGGGCACGCATGGCTACTTCAATGGCGACCCCGAGCTTGATGGCATCTTCATCGCCAGCGGTCGCGGCATCAAAAAAGGCATCGTGCTGGATCGCATGGCCAATCTCGACGTGGCACCCACAATGGCGAAGCTGATGAGCCTGAAGCTGCCACAAACGGATGGCCGCGTGCTGGAGGAAATTTTAACTCCTGTGAGTGGATTTTAGATACATCGTTGTGCGCGTTGATGTGACAAGTCCTGACAGATTAGGGGCACACGATTTGTAATTTCTACAGTAGACTTGTTACCGGATAATTAAGATAAGTTAATTGAGTTGGGTGGCGTACATGGTGAATGCTGCAATTCACCCGGATTATCAAGGACGCCCGCACCCTCAAAGCCCTCATTGGCATGGGAC
>CAINGK010000010.1 GCA_903848465.1 uncultured Verrucomicrobiota bacterium
AGTGCTCCAGCCCTCTGGAGCTTTCCGTGGGCCTGGGGACATGCGAAAGCGCCGGAGGACCGGCGCAGTCCAAAACGCTTCGCGCTGGCGAGGGCGCTGGGGCTTCCTGCCACGCGGCAGCGTTTTGGAGTGTTCCAGCCCTCTGGAGCTTTCCGTGGGCCTGGGGAGTTGCGAAAGCGCCGGAGGACCGGCGCACTCCAAGACGCTTCGCGCTGGCGAGGGCGGTGGAGGTTTTCGAGAGGTGGGATGGGCTTTGCTCCTGCCCCGATTTCAGGGGGTGTTCGCTGCATCCGGGCGTTGCTCATTGGGGGATTTCTGGCTCTATTGCGGGCTATGCCTTCTGCACGCGCTTTTCACCGTTTCTTTGTGAGCCTGAGCTTGGTCGCTCTTGTTTCCTGCCAGCTTCCTGCGCCGCAGGGGGGGTATCAGCAGCAGGGGGCGCAGCCGATGGCGCAGCAGGGGGCGTTTATGCTGGGGATTGATGTGCTGGCTTCGCGGAATTTTGATCTGCTGCGGGGGAAGCGGGTGGGGCTGATCACGAATCAGACGAGCATGACGGGGCGTGGGGAGCGGACGCGGACGGCGATGCAAAGGGCGCTGGGGCCGAACCTGGTGGCGCTGTATGCGCCGGAGCATGGGATTGATGGCACCATCGGCGCGGGGCTGCATGTGAGCACGCGGCGGGATAATGTGACGGGGCTGACGGTTTATTCGCTGTATGGCCCGACGCGGAAGCCGACGCCGGCGATGCTGGCGCCGATTGATGTGCTGGTGTTTGACCTGCAGGACATCGGCTGCCGCAGCTACACGTACATCAGCACGATGATCGTGGCGATGGAGGCGGCGGCGGAGTGTGGGAAGCAGTTTGTGGTGCTGGACCGGCCGAATCCGCTGGGTGGCTGGCGCGTGGAGGGTCCGCCGCTGGAGTCGAAATGGAAATCGTTCGTCGGGCAGATTCCGGTGCCGTATGTGCATGGCATGACGGCGGGGGAGCTGGCGATGATGGCGGGGGCGCGGGGCTGGGTGGCACGGACGCCGCGCCTGGATGTGGTGAAGATGCAGGGCTGGAGCCGGGGCATGGTGTGGCAGGACACGGGGCTGCGGTGGTACCAGACCTCGCCGAATATCCCGCATGCGAGCTCGCCGTTCTATTACGTGGCCACGGGCATCCTGGGCGGTGCCGCTGCGGTGGATATTGGGATCGGCACGGAGAATCCGTTTGGTTACGCGGGTGGCAGCGGGGTGAATCCGCAGGCGCTGTATGCGTACTGCCAGCGCCTGAATGCGCCGGGGGTGAGTTTTTCGCCGTATTCTAAGGATGGATTTGGGGGCGTGCGGCTGAATATCTCGCCCCGGGCGACGGCGGACATCACGGCGCTGGATGTGCTGCTGCTGGCTGAAATCAATCGGCAGACGGGTGGCAAAGTGGTGGGGCGCATGAGCGGCTCGAAGCTGAACCTGTTTAACAAGGTCTATGGCAGTGAATCCCTGTATTCGGACCTGCGGCGGGGCGTGCCGGCCCTGAGCATTGTTTCGCGCTGGCAGGGTTATAACCAGAGCTTCCGCTCGCAAAGACAGCAATTCCTGCTTTATCCTTAGCAACTAACCATGGAAGACCTCGATATCGCCCGCGCTTGCGCCCTTTACGCCGATGACAAAAAAGCGGAGAACATCCGCATTCTGGACCTGCGGGGACTCTCGCCCATCTCTGATTACTTCGTGCTCGTCACGGCCCTGTCCACGCCGCAGCTCCGTGCTGTGCGCGATGAGATCGTGGAGCGCATGAAGGAGGAGCACGCGACGCCGCCGGATGTGAAGGACGGCAATTTTGAAAGCCAGTGGATCATCCTGGTCTATGGCAGCGTGATGGTTCACATCCTGACGCCGGAGAAGCGGGAGTTTTACGCGCTGGAGGAGCTGTGGGGAGATGCGCCGGAAATGGAGCTGAATCTCGTGGTGCCGGAGCCTGAACCGGAGCCGAAACCTAAGGCGGTGAAAAAAGTGGCGGTGAAAAAGACGGCTGCGAAGAAAGCGCCGGCGAAGAAGGCTGCTGCTAAGAAAGCCCCGGCGAAGAAGGCTGCTGCTAAGAAAGCCCCGGCGAAGAAGGCGTAGCGCTGAGGTGGGGTGCTTGCGGGAGGTTTGATTTCGGCAAGGGAATGATTTGGCAGAGGAATGTGCCGGATAAGAATGGTGACACCGCAGAGATGAGAAGACCGCAGAGAATACCCTGCCAACTCCGGTCTCTGCGGTCTTCTCATCTCTGCGGTGTTGCATCAGGGTTGCTCTGGATTGGCTGGTGGCAGAGGGCGTGCTGGGGATGTGGGCGATTTGCCAGACCTGAATTGGAGGTGGAAAGATTTTAGAGTTGGAGTTTGGGAGGTGCGGATGGGCGCAAGCCGACGTCGAGCAGCGTGCTAAGGCGGGGTGGCTGGCTCGTGGGCGGTGAGTTTTGGCGGAGCGCTGATCGACGGGCAGGAGTGCCCATCGTACTATCAGAGGGCAAGCCGGAGGCTTGCACTGCGGGGTGGGATTCGCTAAATGGTGGGCATGCCTGCTCGTCTTTTGCTTGTTGTTGTTTCTTGTGCCCTCAGTGTTGTCATGGGCTTGGTGATTGCGCGTGGGGGAGCGGGTGTGGCGGGGGTGCGGCAGAGGCCGGTGATTGGCTTGTCGATGGACACGCTGAAGGAGGAGCGCTGGCAGGTGGATCGTGATTTGTTCACGGCGAAAGTGCAGGCGGCTGGGGCGGATGTGCTGGTGCAGTCGGCGAATAGCAATGACGCGATCCAGTTGCAGAATGTGGAGAGCCTCATCACGCAGAGGGTTGATGCGCTGGTCATCATTCCGCACGATGGCGCGGCGATGGCGAAGGCGGTGAATCTGGCGCATCAGGCGGGGATTCCGGTGCTGTCGTATGATCGGCTCATCACGGGCTGCGACCTGGATCTTTACCTGACTTTTGACAACGTGAAGGTGGGCGAATTGCAGGCGAAGTTTCTGGCGGAGCGCCTCCCGGCAGGCGGCAAGCTGCGCCTGATCCGCATCTACGGGGCGAAGACGGACAACAACGCGAAGCTGCTGAAGCAGGGGCAGGACAACATCCTGCAACCGCTCATCGCCGCTGGCAAAGTGGAGGTGTTGTTTGAAGACTGGGCGGAGGATTGGAGGCCTGATAGCGCCAAGAAGATCACGAATGCGGCGATCACCAAAAACGGGCCGAACTTTGATGCCATCCTGGCTAGCAACGACGGCACTGCGGGCGGAGCCATCCAGGCGCTCACGGAGGAAGGGCTTGCGGGGAAGATCATCGTGACCGGACAGGATGCTGATCTCGCGGCCTGCCAGCGCATCGCGCAGGGGACGCAGGCTATGACGGTGTATAAGCCGATCCAGAGCATCGCCACGCAGGCGGCGGAACTTGCGCTGAAACTGGCGCAGCGGAAGCCGGTGATCGCGCGTGATGCGGTTGCCAATGGGAAGGTGGATGTGCCGACGGTGCTGCTGGACATCATCGCGGTGACGAAGGCAAACCTGCGGGAGACCGTTGTGAAGGATGGTTTCCGCAAGGAGGGTGATGTGTTTCAGTAGGGCGGTGGGCGTGATCGAGGGGGGAAGACTTGTGCTTGGTGCTTGGTGCTTGGTTTGTGGTGGAGTGTGGGCGCTGGCCGGAACCGGCTAAAGCCGGGACTACAATACGAAGAAACGGGAAAGGGCTGAAGCCCGAACGACGAACGAAGAGGGCGCTGGCTGAGTGGGGGGGGCGGTGGGCGTGAGCGAGGGAGGAAGACTTGTGCTTGGTTCTTGGTTTGTGGTGGAGTGCGGGCGCTGGCCGGAACCGGCTAAAGCCGGGACTACATTACGAAGAAACGGGAACGGGCTGAAGCCCGAACAACGAACGAAGAGGGCGCTGGCTGAGTGGGTGGGCGGTGGGCGGTGGGGCAGTTTTTGGTGAAATGGATCATCATTTTGAAAAAGGCCGTCTATGGTCGGTCGTTACTGACTCACTGACGCACCGCCATGATTCTTCGCGCCCAAAATATCACCAAACGCTTTCCTGGCGTGATTGCGCTGAAGGATGTCTCGTTTGATCTGCGTGAGGGTGAGATTCATGCGCTGTGCGGAGAGAACGGTGCGGGCAAGAGTACGCTGATCAAGCTGCTGTCGGGCATTCATCCGCATGGCAGTTATGAGGGACGGTTTGAGGTGGGTGGAGCAGAGGCGCGGTTTGCTACGATCAAAGACGCGGAGAAAGCGGGACTGGCGGTGATTTATCAGGAGCTGGCGCTGGTCGAGGAGATGACGGTGGCGGAAAACATTTTTCTGGGGCGTGAGCCGCGCCGCTGGGGGGCGTTCATCGACTGGCCGCGCATGTATCGGGAAGCGCAGGCTTTGTTGAATCGGTTCAAGGTGGATCTCGATCCTGCGGCACCGGTGCGGACGCTGGGGGTGGGGCAGAAACAGCTCGTGGAAATCATCAAGGCGCTGGCGAAGGATTCGAAGATTTTGATTCTCGATGAGCCGACGGCTGCGCTGGCCGAACACGAGGTGCTGATCCTACTGGATATTCTGCGTGATCTTCGTCAGCGTGGCATCGCGAGCATTTATATATCGCACAAGCTTGATGAGGTCTTTGGCATCGCGGATCGTATCACGGTACTACGGGATGGCTCGACGGTGGGCACGAGCAAGGCCGCTGATACGAGCAAGGCTGAAGTCATCCGGCAGATGGTGGGGCGCGAGATTGGCGATCTTTTTCCGCGCCGCACGACCCAGCCGGGAGAGGTGATTTTGCGCGTTGATTCTTTGAACGTGGCCGATGCCGAAACTGGCGGCATGCGGCTGCATGACATCCGCTTTGAACTGCGCGCGGGCGAGGTGCTGGGCATTGGCGGACTCATGGGCGCAGGGCGCACGGAGTTGCTGATGCATTTGTTTGGTGCGTGGGGGCGGCAAGTCACTGGCAGTGTGGAACTGAATGGCCAGACGCTCAGTGGCCTGACGCCGGAAACGATCATCCAGCGTGGGCTGGTGCTGGCTTCGGAGGATCGCCGTCGCTATGGGCTGCATTTGGAGCAGGAGATTGGCTTCAATCTTTCGCTGTCATCGCTGGGCAGCGTGGTGCGGGGCGGATTCATCCAGCGCAATGCGGAGATCCGGCGCAATCAGAGCATGTTTGATTCGCTGCGCGTGAAAGCGACGGGGCTGGAGGCCATCGTGGGCAAGCTCTCGGGTGGGAATCAGCAGAAGGTGGTGCTGGGCAAGGCGCTGCTGACGGAGCCTACGGTCATTCTCCTGGATGAGCCGACGCGGGGCATTGATGTGGGGGCCAAGCTGGAAATTTATGAGATCATCAATCAGCTCACTGCTGCGGGTAAGGCGGTGATTTTGGTTTCTAGTGAGCTGCCGGAACTCATTGGTATGAGTGACCGCATTCTCATGCTCAATGCTGGGCGGATTGGTGGGGCGTTTGCCAGCGGGAGCGCTACGCAGGAGCAGCTCATGGCTGCGGCGATGGGGCATGCGGGGTGAGGAGTACTGACAACGCAGGGGTGGTATAGATGCGCTGTGTCGGGAGCGTGATTATGGGTCATTCGCGGCACAGGGCGCTGAAAAAGATGCGCCGTCATTGTGGCTCTCGAACGCAGCAGGCGGAGGCGTTTGAAAAGGGGGAGAGCGTTGAGGCTGCAGGCCGCGGTGGGACGAAGGATTCTAGGGACGCGCACAGCGCATCCCTACCGGCCCTGCGTGGCGCGGTGCCGAAGGGCTGGTAGGGAACCGCTGTGCGGGTCCGTGATTTCGGGTCTGTGACGTCGCAGGCGCTGAAAAAGATGCGCCGTCATTGTGGCTTTCGGACGCAGCAGGCGGAGGCGTTTGAAAAGGGGGGGAGCGTTGAGGCAGCAGGCCGCGGTGGGACGAAGTATTCTAGGGACGCGCACAGCGCATCCCTACCAGTGCTGCGTGGCGCGGTGCCGAAGGGCTGGTAGGGAACCGCTGTGCGGGTCCGTGATTTCGGGTCTGTCACGACGCAGGCGCTGAAAAAGGTCCGCCGTCCTGGGGGCTTTCGGACGCAGGGAATCCCACTTCCAGATTGAGCCGGTTCACGGTTGAAGAATTGTGATGCGAGGCAGTATTGATGAAAACACCTTCGGTTTTTGACGTTCGACAGTCAGCCTTTCAATCCACCATGATTCGTTCTTTCCTTGTCTTCCTTTTCTTCGCGACGCTCGCCAGTGCTGCGCAGCCGCCGAATATTGTTTTCATCTTCTGTGATGATCTGGCGTATCAGGCCATGAGCTGCTATGGGGACCACCGGAAGCTGCTTGAAACGCCGAACATGGATCGCATCGCCAAGGAAGGGATGCGGTTTGACCGGTGTCTGGTGACGAACTCGATCTGTGGGCCGAGCCGGGCGGTGATCCAGACGGGCAAGTACTCGCATGCCAACGGCTTTTACAACAACAGCAATAGCACGTTTGACAGCAGCCAGCCGACCTTCCCGAAGGTGATGCATGAAAAGGGCTATCAGATGGCGATGATCGGTAAATGGCACCTCATGACGGACCCTGTGGGCTATGACTACTGGAACGTGCTGCCCGGCCAGGGGGTGTATTACAACCCGCCGATGATCGACAATGGTAAGAAGGTGAAATATGCGGGCTATGTGACGGACATCATCGGCGATCTGACGCTGGATTGGCTCAAGCAGCGCGATAAAACCAAGCCTTTCATGATGATGTGCCAGCACAAGGCCCCGCATCGTGAATGGGAGCCGCCGGTGCGTTATCTCGGCTTTGACAAGGACCGCGTGTATGAGGAGCCGGAGACGCTGTTCGACAGCTACTCGGGCCGCAGCAAGGCGGTGAGCGATCATGACATGGGTATCGACCGCACGATGACGGATCGCGATGTGAAGCTCGTGACACCGGGCAATTTGACACCTGAGCAGAAGAAAGTCTGGGACGCCTACTACGAGCCGCGCAATGCGAAGTACAAGGAAGCTGCACCGGCAGGTCGTGACCTGGTGAAGTGGCGCTACCAGCGTTACATGCATGACTACCTCGCCTGTGTGAAGGCGGTGGACGATAACGTGGGGCGCGTGCTTGATTACCTCGACAAAGAGGGTCTCAGCGAAAACACGGTGGTTATGCTGAGCAGTGATCAGGGATTTTACCTCGGTGAGCACGGCTGGTTTGATAAGCGCTGGATCTTTGAAGAATCGCTGCGCACGCCGTTTCTTGTGCGCTGGCCGGGGGTGATCAAGCCTGGGAGCACGAGCAGCAAGATCGTGAGCCTGATCGACTTCGCGAGCACGTTCCTGGACATCGCCCAGTGCCCGAATTTGCCGGAGGTGCATGGCCGCAGCTTGGTGCCGCTGTTCAAAGGGGAAACGCCTGCGGATTGGCGCAAGTCGCTGTACTACCACTACTATGAGTATCCGGTGCCGCATCATGTGCGGCCGCACTACGGGGTGATCACGGAGCGCTACAAGCTCATCCATTACTACAAGCCGGATGTGGATGACTGGGAGCTGCTGGACCGCGACAAGGACCCGCTGGAAACCCGGAGCTTCTATGATGACCCGGCGTATGCTGACACGGTGAAGGAACTGAAAGCTGAGATCCTGCGCCTGCAGGCGGAGGTGAAGGAGACGATGCCGCCGCCGCGTTTTGCGTTTGGGAATAAGGCGTTTGAGGGTGAGGTGAATCCGCCGGTGCAGGAACAAGGTAAGGGGGCTGGGAGGAAGAAGGGGGAGTAGTGGTTTTCTAGCTATGGCAACGAGGCAGGTGAAAGAGCAAATCGACGCCGTGTGAGGTGAAGAGGGCTTTCTTCGCGGCGGGGCGCATTGCAGACGCTGCTGGTAGGCTTGGGGTGTGGTGGAGGACGTGGGTTTGCTTCCCGGTCTGATGCCACTTACCCAGGGTCGCCTCGCTGAGGCTCGGCTGACCCTGGGCTGAATCCGCAGCCCTTTCAGGGCTGGTGTATCGCGGAGTGGTGTGGCGAATGATGGCAGATCTGGTGATAGTCGGCAGCGGGCTTGCACGAAGCGCACGTCATAGCTATTTTCCAGTCATGCCAACGATGCAGGTCAAAGAGCAAATCGACGCCGTCCTCTAAAGGGATGGGCCGGGGAGTTTGGTTTGAACCAGGACACTTTTTGTGCCCGTGAAATTAATACGCATAAACAGAATTATTCAATGACGCCCATTCTGTTTTAGCGTATTATTGCGCTATGATCGTTCATTTCGCAGACAAAACCACTCAAGCGATCTTTGAGGGCAAACCCGTCAAACGTGTGGCGCTCGATCTGCAAAACAGTGTTCTGCGCAAGCTCCAGACCATGGATGCTGCCATCTCCATCGCAGAACTTCAGGCCATCCCCGGTCTGAAGTGCAAAGTCTATCAACTGCCGCTGTGGAGCATCCGCGTGAATGCGCAGTACCGCATTACATTCACCTTCACTGAATTTCCGCTCAAAATTTCCAACGCAATGTTCACCGATTACCACTGAGCCATACACGGCCTTGGCCGGAAGCAGCAAAGTCAATTATGGACACTCATAGATGAATTAACATGAAAACTAAAATCGATACCAAAGCCAACAAGAAAGAAGCTAGCCTCAAACCAGCTCATCCTGGTGAAATTCTGCTGCTGGAATTTCTCGAACCCGCTGAAGTCAGCCAGAGTCGTCTGGCAAAAGCGACCAAGATCAGTGGGAGTCGCATCAATGACATCATTAAAGGGCGGCGAGGTATCACGCCTGATACCGCCATTCGTCTCGGCGCGGCCCTCGGTGTCAGTGCGGACTTTTGGCTCAATCTTCAACGCGATTATGACCTGCGTCTCGCGCGAGCGGAAATGGCTGGCGAATACGCAGCCATCAACGTCCTGCCCGAGCTGGCGGCGGCGGCATGACCACGCTTTGACGTTCGCTCGGTGGCAATGCCCCTTGCCACCGTTCTGAAAGCTCGCCAGCGTTGCAAGACTGGTGCGGGCTAACCGAAAAGGAATAGGCTACCAACCATCCATAGCGTTCAGTTAAGGGCACTGATCGTGGGTTTTCAAGCTGGCGGCGACAGAGCGCGGCGGGGCGCATTGCAGACGCTGCTGGTGGGTGTGGGGTGTGGCGGAGCTCTGGGTTTGCTTCCCGGTCTGATGCCACTTACCCAGGGTCGCCTCGCTGAGGCTCGGCTGACCCTGGGCTGAATCCGCAGCCCTTTCAGGGCTGGTGTATCGCGGAGTGGTGGGGCGAATGATGGCGTCGTTCTGCCAAGGAGTTTGAGGTATATGGGGCGTTACCTCAAACTAGACCTTCACTCGCTTTGGCATCGAGGGACACAAGGCTGATGCTTTGGCTGCGGAGGTCTCGTTGCCTTTGAGGAAGAAATGCAGCGCGCCTTTTTGGTCGCAGAACCAGACTTCTTCAGCACCGGCGGCGAAGTAAAGTTCACGCTTGTTTTCCAGCTCCTGCCGGGTGTTCCCGGGCGATATGACTTCGACGCAAATCTCTGGCGCGATCGTGAGGACATCGCCCTTTAATCCGCGCTTCACGCGGCTCGCCGAAATCCATCCCACGTCGATGCCTTTGATGCCGTCTTGGGTCAGCACCGCTACTTCGACGCTCGCGCCTGGTGGCATGGAGGTCAGTAAGTGAGCGAAGATCGCCGATTGACGCGTGGTGTGGGAGAATCCAGGTGGAGGCATCATGACGATGTGTCCGTAGCGGTTGGTTTCGATGCGGTCCGGTCGTCGTTGCAGGCTGGGGTCGGCGCACACCTGCTTCCAGCGCTCCAGATGAAACGCGGTGGCATTCTTGATGCTGGGGATGTCGAGCAGCGCCGCCATGATGGCGGATGGTAAGGGTTCGCGAAGGTGCGTTCAACCCGAAACTTGGGTTGAAGAAAGCGCTTGCTGGCTGCTGAGCGTGGTTGCCGCGCAACACCCACTTTCAAAAGTCACCCGTCTCAAAATACGTGGGTGATGCGCTCCTGTTTGTCGGCCACGACTAGGACGGCGGACCTTGTTGAGCGCCTGCGCAGTGACAGACCCGACGCAGCGGTTCCCTACCAGCCCTGAGGTACCGCGCCACGCAGGGCGGGTAGGGATGCGCTGTGCGCGTCCCTGGAATCCTTCGTCCCAGCGTGTGCTGCTGACTCGCACGTTCCGCACCTTTCCAGCCGCTCTGCCGCCGTGTCGTGCATCACCCATCTGCCAAAGTAGTCCGGCGCCCAATGAAAGTTGGTGATGCGCGGCAGTCTAGCGTGCTCAACGCCACATGGTCTTGCTGACGTACCATGTGACGAACTGGGGGCCGTAGAAGACCCAGAGGGCGGCGCCCATGGCGAGGTAGGGGCCGAAGGGGATTTTGGCACCCCATTCGGCTTTGCCGGTGAGGCGGTGGATCACGGCGAAGACGGTGCCGAGCACGGAGGCGGCGAGGATGGTGAAGAGGACGGCCTGCCAGCCGGTGAAGGCTCCGATCATCATCAGAAAGAGGACATCGCCAAAGCCCATGGCTTCGCGGGGGATGACGACCTGGGTGATCTTTGCCTTCAAGGTGGTCACGCCTTCGAGTGAAAATTCCTCCAGCTTGGTGCCATCGCGCACCTTGAGCTTCTCCATCCACAGCTCGGTGGTCACGGCACCGAAGGAGCGATCATTGACCTGGAGGCTGGAGCAGGAGACCACCATGCGGTCGGTGGCACGCATGAAGAGGTCGGCCCAGTCATACTTGTGCTCGCCGAAGGTCACGACTGGCGGCTCGCTGTCGTTGGGCTGGGTCACTTCCCAGCTTTCTTCTTTGGCAAAGACGAATTTCTTGCGGCCAAATGCGAGCTTGCCGAGTTCCACGACCAACCAGAGTCCGCCGAGGCCGAGGGCGGCGCTGCCCAGGGAGAAGAGCAGACCGCGGGTGTGCGTGGTTTGCTCCATCAGCGCGGGCACCCACCAGGAGGCGAGTACGCCGACGACTGCCCCACCGATGGTGATGGTGTGCGGCAGGATGAAGTGGTCGATGTCGATGAAGGTGCCGGAGATGAGCAGACTCATGAAGACCCACAGGCAGAGCACATGGGGGCCCCAGATTTTCATCATCGGCCAGGGATTGCCGCCTGCCGCGTATTCCCCGCTGATCTTGAGAAAGACGAGGTAGAAAATCACGCCGGTCAGCAGCTCTACCAGGAAGTAGCGGATGGAGATGCCGCCGCCGCATTTGGCGCATTTGCCACGCAGGAGCAGCCAGCTCAGCAGTGGGATGTTTTGCCACATGGGGATCTGGTATTTGCAGGAGGGGCAGAAGCTGCGCCGGGGATTGTTCACCGAAATCCCCAGTGGCAGACGGTAGATGACCACATTGAGGAAGGAGCCGATGCCCGCCCCCATGTAGAAGGCCAGGAGGTGCATCAGGGTGTTGAGAATTTGAAAGCGCATGGAAAGTGGCGGAGTTTGCAAACTTGGCCTGCCGTGCGTGAGTACGGAAGCAAAAACTAAGCATGTCTTCAAATTACCGGCGCTGCCTGCAGCCTCTACTTCTCCTCGTTCTCGCCCTCAGCAGCGGCTCCTGCGCCCATCGGGGGCGGACCCTGCTGCTGACTGGCCGCTCGGCGGAACACGCCGAAAAATTCCATCTCGTGGACGTGCGCAAAGAGATTCGGGGCATCGACATCGACCTGCGCTACGCCACGGCCAACAACGTGGCTGGCCACCCCCTGTATCCGGCCGACATGCCCTGCCTGCTGCGCAGCGAGACGGCGGCCAAATTGAAGCAGGCCGAGGCCATTCTACGCGCCCAAGGCTATGGCCTGCGCATCTGGGATGCGTATCGCCCACCGGAAGCGCAGGAGATTCTGCACCAAGCCTCGGGTAAGAGCCGCATGTTTCTCGCTCCTGATGCTGGCTGGAGCCGTCATTGCGGCGGCATCGCCCTGGATCTGACGCTGGTGGACAAACACGGCCATGAGCAGCGCATGCCTACCGGTTTTGACCAGGACCTGGCGCATTCCCAAACGAACTACCAAGGCAGCGACCCGGTGGTGCGGCGCAACCTGCAAGTGCTCCAAGCGGCCATGAAGCAGGCGGGGTTCATTCAGTTGGAAGCCGAGTGGTGGCACTTTGATGATGCGGCGTATCTTCGCAATCCTCAGCCCATCATCTACGGCTGGGAGCTGGCCCTTCCCGTGATGTCACCGCCGTGAGTATTCGAAACAACGCCACCTTCACCGTCATCGACGAGACGGACGGCTACATCGTCGTCAACAAGCCTGCGCCGCTGCAAATTCACCCTGGCGATCCCAAGGGACCGCCCACGCTGTGGCATCGCCTGTGCGATCTGCTGTCGTATGAAATCGCGAACGGTGGGCAGGTTTCGATCATCAATCGGCTGGATCGCGAGACGAGCGGCGTGGTGCTGGTGGCGAAGACTCACGAACTGGCGCGACTGTTTGGCATGGCGATGCAGGAGCGCAAGATTCACAAGACCTACGTGGCGCTGGTCCACGGCTGGCCGGAGTGGGAGGAGCTGACTCTGGATGCGCCGATCCTGAATGCGCGCGATGTGCAGGCCTTTGATATTTGGGTGAAGCAAATCGTCCACCCACAGGGAGCGGAGTGCCGGACGGGGTTTCGTGTGCTGAAGCGATTTGAGCGTGATGGGGAGAAGTTTGCGCTGATTGAGGCGAAGCCTGAAACGGGGCGCATGCACCAGATTCGCGTGCATTTGCAGCATCTCGGTCTGCCCATTGTGGGGGACAAGCTCTATGGGCGGGATGAGCGGTGCTACCTGGAATTCATTGAGACGGGGTGGACGGAGGCGCTGGAGCAGAGGCTCATTCTGCCACGGCAGGCGCTGCATTCTTCGCGGTTGGAGCTGAATCTGGAGGGGTTTCCATCTGGGTGGGATGCGCCGGTGCCGGAGGAGTTTGGGGGGTGAGGGATGATGGGGGGCTTTGGCGGAGGCTGGCTCGAATGCACTGGCGGGTGAAGGGTCGCGGCAGCGTCCTGGAGTGCGGTTGTCCTCCGGTGCTTTTGCACGTCCCTAGGTCCACGGAAAGCTCCAGAGGACTGGAGCACTCCAAAACGCTGTCGCGCGGCAGGAAGCCCAGCGCCCACGCAAGCGCGAAGCGTCTTGGAGTGCGTGCGGCAAGCCTCGGCGCGACGCCGCTTTCGCAGGCTGGAGGGTGGGTTACAGACGAGGAACATTCTGCACCACACGAAAGCGCTGCTGCTTTCGCAGGTCGGATAAAAGGCTGTGGACGGACAGCAGGCTGGACCCCGCGAAAGCGGTGCCGCCGATGCAGGCTTGCGCCTTGCATCTCTGTCACCGCAGTCCACGACGCTGTCGCGCTTGCGGGGGGGGGGCTGGAGCTTCCTGTCGCGCTTGGCGTGGGTGCTGGAGCTTCCTGGTGTGCTCTTTGAATCCCTACTGCTTGATTACGGCTTAGGGCCAGGGGCGAACGCGGCTGTCGAGTTGGAAGACTTGGGCGCTGATGTTTTCTAGGGTGTGCAGGAAGGTGATGAAGCGGGCGAGGTCTTGCGCGGTGTTGAGTCTGCCGAGGGTGTGCTGGCTGAGGAGGTGCTCTTTCCGTGCGGCGTCTTCGAGCAGATGGTGGGTCATCTTGGTTTCTAGGAAGCCGGGGAGGATGCAGTTGGCGCGGATATTTCGCGCGCCGTATTCTTGGGCGATGCTTTGCGTGAGGCCGATGAGTCCGGCTTTGGCGGCGGCGTAGTTGGCCTGGCCTGCGGGGCCGCTGAGGGCGGAGTAGGAGCCGATGTTGACGATGTGGCCGTGGCGCTGTTTTGACATCAGCTTCAAGGCTGCTTGTGATACGAGGAATGCGCCTTTCAAATTCACATCGACGACGTGGTCGAAATCGGTCTCAGTCATCTTGGCCATGGAGACATCGCGGCAGACGCCGGCGTTGTTGATGAGGAGATCGAGGCGCGGCAGTGCGGCGAAGTAGCTGCGCACGGAGGCGGCGCTGGTGACGTCGAGTTTGTCACGACCAGGAGCGAGGACGGTGAAGCCTGCACTCTGAAGTGCGGCGGCGATGGCTTGCGCCAAGTCCCCTGCACCGCCGGTGATGAGGGCGGTGAGGGGTGGGTGAGGAGGCGTGGATGGCATGTGGGCCTGCCAGAACGAGCTGAAGCTCGGGAGTACTTTAACCCAGCGTGAAGGCGGGGAGCTTCACGATCTTGCCGCCGGCGAGTGCTGACTCATGCGCGCAGAGACCGACGCAGGTCCAGTTGGCAGATTGCGCTGCATTCGGGAAGGGCTGACGCTTTTCGGCGAGGGCATTGGCGAATTCGTTGGCAAGATGCGGATGGCTGCCGCCGTGGCCGCTGCCTTGGGTGAAGCTGAGGTGGGTTTTCTTGCCGAGGTCATAGACGCCTTTGGTGGTGAAGCGCTGGATGGGCTTGGGCAGGCGCTTGGCGAAGTCGGGGGTCTTGATGAGTTTGGGGATCTTGTGCTCGGGCAGCTTGGCGCGGTGCAAGACGAGTGGCTCGTGCTCGATGAGCGGCCATTCGATAGAAGCTTTGTCGCCATAGACGTCGATGCTCTCGCGATACTGGCGGGCGGTGTCAAACAGGCTGCGGATGATGCGGGCGCTGACATCGGTGCCTTTGAATTTGATGTGGGCGGTCTCGACGGCGAAGGGGGAGCCGTAGCACTTTTGCAGCTCTTTGCGCACGGTGCCGGAGCCGAAGCAGCTCACGTATTCAGCGGGCTTGCCGATCATGCCAGCCACGGGGCCGACGCAGTGGGTGGCATACCACATGGGTGGGAGGCCGGGCCAGTAGTTGGGCCAGCCGTCCATATCCTGCTGGTGGGAGGCCTGGACGAACTGGAGTTTGCCGAGCTTGCCCTGATCGAGCTGCTCTTTCATGAAGAGGTACTCGCGGGCATAGACGACGGTCTCCATCATCATGTACTTGAGGCCGGTCTTTTTGACGAGGTCACAGATCTTTTTGCAGTCTTCGATGCTGGTGGCCATGGGCACGGTGCAGGCGACGTGCTTGCCCGCTTTGAGCGCGGCGATGCTCATCCAGCCGTGGTCGGGAATGGGTGAGTTGATGTGGACGGCGTCGATGTTCGGGTCCTTGAGCATGTCCTTGAAGTCGGTGTAGCGCACGTTCACATCGAAGGCATCGCCGATGGTGTTGAGCTTCTTCACATCGCGCTGGCAGATGGCGTAGCAGGTGGTCAGCGGGTGGCGCTGCCAGATGGGGATGAATTCCGCCCCGAAACCGAGGCCAACGACGGCGATGTTGAGCTTTTTGTCTGACATGGTGATTGGTGGGATGACGCGGCTCTTATAGGCGGGGAAGGCGGGAGATGGGAAGGACAAAGTTTGGGGGAAATCGGACGGGGGGAGGCCGCTGCGCGGCGTTTGCGGTGGTTTGCAATGGCTGAGGGCTTGCTGCGCAAGCGTTTGCAGTGGTTGGAAGAGAGGCTCCGCCTCTGGTCCTTCTGACAACCATTGCAAACCATCGCAAACCACTGCAATCAATCGCCAACTCTCCGATGCTGACTTCCGACTTCGACTACCACCTGCCGCCTGAACTCATTGCCAGTGAGCCGCTGGCGGAGCGGTCGGCATCGCGGATGATGGTGCTGCACCGGAAGGCGGGGCGGATTGAGCACCGGATGTTTCGGGAGATCGGGGAATTCATCTCGCGTGAGGCGGGGGACATGCTGGTGCTGAATGACACGCGTGTGGTGCCAGCGCGGTATTTCACGGATCGCGGGCATGAGGTGCTGCGGCTGCAGATTCTCACGCCGACGCGCTGGCGCTGCATGGTGAAGCCGGGGAAGAAATTTCGACTCGGGCATACGCTGCTGATTGGCGAGGTGACGGGCACGGTGGTGGAGATCATGGAGGATAATGGCGACCGCATCATTGAGTTTGACCGCGTCGTGGATGAGTCGAAGCATGGGCACCTGGCGCTACCGCACTACATGGGGCGCGATGACCAGCCTGCGGATCGCGAGCGCTACCAGACGGTGTTTGCGCGCAGTGAGGGGTCCATCGCTGCGCCGACGGCGGGGCTGCATTTCACGCCGGATGTGTTGAGTCCCCTGCCCCACACGTTTGTGACGCTGCATGTGGGCGTGGGCACTTTCCAACCGGTGAAGGTCGAGAATATCGCCGATCACAAGATGCACTCGGAGGTGTATGAGGTCTCGGCGGCGACGGCGCAGGCGGTGCAAGGTGCCAGGCGCGTGATCCCCGTGGGCACCACGGCGCTACGCACGCTGGAGACGGTGGCGCGTGATCATGGGAGGGTGATCGCTACCCAGGGCAGCACGGACATTTTCATCCATCCCGGTTTCGAGTTTCGTGTGGCGGGTGGGTTGCTCACGAATTTTCATTTGCCGAAGTCCACGCTCATCATGCTGGTGAGCGCGTTTGCGGGTAAGGAGCTGGTGATGCAGGCGTATGAGGAAGCGATCCGCGAACGGTATCGCTTCTTCAGCTATGGGGACTGCATGCTGATTGTGTGAGGTCCGAACTACTCCAATGGTCGAAGCCGCAGATGGCGTAGCGTGTAGAAGGGCGCATCGGATTCCGTCATGCGTCTGGCTCCTTGCTTGCGCTTTGGGCCGAAGTGCTCCCGCTGTGTCTCGAAGACGCCCTCCACAAACGCCTTGCTGCCCAGGACGACGCCGTCGGTGAAATAGCGTACGCGCAGTCGCACCAACTCGGCGGGGCTGAGCTTGCCTTTCTCTGCCAGCACGGCGCGGGCGGACTCGGCGGTCACACCACGAGATACCACTTTCTCATTTTGAGCGTCTTTCACCTCGCGCCCCTCGGCGTGCAGCAGGCAACGATACGCCGCTGCGGTGCCTGCGCTCTTCCAGCCGTCCACGGGTTTGGCGAGGGCTTTGCATAGACCGCGCTGTGCTCTCCGGCTGCCGCCCAGGGCCTCAGCGTAACCGCACCAGCGATAGTCCTTGGGGTCTTTCACCAGGCCAGCGCGCACGGGGTTGAGATCGATGTAAGCGGCCATCGTGCGCAGGGGTTCACCTTTGCCTTCGACCAGCACGCTTTTGAAGCGATCCATCCACAGTGTGCCCCGGCGTCCGCGGCGTTTGTTGAACCAGCGGCTGAAGCGTTCTTTCACTTCTTTGACGAAGAGGGAGAGATCGCAAAAGCGTTTCTTGAGGGCGTCCAACCGCTGCTCGGCCAGAATGGCCATACCGCGTGCGCGAAAGTCGGCCAATTCATCGCGCAGCAGCCCCACGTAGGCGCGACTGTAGAGGGTGCTCAGGTGTTCCATGAGTTTCGCCTCACCCTGAGGCCCGGCAAATCGCTGCAACCACGTCTGCCGGTGCGGCACCTCGGCGAGCAGGTGAAAATGATTGCTCATGAGGCAGTAGGTCACGACCTTGATGCCGGAAAATTCTGCCATGCGCCAGATCACGCGGCGCAGCGCTTCCTTTTCCACATCATCAAAGAACACCTCGCCGCCGCAGGTGCGTGACATGACGTGGTAGCAGTAGGACTCCAGCGGCCCCTTGCCCAGGATGCGATGCCGTCCACCGGACCAGGATCGCGCGCCGGGATAGAGACCGGTTTTCGCATTCACGCCGACAAGTTGCTCTTCGAGCGCGAGCGCTTGGGGATCAGGGGATTGGGCGGGTTTCATGGAGGCGGAGAGTGGGTGGGAATTTCGCGGGCGCAACAACTAAATGCCTGGCATTATTTTTCGGTCGTGCCGGAAACCAGGGCGCTCGCGTAGGCTCGCTTGCCCTGGGCTGACTCCTGCCGCCCTTTCAGGGCTCATGAAGGCTGAGGGAGGAAGACCGCATAGGTGCGAAACGGCGTCTTTCATTGAGTGCCATTCATGATTGGCAATTTTCACACGCGAGTTAACCCGGAGGAGTATGAGGAAGAGGAGGATTAGGTGGGTGGAGAGTGGGGCTACTTGCTTGGCGCTGGGGGTGGTGGCGGAGTGGGTGCGGGGACGGTGGCGGCGGGGTCGGTTTTGCCGAAGAACATGAGGTGTTGCCAGGGGAGTCCGTCGTATTGGCGGGTGAGGTGGAGGCCGTTGGCGTTCATTTCTTTGGTGATCTGCGCTTTGCTCATTTTGTGCTCGGGCTTGATGGGCACGGCGGGGTCTTCGGCGCGGAATTCGACGAGGACGAGCTGGCCGCCGGGCTTGAGGGCGGCGCGCATGCCGGCGAGCATTTGGACGGGGTGGGAGAATTCGTGGTAAACGTCCACGAGTAGGATGAGGTCGCAGGTGTTGGGGGGGAGCTTGGGGTCGCTGTAGCTGCTGTTGATGGGGATGATGTTTTTGAGGCCCTTGCTGTCGATGTTCTGCTTGAGCATGGCGATCATCTCGGGCTGGACGTCCACGGCATAGACGGTGCCTTGGTCGCCGACCATCTCGGCGAGGGGGAGGGTGTGGTAGCCGTTGCCGCAGCCCATGTCGCACACGGTCATGCCGGGCTTGACCTGGAGCTGGGCGCGCATTTGGGAGGGACCTTCTTCTTCTTCGCGGACGCGGCGCATGAGCCACTCGGCGCCTTTCCAGTGCATGGTTTTGGCGATGACGCGGCCTTCGTACTCGGTGAGCGGCGGCGGGGTGTCGTCCTGGGCGGGGAGGAGGGTGGCGAGGAGACTTGCGAGGAGGAGGAAGTGGGGGATGCGGCGCATGGGGGGAGTTCTTTGTTCTTTGTTCTTTGTTCTTTGTTCTTTGTTCTCGGTTGGCGGTGGGCGGTGGCGTTAGGAAAGTGGTGGTGGCAGTGAACGGTGGGTTGGGGGGGAATGTAGCGGTTTGTGTGGGGCTTTTGAGGGGCTTGGGTGGGGGGCTGGGGCGTGGGGAGTGAAGGAGGGGGCAAGGGATTGCAAACTGGGCGAACCAATAAACAGGTTTGAAATACTTTAAGCTACCTCAAACAGATCTGAAATGGGTATAGCGCTCGTCTCTGGTCTATGGCGTGAATGGGTCTGCTAGACCTGCGTCCCATTCCACGCGCCAGCCACCACGGCAGTCTCCACCACCTCCGCCGCACGCTCCGGGCTCCAGTCCACAAAGCACGCCAGCAGCTTCGCCTCACACTCCGCCGGTGTCGCGCTTTCCAGCACGATCTGCCGCACCGGCGCGAGCGTCCCTCGATACACCCGCGCCAGGCTCGCGGCAGCCTCGCGGGAGATGGAATCCGCCGCGTTCCCCGCGTTGCTCACGGTGGGCATGGCGCTCAGCGTCTTCACACCCG
>CAINGK010000011.1 GCA_903848465.1 uncultured Verrucomicrobiota bacterium
CAAGGATCGCGACAACCGCACCATTCCGATGACAGATGAATTCCACTCTTTCCTGGTGCGGTTCGGCCTCGGTTACCCCTTCATGTTTCGGCCTGCTGAGACGCATGGCGAGGCCAAGTACCGCACCGACTTCCAGAAGGCCTACGAAAACCTGCTCGAAAAATGCGGGCTGTCCGAGTTCACGTTTCACGATCTGCGCCGCACCTTTGCCTCGCTACTCGTGAGCGCCGGCGTCTCGATCTACAAGGTGTCCAAATGGCTAGGCGATACCATCGAGGTCGTGGAGAACACGTATGGCCATCTCATCCTCAAGGATGACGAAGTGAACGCGAGCTGGAAGTGATCACAGCGCCAGCCTGGCTTGCTGAGGAATGGCCTGCTTTGCCGCCTGGAAGGCGCGCCAGGCTTTAATGACGGTGACGATGGCTGGATTGTCGGGCAGCTCGTGTGCACCAGCCTGGAGGGCCTGGAGGTGCTTGCTGGGAGTCAGGTCGTAGTGGGGCATGATGCCGCCGCGAGGCTGGAACCAGGAGCGCTTGGGTAGTGGGCTACTTTGAAAATATATCGTAAAATGTGCGAATTGGTTGTTGACTGTATCGTAAAAGGTGTGAATCTATCGCTCAGAGAAACCCGAACCAAACAACAAATATGAATACCATCCCTCACCAACTCGAACTCGAAGCAACATCCCTCTGGATCGTCGAAGCGAACCTGCATCACAAGACCACCGCTAAGCCCCGCCTGTTTCGCTCGCTCGATGAAGCAACCCAGTTTGTTCACAACAACATCGCACGCGGCCTGCCCTACCGGGCCGATGTGAAGAACAACGGCAGCGACGATGCCCAGTCCCCGGCGGGATCACTGACCGGCCTCATCTGGGATTGCCCGCGGAGGAAGATGACCAAGGAAGAATGCCTTGCCACCAAGAGCCAGTTCGCTAAGGAATGGATCAAAAGCGGCAACCATCCCAACATGTCAGACTTGGAGGCCGCTCGTCGCCAGCAGATCGAGTTCGTAAATGGTGAAGCAACATTGGTTACTATCTACCGAGTGAGCCGTTATCTTGGCTATATCAACCGGGCCTCGGCCTTGAATGACAAATCCAAGGACATCGCTGAACTCGTTGATGCGTGGGAGGCTGCGAAATGAGCTTCGCTCTTGATCTCAAATCCACCCGCGAACGCCTCGGCCTCACGCAGGCCGGAGCAGCGGCCCTGCTCGAAATCTCGAAGTCAGCCCTCGAAAAATGGGAAAACGGCACAAAGGAGCCAAAGCTTCTCATGCAAGAAGGAGCCTTCGCCCGCCTCGCTAAATTCAAGCCCTTGAAGAAATGAACCAGCTCTCCACATCAGACCGAGGGCGGCAGCGGATGGAAAGTGGCTCTAGGTCGTCGGTGGGATCGCAGGTGAGGTGCGAGACGGTGTCCCAACGCCAGTGGGCGGTGCGCAAGCAGTCTTGCTGGTAATCCACGTAAATCATAGAAACGTCTGAGCGAAAGCCAGGCTGTTATTCCAACGGTTGACGAGTCCGGCCCAAAAGTCGGCGCGTTTACCCACGGGCGGGGCGATGCGGCGTTCGTATATTTCGCGGGCACTGCGGAGGAAGCCGAGAAATTCTTTGGGATCGGTGACCTGGTGAGCAAAGCCGAGGGTTATCGGGCCGATATGCCCATCGACTTCGATGTCGGCGTGGGCATGGCCGAGGGCGAGCTGCAGAACTTTGGCGGCTCCACGGGGGCCGCGATTAAAGCAGGTGTCGCGCAGATAGACTTCGATGGCGGGATGCTGTGACCAGGCTTGAACGATGTCGGTGTTGCCGAGGATGTATTGCGCGGCATCGAGTTCGACCTGGGCAAATTGTTTTAGCTCGATGAGGTTGCGCAGGTGCTCGGCCATGCGCAGATCGTAGCGGTCATTGATGCCGGCAATCTCATAAGTTCCACCGCCATCATCTGCAGGGAGCTGATAGACGCGGATGCGGCCTTGGCGGTCGGTGCGCTTCTCAGCATCAACGATCCATTTGCCGGTGGCGATTTGGTAGGGAGGGCGTGTGCTCATACACAAGCTAAAGTGTCAAAGAAAACACCCCGGCTCCTTGCGAGAACCGGAGTGCCTCATGCCGTTTGCGGCTTCAGTGCGCAGGTGGATAATCAGTTGCCATTCAGTGAGGGGCCAACTGGCGGGAGAATGGTCGGGATGGTGGGTTGTGGCGCGGCGGTGGGGGTTGGGACTGCGGGGATGGGCTTGATCACCAGGGCGGTGGTGGCCTTGATGATGAGGCCGGTGCCGGGCGTGAGGAGTCCTTTGGAGACGGCGGTATCGCTGACAAGATCAGTCAGAGGGATGACCTTGGAGATGGTGCTGCCTGGGCTGGTGATGATAGCAACGCCGGTGTGGATGGCCACGGCATCGCCTTCGGAGATCTTGCCGGCGGCTTTGGCTTCGAGGATGGCGAGGTCTGCGAGGCTGGCTTCGATCTGGACGACTTTAGGCGTACTGAGTGCTGCGCCGATTTTCTGCACCGTGCTGCAGCTCGGGAGCGTGAGGAGTGCCAAGCAACCCGCGAGGAGCTTGATGCTGCCACCGGCCCCGGCATCTTTGGCGACGTAGCCGAGGACGGCGATCAGGAAGGGAATCACCCACAGTTTCCAGTCGGCGAGATTGCCGCCGTTGGCTTGGAATTGCGAGACGAAGGTAAGGCCAGCGAGTGCGGCCCCGACAAGGGTGGTGCGATAATTCTTCATGACATCCCTCGCCGCGTGTCAATTGATCGACCGCGCTTTACTCGATGCCAGCCTTGCATTTGAGCCGCATGAGCTCGTCGCTCATGCGCCTGCGATCCGTCTCACAATTGTCGGCGCGTTGCTCCAGGCGCTGCATGTGATTTTCCATCTGCTGCAGACGCTCCCCTCGCTCCTCGTTGAGCTGCTTAATGAGTAAGGCCTGCCCTTTAGTCTGATGCCAAACTGCAATCAGTAGCAGGGCAGCAACAGGGCCGGTGGCAACGATGGTGTCAGTGAGTCGTGTGAAGAGATCGGGGGACATGCGGCCGGTAAAAGGGGGAGATTAGAAACAAGCGTTTAGCGCTGCACCTGCAAGAGCCTCAATGCGAGCCAGGGCTGTTGCTGTGGTCCATTCCTGATTGGTCATGTAGTCCGCGTTCTGCCAGAGGATGAGAGGCTTCTTGCAGCGCGGATAATAGAAGTGCGCTTCAAGTCTGTGCTGTCCGGGTGCATCAGTCCACGTGATGCCGAGCGCTGCATAAGACTGGCCTTTGATGGTGATGGGTGA
>CAINGK010000012.1 GCA_903848465.1 uncultured Verrucomicrobiota bacterium
GGGTTGAACATAGGCCCCCAAGCTGCTAAAACCGCCGACAAATCGCCCGATAAATGCTCACGCATCCTTCAGCTCAAACCACTCCCGAACCACTTCGCCGCACAGCGGCTTTGTTCAACAAAACGGATGCAGGCAACGGCTTGTATGGCATCTGTCTTGTCATCGACGCCAACCATCGCACGCCTGAGCAGATCCTCGCGGCCTATCCCTACCTGGTTGCAGCCGACATCGACGCCTGCCTGAGCTATGCTGCCTTGCGCGTGGATGATGAAGAGCTTGCCATGGCCGCTGCATGAAGTGCGGGTGGACATGAATCTCAGTCCCGACTGGGTGCCGTTGCTTGCCTCCAATGACTGGGAGGCCTGCCACTGGAGAATTGAGCGATGTTCGCCGAGAAGGGGGAAGAAAATAAGCCTTTCAGCAATTGATACGACTTGCGGCTCGCCGAAAACTAGTCTGTTTGCACTGTCCTCGTGTCGAATCCCCTCTGTCAACACCAGCGTATCTCCCTCCGTCGGTCATGTCTCAACAAGAACCATTCCCATTCGCCCCGTTGGTGGAACGCTGTTTTGAACTGGCGGTGGACATCAGCGCCGAGCAGTTTGAAGAGCACGCAAGTGCTTTTATGAATCGAATTGGGGAGAAATTGGGATTAACACAGACAAAAACCTTGGAGCATTGGGAAATACGCATCGAAAAACCGAAGGGTAGTCCTTTACTTAAGCCTAAGGCTACTTTATACAACATATTAACTATCAGTCATGAAGAGAAGTCCGAGCGTCGAGATTGCAGCATTGAAACCTTGCATCTTAAACCGGCAACATCTTCTGAGCCAGCCAGCTTGAAGTTTGCACAATTAAAGCCGCAAACCAGTGCAATAATATCTTTTGAAGAAGCAAAAAGACGGTTGATCACTATTTTGTCGATATTGCACGACACGTTTGGAAAGGACGCGGTCTTGCAAACTACGTTGAGCTACTGGAACGACCTTTATAAATTCGATAATTCGCATTTCCAGTCAGGCGGCATCTTTAATCTTTCACACACCCTGCGTTATTTTAATGATAATTCGGGAATGGGAGCCGTTGTGCCACCTTGGAATGTGGTGATGAATTGGGCCGTGCAATCACGCCCAGGAGCACGAGTTAAGCTAGACATCAAGGGAGAATGGGAGCGAATCGATGTTAATCGTGCTCGAAACCAACTTTGGACTATCCTTGAATATTTAGGTAAACCTTCCAACGACGGTGTTTCATCCGCTGAATGCCTAGCCGAGTTAGATATAGCTCACGCTGCAATTTACGAAAAATTCATTTCAATTCTCACCCCGCAAGCGTTAGAATATTGCAAAAATGGAAGTCTCCATAATTTTACCAGTTGATCTTGAACCTAGTGCTCCGCGCACGCTAAGCCACCCCCAAGATGTGGTCAAACAGGTTGAAGCATCTACCACCGTTGGGTCTGGCATAAAAGTGCGGGCACCCCAGGAAGTTGATCTTGAAATCGAGTTCTCCCAGCGTCGCTTCTTCATTGAGCCAGGATTGTTTCTCGAAACTTTGCAGCCCTTGCGACTGGCCTACAACGATATCAATGGCACTCTCGAAGTGGTGGACTGGGGTATCGAGGCGAGTTTGCAGGATGGTCATTCGCTAGCCCACCGCATCGCCCAGCAGTTTCTGGAATTATACAGCAAGGCTCAGCATGGCGACATTTCCGACGAGGAAGCTCTGCAATTTTCAAAGATGTGTGCCCAGGTGGACTACCGCTCATTCTGCGCGGCTCGTCGTATGCCCGAGTGGCGTGAGGCCTTCTTGGTCCGCCACCAGCCAGCCTGTTATATCAACTGGGGTTACGGCTCTCTGGTCAAACTTGACCCTGAGGTTGCAGAAGCGCTGAAACTGCTGGAACCCAACACCTACTTCGGTGCGTGGTTCACGGTGGACCGAGAAGGCGTGGTCACTCGCATCCAGCACGCGGACATATTGCCGCAGCCACCGGTGTCGCTTGAGGAGCTCGCATGGCAGCCAGCCCCCATGAACGTCGAAGTGGATCCTGAGCTCACAAAGATGCTCCCCGATCCGGCGGCATGGAGCAAACAGGATGAACAAACTCAGGATTGATTTTTGGGACGTCGGCCAGGGCGATGCCAGTGTGATCACGCTCCCAGACGGGCGCCTGATCGTCATTGATACCGGCCCACCTGATTCTCCGCTTCAGCACTGGCTCGCCAGATCCTCGCAGCGCATCTATGCGCTGGTGCTCACCCATAATCATGAGGATCATGTCGGCTGCCTTCCGTCCATCCTAAAGCAATGCAAAGGCAGAATTGAGCGCGTGTTCTGCACGCAAGGCAGTCATGGCAATGAGGCATATGAAAGGATGATTTTATCAGCACTTGTGCGCTGCGCGAGAAAGAGAGAATTTGATCTCGCTATGCTTCAAGTGAACGCACCGGAGAGACAGGACATCCTGTCCAAACGTTATGCGGAAGACATTTCCCTTTATTGCTGCCATCCTGGCGCTCTGACCTTCCTTGGAAATCAAATCCGCAAGACGCCGGATCCCAACAATGTTTCGGCCATCCTCTGTTTGGACATCAACAGTCTGACAGAGATCATCTGGCCCGGTGACGCTCCCATGCAGGCGCTGGCTAAAGTGTGTGCTCAAAAAGAGCCCATCGTTTTGGTTGGCCCGCACCACGGCGGTCCTCAAACCCGAGGCGTTTCTTCCTATCTACCCGCTTTTAAAGCCCTCGAGCCCGATTGCGTGTTCACTTCGGTTGGCACGGCCAACAAATACAGCCATCCCTTGAAGCATGATTTTGTGCTGCCTCATGCGACACATGGGCGCAGGGTATGCTGTACCCAGCTCAATCATTGCGACAAGCAGCGAGTGGCGAAAGGACAATCGGTTATGAGTCATCATCTGGCGTTGGGACTTGAGCCTCCCGCATCACAAAAAGCTATTACCTGCCGCGGCCCTATGCGTTTGGAAAGAGACGCTGATGCCGGGGAATGGCGTTGGGACCAATGGCATCAGTTGCATGCCGACGAGGTGAAAAAACTGCACGACCCTTGGTGTTTGCGGTTCACGAATCCTCCGTAATTGCCAGGCGTGCGTCTCCTCTGCCGCTGCTGAAATACAGAAGGTATTCGGTTCTTTGGGCCTTGGTGCTGCGGAGTGATACGGCCTCCATTAAAATGCCCGTTTGATTCAGCTCTGGGCGGCGTTTCTATCCGCTCTTCATGCACACCTCTCCCATCCGCGTCACCATTTGGAACGAATTTGTCCACGAACGGCAGAATCCCACGGTCGCTGCGCATTATCCCACGGGCATCCATGGGGCGCTGGCGGAGGTGCTGGGACGGCAGGGCGACTTCCAGGTGCGCACGGCGACGCTGGATGAGCCGGAGCAGGGCCTGCCGCCGGAGGTGCTGGACAACACGGACGTGCTGCTGTGGTGGGGCCATGCGGCGCATGACCAGGTGTGCGATGAACTCGTGACACGCGTGCAGCAGCGGGTGATCGCGGGCATGGGGCTGATCGTCCTGCACTCGGGGCATTTTTCCAAGGTCTTCAAGCGCCTGATGGGCACGAGCTGCGCGCTGTGCTGGCGCGAGGCGGGCGAACGCGAGCGGGTGTGGACGATCAATCCCGGCCACCCCATCGCGGCGGGCATCGGCGACTGCATCGAGATCGAGCAGTCCGAGATGTACGGCGAGCCCTTCGGCATCCCGACGCCGGAGGAGCTGATCTTCGTCTCCTGGTTCCAAGGCGGCGAGGTGCTGCGTAGCGGGGCGACGTGGACACGCGGCAGCGGGCGCATCTTTTACTTCAGCCCTGGGCACGAGGTCTATCCCATCTACCACATTCCCGACGTGCAGCGCGTCATCACCAATGCCGTCCGCTGGGCACGCCCCCAGGGAGCGGCGGCGAACATCCCGCGCCATGTGCCGGTGGAGGTGGCGAGGGAGAAGATCGAAGCCCGTGGCGGCACGGTGCATGAGGCAGACGGCAAGCTGGCGGGGCATTGAGGAGGGGAGAGGATTTTAAATGATGTGATAGCCTTCCGGGCTCATCACATTGCATGGACAGAAAGCGAATCCCCTCTCCCCACCGAGGAAGTGGCAATGACCAAGACGTCCTTTGGGGAGAGGCAGGGTGCACTGCCATTTAGTTAAGATTTCTGAAATAATCTTCACTGTGGGTTGTA
>CAINGK010000013.1 GCA_903848465.1 uncultured Verrucomicrobiota bacterium
AAGCTGCCGATCCGCGAGATTGCACGACGAACGGGTGTCTCGCGCAATACTGTGAAGAAGCATCTGAAGGCGGATACGGTCGAGCCGAAGTTCGCCATTTCGGATCGTGCGAGCAAGCTGGATCCTTTCGCCGAGAAGCTTTCGGGCTGGCTGAAGTCGGAGGCCAGCAAGTCGCGCAAGCAACGGCGAACGCTGAAGCAGCTGCATGTGGAACTGGTGGCACTGGGCTTCACCGGGTCCTACAGCCGGGTTGCGGCTTTTGCCCGTGACTGGCGGGCAGATCGGCAGCGAGAGCAACAAACGACGGGGCGCGGCACGTTCGTCCCCCTGGCTTTTCGCCCGGGGGAGGCGTTTCAGTTCGACTGGAGCGAGGACTATGCCCTGCTTGGCGGCGAGCGCACCAAGCTTCAGGTCGCCCATATCAAGTTGTCACACAGCCGGGCGTTTCTGGTCCGGGCCTATCTGCTGCAAACCCACGAGATGTTGTTTGACGCCCATTGGCATGGGTTTCGGGTCTTCGGCGGTGTTCCGGACCGCGGCATTTACGATAATATGAAGACGGCGGTGGACCGTGTCGGCCGGGGCAAGGAGCGCCAAGTCAACGCCCGGTTCCTCGCGATGACCAATCACTATGTCTTCGAGCCGCAGTTCTGTAACCCGGCTTCGGGCTGGGAGAAGGGCCAGGTTGAGAAGAACGTGCAGGATTCCCGGCCGCGTCTTTGGCTGCCGATGCCCAACTTTCCCGATCTGGCCGCGCTGAACGCTTGGCTGGAGCAACGCTGCATGGAGTTGTGGCGCGAGATCCCGCATGGCGTTCTGCCCGGCACGATTGCGGATGTCTGGACCGAGGAACAGGCCGCGTTGATGCCCCTGCCTCAGGCATTTGATGGCTTTGTCGAGAAGAGCAAGCGCGTGTCGCCGACCTGCTTGATCAGCTTTGACCGCAATCGCTACAGCGTTCCGGCATCCTTCGCCAACCGCCCGGTCAGCCTGAGGATCTATCCCGAGCGTCTGGTTGTCGCCGCCGAAGGCCAGATCCTTTGCGAACACGCGCGGCTGATCCAGCGGTCTCATGACCTGCCGTCGCGCACGATCTACGACTGGCGGCACTATCTGGCTGTCGTTCAACGCAAGCCCGGGGCGCTTCGCAATGGCGCGCCCTTCGCAGAATTGCCAAAGGGGTTCAGACAGTTGCAGGAGCACATGTTGCGGCGACCAGGTGGAGACCGCGAGATGGTCGACATCCTGGCATTGGTTCTGCATCACGATGAACAGGCCGTGTTGACCGCCGTGGAGATGGCGCTGGAAGCAGGTGTTCCGACCAAAACCCACGTCCTGAATCTGTTGCATCGGCTGGTCGACGGCAAGACCACTAACGGCCCCACTCTCGACACGCCTCAGGCCCTGACATTGCAACGCGAACCGAAGGCCAATGTCGAACGCTATGACGGCCTACGCGCCCAGATCGCTGGGGGTCGCCATGCGTCATGATCCTGCCGCGGCAGCCGTCGTCATCATGCTCCGAAGCCTGAAGATGTATGGTATGGCCCAAGCCGTCACTGACCTGACCGAACAAGGTGCCCCCGCCTTCGAGTCCTCGGTGCCGATCCTGTCGCAACTCCTGAAGGCCGAGATGGCGGAACGCGAGGTGCGCTCCATCGCCTATCACATGAAGGCTGCACGCTTCCCGGCCTACAAGGACCTCTCCGGCTTCGACTTCATGGCCAGCGAGATCAACGAGGCTACACTCCGCCAACTGCACAAGTGCGAGTTCCTCGACGGTGCCCAGAATGTCGTGCTGATCGGCGGCCCAGGCACCGGCAAGACCCATGCCGCCACGGCCTTGGGCGTCCAGGCCATCGAGCATCATCACCGCAAAGTCCGCTTCTTCTCGACCATCGAACTGGTCAATGCCCTGGAACAGGAAAAGACCAAGGGCAAAGCCGGCCAGATCGCCGAAAGCCTGACACGGCTTGATCTCGTGATCCTGGACGAGCTGGGATACCTGCCGTTCAGCGCATCGGGCGGTGCCTTGCTCTTCCACCTGCTGAGCAAACTCTACGAGCGCACCAGCGTCGTCATCACCACCAACCTGAGCTTCAGTGAATGGGCCACCGTCTTCGGCGACGCCAAGATGACCACGGCCTTGCTCGACCGCCTCACCCACCGGTGCCACATCCTAGAGACCGGAAACGACAGCTTCCGCTTCAAGGCCAGCTCAGCCGCGGCAACTCGGAAAAAGAGGGAGATCAATCATGCCTTGACCCAAACCTGACCCCCGGAACATAACCCTTTGGTGGGTCAGTTCTCGATGCAAATCCCGGGTCAGTTCTGCGTGGAAATCAACAGAGAGTCCTTAGATTTTTATTTTTTGCCTTACGCAGCGTGTTTTGCCAATTACATTTTTAGTGTGTACTCCGCCAGTGTTATGTTGCAGAAGGCTGAATGGGGACTTTATGTGTTTTAATTCTCCTTCCAATCTCAGATTGTTTTGCAAGTGAAGAGTAAAGTGTCTCGGTTGCGAGCCGAGAGTGAATTGCCGGCCGTTACAAAATGATAGGCTCCTTCCTTCTAAATTAACGCGAGCGAATAGCGTAATGCAAAAACTTAGACTTTTTTAAGGGTCTAAAGAATTGGAGTGGAGATCCTCTGTAATTGATGGTGGATGAAGTTTGGTTGGGAGGC
>CAINGK010000014.1 GCA_903848465.1 uncultured Verrucomicrobiota bacterium
ATTCTGTGTATTCCGTGGTTCAATTCCGGTTTTCTCCGTGTTCTCTAACCACCCACCGGATGCCCGTTCCATGAATTGAGAACCTCCATCACTCCAGCACGGTTCACCGCTCGATTCAGCACCCCCACAGCATCACCAATACCAAAACCAGCTCCGCCCATTCCCTTGCCCACCATTCCCTTGCAAAAAAACAGCGCCCCCTTTCGCCCATCCATCACATCGGCTCCCCCTTCCGTGTATTCTGTGTATTCCGTGGTTCAATTCCGGTTTTCTCCGTGTTCTCTAACCACCCACCGGATGCCCGTTCCATGAATTGACAAGGGTCACCCAAACCCATCCCTCATATGCCCTGTCCCATGCCAGAGTTACCCGCCTCCACCCCCCAGACACGTCTCCTCTCCCTCGACGCCCTCCGCGGCTTCGACATGTGCTGGATCCTCGGCCTCGCCACCCTGACCGAGCAGCTACTCAAGCGCACCTTCCCCGCATCCCCCACCGCAACAAACATCGCAGCCCAGTTCGATCACGTGGACTGGGCCGGCTTCCGCTTCTTCGATCTCATCTTCCCCCTCTTCCTCTTCCTCGCCGGCGTCTCCCTCGCCATCGCCCTGCCCCGCCGCGTCGCACGCGATGGCCGCCGCGCCGCCATACGCCACCTGCTCGCACGCGCAGCCATCCTCCTCGCACTCGGCATCATCTACTCCGGCGGCGTCCAGAACGGCTGGGGTCACATCCGCTGGCTCGGCGTCCTCCAGCGCATCGGCCTCGCCTCCGCCGCCGCAGGTCTCCTTTCCCTCTGGCTCGGCGCACGTGGCCTCACCCTCTCAGCCATCATCCTGCTCATCGGCTACTTCCTCCTCCTGCGCGTCGTCCCAGTGCCCGGCATCGGCGCAGGAAATTTTGCCGAAGGCATGAACCTCACCAACTACCTCGACAGCATCTGGCTCCCCGGCCGCAAGTACGATGGCAATCACGACCCCGAAGGCCTCCTCAGCACCCTCCCCGCCATCGCCACCGCCCTCCTCGGCCTGCTCGCCGGCAAATGGATCACAGGCACGGCATCCCCTCTGCGCACAGTGGTTGGATTGATCACCGCCGGCCTCCTCATGCTCGCCCTCGGCTGGGCCTGGCATCCCTTCTTCCCCGTCATCAAAAAACTCTGGACCTCCAGCTTCGTCCTCGTCGCCGCCGGTTGGAGCGCCATCCTCCTCGGCCTCTTTTACTACATCGTCGATGTCCTCGGCTGGCGTCGCGGCCTCGCCCCCTTCCTCTGGGTCGGCTCCAACCCCATCGCACTCTATCTCTGCTCCGGCTTCGGCTTCTTCCAGATCATCAGCGAACGCCTCGCCACCACCCCACCCCCACCCTACGACTGGCTCCCCTCAGCCATGACCTTCGCCGTCATGCTCGCCACCGCCCAATACCTCCATCGCCGCCAGATCTTCCTCAAGGTTTGATTGCACTACTATAGACACTCCTGTCTGTCGATCAGCGCCCTCTCATCCCCCAGCAACAAAAAATGCCCATCAAACTTCAACAGAGTCCGTTTGATCAGGGTTTACGCATGAACAGCGGCAAAACATCTAGCTGTTATGGAGTACTACGTCCTTTCGGTCCCTTCCGTCCTTTTTGTCCTTCCAATCAGCCGTAACTCTCTCACGAGCCGCTTCATGCGTAAACCCTGCGTTTGATGGAGGCTCGCATAACAAGGTCAGTGCTGTGACGAGATAGATGCACTTCACTTCTCTCGCGTTGATTCTGTCTGGCTCCTGGAGGGAGCATGTTCTTATTGCGGGGCCAAACTCCAGGGCTCCCGGAGGGAGCATGGAAATTAGCCGGTGGTGAAGCGAGGCTTGGCGAGCGAGAACCACCGGACCGCTCACACGACACATTCCCGATCAGAGTCGCATGCCGGAGGTATGCGAGAAGCCCTCAAACACCCAGCATTCACAAGAAGTCTGCGCACAGCTCTCGCATACAGCAGTCCGCAAAACGCATTTCCGCTAGGGCGTCCTCAAGACATTCGGTCTGCCGCACCTCAAAGCTGCAGAGGTGGCAGAGATTGAATCCCTTCTCTGCTCCCTCTGCCTCTCCGCCCCTCTGCGGCAAAATCGAAGGCCCCTTCGGCGCCCAAACCACCCACAGCCATTCCCTTGCCTATCCATTCCCTTGCAAAAAATCAGCATCACCCCATCACCCCAATCACACGAAGAACGACACCATCATTCGTCATTCGTCATTCAATGTCGCTAAGTTAAGATTTTAAACGCGAATGACCGCGAATGCAGAGGAATTCTGAACTCTGAAATTCGTGAAAAATTCGCGGCTATTCGTGCTCATTCGCGTTGTGAACAATACACCTTCGCGGTCTATTTTGCTTAACTTAACGACATTGATTCGTCATTCGTCATTCGTC
>CAINGK010000015.1 GCA_903848465.1 uncultured Verrucomicrobiota bacterium
CAGCCTGGTTGAGAACCACGCAAAATGCGGAGCAAAGCCCTTGCGAAGCATCCCCAGATAAACGACCCATCACCACTCCCAGCCGTGAACATCATAGCTTAACTTCCCGCAATCCTGGCCGAAGAACGGGGTCCACCTCAGTTCAAGCTCCTGCGCCACGAATTAAAACTCTTCGACTGGTTCGAAGACTTCGCCATTCCCAAAAGGCTCGGCATCGGCGAGTCGCGTCTCGAGATCAAAGACCGTTTCCTTGCTGCCAAGCGGCTGCTGGATCAGCGCAGTGCGAATGAAGGCTTTTTGTTCCTGCTGTTCTATCTCTGCCTCTTCCTCAGTCCGCAGACGCCGAAGTTTTTTGCCATCGACAACATCGACGCCTCGCTCAATCCGAAGCTGTGCGCCGAGATGATGCGGCGGCTGGTGGCGCTGGCGAAGCAGGAGGACAAGCAGGTGGTCATCACCACGCACAATCCCGCGATTTTGGATGGCCTCGACCTCACTGACAAAGAGCAGATGCTCTATGCCATCCAGCGCAACGAAAAGGGGCGCACCATTGCCCAGCGTATTCCGGCACCGAAACCCCAGCCGGGAGAGCCAGCCCTGAAGCTGTCCCACGCCTACCTGCGCGGTTTGCTGGGTGGTGTGCCCAAGAACTTTTGAGTCCTTGCATCATGAGCTTGAGCGTGGGCATCGTTGCGGAAGGCGTCACTGATCAACTGGTGATCCAAAACATCCTGCTGGGCTTCTTCAAAGAACGTCTGGCCGAGCCGGACATCTATTTCGACCAACCACCCGACATCAGCGCCGAGCAACGTTTCGGGAGCTGGGCACTGGTAATGACCTATCTCCAGCAAGGCCGCTATGCGGAGGTGTTTCAGTTGCGGGATTACCTGGTGGTCCAGATCGACTCCGATGTGTCTCCGCAGAAGCACTTTGAGGTGCCCCACACCGATCCCACCACAGGCAAGGCATTGAAGGACGAAGAACTCGTCTCCCGCATCCGCGAACGCCTATGTCAGTGGATCGGGGCCGAGGATCTGCAGCGCTATGCTGGACGATTCCTCTTCGCTATCTGCGTGCATGAGTTGGAGTGCTGGCTGGTGCCGCTGTGGGAGAACGAGCGCCACCACCATGCCACGACGAACTGTACCCGGCGCGTTCAGCAAGGGCAGAACCGAGCCAAAGTGAAGCGTCCGATCAACAAGCTCGAAGCCCGCAGTTATGATGAGGCTTCCCGTGAACTGCGCAAAGTGAAGGCACTCAAGAGGGCCGGGGGTTCTCAACCCAGCCTGGGTTTGTTTCTTGGCGATTTGAACACGGTTGCCTGACTCGAATGGCACTTCATTAAGCGCATTGTTCGTGGATTTCGAGGGCTGGGGGGGGATGAGAGCGGCAGGTGTGCGGCGGAACTCCCTGCAGACGCTGCTGGTGAGCGTAGGATGCTGCGAAGTGCTGGGTTTGCTTCCCGGTCTTGTTGTCGAAAACCCAGGGCGGCGCTCGCTTAGGCTCGCTTGCCCTGGGCTGACTCCTGCCGCCCTTTCAGGGCTCAAGAAGTTTGGGGTGGGAAGATCGCAAACGGGCGAAACTGCGTTTTGACTGAATGCCATTCTTGCCTGGTTATTTTTCAGCACCACTACTGTCTCCACCTGCAATCCCTGCTTGAATTGAGGCTGACTCACGGCTTCAGAATCAATCTCATGTCTGATCTCAAAGAATACCTCGCCCAGCGCTGCCAGTTTGTGGATGCGGCGCTGAATCGTCTCATCCCGAGCGCTGACACGCGGCCGATGACGCTGCACCAGGCGATGCGGCACAGCATGTTTGCGGGCGGTAAGCGGTTGCGGCCGATTCTCTGCCTCGCGGCGGCGGAAGCGTGCGGTGGCTCGGTGGAAGATGCGATCTACAATGCCTGCGCTGTGGAATGCCTGCACACCTACTCGCTCATTCACGATGACTTGCCCTGCATGGACGACGATGACATGCGCCGGGGCGTGCCGACCTGCCACAAGGTTTATGGCGAGGCGATGGCGCTGCTGGCGGGTGATGCCCTGCAAGCGCTGGCGTTTGAACTGGTGACGCGGACGCCGATGGCTGCGCTGCACCCCGCTGGAGTGATGGTGCTGGAGCTCGCACGCACGGCAGGCAGTCTGCACCTCGTGGGCGGACAGGTGGCGGATCTGGAAGGGGAGGGCAAAAAGCTGCCGCTGGAGGATCTGCGATTCATTCATGAAGGCAAAACCGCCGCGCTACTGACCACCAGTGTGAAGCTGGGTGCCATGAGCGCCAATGCCAGCGTGGAGCAGATGCAGGCGCTGTATGAATTCGGCATGGCGACTGGCCTGGCCTTCCAGATCATCGACGACATCCTTGATGTGACACAGACGAGCGAGAAACTCGGCAAAAGCGCCGGCAAGGACGTGGCGGCGGAAAAGAGCACCTATCCGGCGCTGATGGGGCTGGAGGCCTCCCGCGCGGAAGCGCACCGCCTCACCGAGGTGTCGCACCGGGCGCTGGATGTGTTTGGTGACGCTGCCCCGAGGCTGCGGCAGCTTTCGGACCACCTGCTGAACCGAGATTATTGAGGCGTTTTTTTTGCTTCAATGCGGCTGAAACAGGGGCGTCAGGTCGCCGGTGAGCTTCTCCGGCGGGCCGAAATTGAGGAGCAGCGTGGACCCATCCCCCTGCACCACCCGGAAGCCGAGGAGCCGCCGGCCGCCGGGCTCGATCTGCATGTCGAGCTGTCTGAGGTACTTTTTCATGAGCAAGGGCCGGGGAATCATGGCCACGGTGACGAAGTTCGGCTCCTGCTGGGTGATTTTGAGGGTGAAGTTGTTGGTGAGGGATTCGGGGTCCATCTCGCGCCCGCTGAGGAATTTCATCCAGACGCGCACCCGGCTGTCGTCGGGCTTCAGGGTCTGCCAGGGTGCCTCGGCGCTTTCTTTGAGGCGCACGGATTCATTGTCAAAAATAAGAATCGTCGTGGCGGGGGCCCCTAGTTCCAGGCGGAAGCGGCCGTCTGCCATGCGCCAGAAGCGACCGCTGGCGGTGATGGGCTCTTTGAGCGCGGGGGTGGTGCGCGTCTGCTGGAAGGCGACTTTGATGCTGCCAATGTCCTTTTGCACCGCCATCCACTCCCGCATGACGGGCGGAATGAGGGCAGTATCCGGTGCCGCCTGGGCGGACAGGGTCAGCCAGAGGGCGGTGGCAAGGACTGTTGGTAGGCGCATCACAGGGCAAGCCAGACACCCAAATCACCCGAGACTCAAGCTTTTCGCAGTCATGTTTTCCCTTGCCCCTCCGTGCAAACCGTGTTCTCTCAACCTTCGAACCAACCCCTAATTCACACACATGAGCGAGCGTCGCGTAGTCATCACTGGCATGGGAGTCATCTCCCCTGTCGGCAATACCAAAGATGACTTTTGGAAGAACATCCAGGCAGGAAAGAGCGGCATCCGCCGGATCCAGTCCATGGACACGGAAAAGTACGACTGCAAGATCGCGGGCGAAGTGGTGGGTTTTGATCCAACCGTCCATTTCAACAACCACAAGGACGCGCGTCGTGCTGACCGCTACTTTCAGTTTGCCATGGCAGCCTCGAAAATGGCCACCAAGGACGCCGGTTTGAACCCGGACAGCCTCGACCCGCACCGCGTCGGGGTCATGGTCGGCAGCGGCATCGGCGGTCTCGGCACCCTGGAGACCCAGTATGAGGTGCTGCTGACGAAATCCCCTTCCCGCGTCTCTCCCTTCATCATCCCGATGATGATCTCGAACATCGCCAGCGGCATGATCGCTGCCGAATACGGCTTCATGGGACCAAACATGGCCATCGTCACGGCCTGTGCGACCTCCAACAACAACATTGGTGAAGCCTGGCGTAATATTAAATTTGGCGATTCCGACGTGATGATCTGCGGCGGCGCTGAAGCCTCGATCCGCCCCTGCGGACTCGCCGGGTTCGCGAACATGAAGGCGCTAAGCATGCGCAACGACGACCCTGAGAGGGCCTCTCGCCCCTGGGACAAGGACCGCGACGGTTTCGTCATGGGCGAAGGCGCCGGAGTGGTCGTGATCGAAGAACTCGAGCACGCCAAAAAGCGTGGAGCTACCATTTACGCCGAACTGGTGGGTTATGGCACCACGGCAGATGCCTACCACCTCACCTCCCCGCATCCTGAAGGTTTGGGCGCGGCCAAGTGCATGGAGATGGCCCTGCGCCATGCCAAAATGAACGTGACTGACATTCAGTACATCAACGCCCACGCCACCTCGACTCCGGTAGGCGACTTGTGCGAACTGCGTGCCATCAAGCGCGTGTTTGGCGAATATGCCACCAAGGGCCTGCTGGTCTCCGGCACCAAGTCGATGACCGGCCACCTGCTCGGCGCTGCTGGCGGCGTGGAACTCATCGCCTCCATCTACGCGATCAGAGACCAGGTGGTGCCACCCACGATCAACGTCGAAAACCTCGATCCCGAGGTGGACGTGGACATCGTGCCCAACACGGCCCGCCCGGCCAAGGTGGACGCTGTGCTGAGCAACTCGTTTGGCTTCGGCGGACATAATGCCGCGCTGCTGATCAAGAAGTTCTAAGAACGCACTGAATCCATCAGCGCTGAGTCATGTCCAACAGACTTGGCGGTGACACAAACTGGCGAGGTTCAGGCTGGCGCACACACGGCTGACGGGCATCGTGGAATGATTCACGCTTCTGTGCCACCGCTGACGCGGTTTCACCAGATCACTGCCATGGCACGCGAAGTTCCGGGGGCTCGCGCCCCCGGCTACGGTTGTGCCAGCCCTACGGGCTTGAGCTAAACTTTGTCACTGCGGGATGGAGAAAAAGGGGGAACGGATGGCTCACCGCTTCATCGCCAGCTCCAGATCCTTCGCACCCTCGGCGATGTCGAGGTACCAGTCGCCTGCGCCGGGTTGCTGTTCTTTGGTCGTGACGGTGCCGTCTGCTGTCTCAAGACCGGGGACATCGGCAGCACTGTAGCTGACGGTCAGCTTCACTTGGCCGACGATGGGGCCGGTTTTTTCGTCGAGCTTGAACTTGCCGCCCATGACGCGTGCGCAGGCCACGGGAGCAGAGGGATCGTCTGAGGCGAAGATGACGCTGCCCCAGCTCACCGGCTTGCCATTCACACTGACTTTGCCGTTGATGGCGGTGCGCTTCATGGGCTTGAGAAAGCCCTGATTGCGCAACCAGTCGCGCAGGTGTGCGCTCCAGGTGCCGAGTACGGGATCGCCCAGGAACAGGCCGACGCCATGCGGACCGGGGCGGTAGATGTGGAGTTCGGCGGGGACTTTGTTTTTACGGCATGCCAGGTAAAAGGCCACGGCGTTCTCGGCGGGCACCACGGTGTCCTCGTCGGTCTGGAAGATGAAGATGGGCGGCGTGTTGGCGGTGACACGGGTTTCGGTGCTCACGTGCTTGGCCAGTTCGTCGTTGTCGTTCGGGCCGAGCAGGTTTTTGCGTGAGCCTTTGTGGCCGTAGTCTTCGATCATCGAGATCACGGGGTAGGTCGGTGCGGCGACATCGGGACGTGCGCTGACTTGATCGACAGCGTCGTTCGTCGCGCCAGTGGGTTTTTCATCAAACATCGTGGCCGCCATGGAGGTGAGGTGGCCGCCGGCGGAAAAGCCGATGATGCCGATGCGGTTGGGGTCGATGCCATACTCTTTTGCGTTCGCCCGCACATGCCGGATGGCGCGCTGCACGTCGATGAGCTGCGTGGGAAAGTGGTAGCCCTGGCTGCCGAGGCGGTAGTACAGCACGAAGGCAGAAACGCCGAGGCCGTTGAACCACTTGGCCACCTGCACGCCTTCGTGGTCTGCCGCCAGACCACCGTAGCCACCGCCGGGACAGACGACGAAGGCCGCGCCATTGGCTTTGTCCTTGGCTGCCGCCCAGACGTTGATGAAGGGCTGGTCTTTGTCCTCAGTCCCCTTCGCCCCCGGTGCGCCTTCGGGCCAGAGCTTGACCTTGGTGGGCTCGGCGTGGGTGAGAGAGCAAGAAAGGAAAGACAGCAGTATCAGCGAGGTCAGCGGCTTCATGGTGCCGCAAGAAGCCAAGCGACGGCTTTACTGCAACAAATCCTGAACATCGATCTCGGCGTCTGGAAAGGCCAGCGGTGCCAGCCTGCCATCTCGCACCACGAATTTGGTTTCATAGCCAAGATAATTGGGCTCGCGGTAGATTTCGATCTGCCGCTCCTGCACGTTCAAGATCCACACTTCTTCAATGCCAGCCTTGGCATAGAGGGGGAGCTTGATTTCGCGGTCGCGCCGAAGGGTGGTATCGGAAATTTCCACCAGCAGGATGACATCCTCGGGCGTCGGATGGGATAGCTTGTACTTTTTACCGGGAGGGCGGAGGAGCATCAAATCCGGCTGGGGCTCGCTGTGCTCATCAATGCGCAGGGGATTCTGATTCCAAACCAGCCAACGTCCCTGAGCCAGGCAGGTAAACAAGCCGCTCAATTCGGAGCCCGCACCGGCATGAAAGGGACCAATCGGCATCATATCAACAATCTCCCCTTCAATGAGTTCCACCCGGGCGTCTGGCTTCAGGATGCCCGTCTCGGCCATCCGATAATAGTCCTCCACGGTGAAGCGGTGTGTGATTGACGCGGGCATGACAGCGCAAATTTGCCAGTAGCACGGGCTGGGCGCAAGTGCTCAAATGCCTGCGCGAAGCCACCCATTCCGCCCGTTCTTTCATCCGCCATGATCTCACGCCGTCATTTTCTCTCCACCAGCCTTGGCGCGCTCAGCGTCACCACCCTGCCTGCCATTGAGCCCATCAAACGGCCCGGCAAGAGCCGCATGCAGCTCGGCGTGGCCGCTTATAGCTTTCGTGATTACTTCCAGTGGATGCGCGACAAGGAGCAGAAGCCGAAGGGTGACCGCCCGCAGTGGAGCATCCTCGATTTCGTGGACTGGTGCGGTGACAACAATGTGCCCGGCGCGGAAGTGACCAGCTACTTCTTCCCGAAGGATGTGGACGAAGCCTTCCTGCTCGAACTCAAGCGCCGTGCTTACCTGCGTGGTGTGCAGCTCGCCGGCACCGCCGTGGGCAACAATTTTGCTTTGCCCAAAGGCGAAAAGCTCAGCGAGCAGATCGCCTACACCAAGAAGTGGATCGATTACTCCGCGATCATGGGTGCATCCCACATCCGTGTTTTTGCAGGACCTCAGTCCAAAGAGATCACCGAGGAGCAGGCCGTCGCCAACTGCCTTGAATCCTACCAGGAATGCCTCGACTACGCTGCCAAGAAGGGCGTCTTCCTCGGTCTTGAAAACCACGGTGGCATCGTCGCCGAACCGGAAAACTTGATCAAGATGGTGAAAGCGGCCAAGAGCCCCTGGGCGGGCATCAATTTGGACAGCGGCAACTTCCACACCGAAGACCCGTATGCGGATCTGGCGAAGATCGCGCCGTATGCGGTCAATGTGCAGCTCAAGATGGAAATCAGCCGCAAAGGTGCCGCCAAAGGTGTCAGCGAACCGAGCGATGTGAAACGGGTGATCCAGATCATGCGCGATGCCAACTACCAGGGGTGGTTCACGCTGGAGTTTGAGACGAAGGAGGACCCGTTTGTGAGAGTGCCGGAGATTTGTGAGATGCTGAGACCTTTGTTGGGTTGAGTTTGCGGTGGTTGGCAGTTGTTTGCGATGGTTTGCAGTAGTTGTATGAGGCCTTGGGCGTGATTGTGCGCCTGAGATTCTTTGTTGCTGCATACCATGAGGCTGGGCTAAGTTTGCGGTGGTTGGCAGTTGTTTGCGGTGGTTGGCAGTGGTTGAATGAGGAATTGGGCGCGAGGTGGGCCTGAGGTTCTTCATTGCTGCATATCATGAGAAAAGAGTTTCCCTTTGAGAAGTTGGAAGTCTGGCAGGACGCCAGGAAACTGGTGCGGTCTGTGTATCAGTGCGCCGAGTCATTTCCCTCAGCAGAGCGCTTTGGACTGACCAGCCAGGTCACTCGTGCGGCGGTGTCTGTCGCGAATAATTTGGCGGAAGGCAGCGGGCGTGCCAGTCTGAAAGACCAAGCGCACTTTTCCAGCCAAGCTTACAGCTCGCTCATGGAAACGGCGTGCGATCTGATTCTGTCCAACGATCTTGGTTTTAGCGCCAAGGATGCCACCGATCCCATCCTCAATCAGGCCTACGACCTCTCCGTCCGCATCCACAATCTCCGCGAATCCCAGCTCCGCCGCGCCACTCAGGCTTGAAACCATCGCAAACCACTGCCAACAACTGCAAACCACCGCAAACTCCACCGCCATGTCCCACGCCCCCACTGTCGTTATCGAGAATTTCTATCCCTGCCTAGATGGCGGCAAGCATCCGGTCAAGCGGGTGATCGACGAGCCGCTGGATGTGTGGTGTGACATTTTCAAGGATGGACATGATGTGATGAGTGCGGTGCTGCGCTGGCGACTGACGGGCTCGCGACGCTGGTTTGAAGCGCCGATGAAGCCGACTGAAAATGACCGCTGGCATGGGCAGTGCAGCTTTGCCAAAGCGGGGCGCTGGGAATATGTTGTCGAGGCTTGGGGCGATACCTTCCGCTCATGGAAGAAGACCTTTGCGGTGCGCGTCCAGGCCAAAGATCCTGATGCGCCGATCGAGGCGCAGGAAGGTGCACGGCTGCTGCGCGATGCCGCCAAACGTGCGCGCGCCGCTGGGGTGCCCACAGCGGCGACTCAGCTCGAAGATTGCGCCGACCTGCTCACCACAGTGAAGCCGACGGATCTCATGGACGTGCTGCTGTCTGACGAGATGCAGAGCCTGATGGATCAGTATCCTGACCGCACACAGTCCACCACCTCCGACACGCTGCGCGCTACGGCAGAACGCGAGCGTGCGCGCTTTTCGGCCTGGTATGAATTTTTTCCACGCGGAGCCGAAGGCCGCAGCGACAAGCATTCTTCCTTCCGCGACTGCCTGGGTCGGCTCGACCATGCGGCCCACATGGGCTTTGATGTGATCTATTTCCCGCCGATTCACCCGATTGGCATCACGGCCCGCAAAGGCAAAAACAATACACTTACCGCGAAGCCTGATGACGTCGGCAGCCCGTGGGCCATCGGGGGTCCGACGGGTGGGCATTACCACATCGAACCGGCGCTTGGCACGGAGAAGGATTTTGTGTGGCTGGTCAAAGAGGCCAACAAGCGCGGCCTGGAGATCGCGCTCGATTTTGCGCTCAACTGCTCGCCCGATCATCCTTTCGTCAAAGATCATCCCGATTGGTTTTACCAGCGTCCGGACGGCAGCATCCGCTACGCTGAGAATCCGCCCAAGAAGTATCAGGACATCTACCCGCTGAACTTCCACTGCGACGACTGGCGCAATCTGTGGAAGGAGCTGATCGAAGTGGTGCAGTTCTGGGTGGATCGCGGCGTGAAGATCTTCCGCGTCGATAATCCGCACACCAAGCCGGTCGCGTTCTGGGAGGAGCTGATCGCCACCATTCAGCGCAAGGACCCGGATGTGCTCTTCCTCGCGGAGGCTTTCACTAAACCGAAGATGATGCAGGTGCTGGGCAAGGTGGGCTTCACGCAGAGCTACACCTACTTCACCTGGCGTGAAGACCGCCAGTCGCTCACTGAATACGCGACCGAGCTCACGCGCAGTGACATGCGCTGGTATTACCGCGCGAACTTCTGGCCCAACACGCCCGACATCCTGCCCGGCCATCTGCAGCATGCCAATGCGCAGATGTTCCGCATCCGCGCCGCGCTGGCTGCCACCCTGTCTTCATGCTGGGGCATGTACACCGGTTACGAACTCTGCGAGAACGATCCGTACCCAGGCAAGGAGGAGTACGACAACAGCGAGAAGTACGAACTGAAGCAGCGCGACTACAATCAGCCGGGCAACATCACCGCCTTCATCCGTACGCTGAACCTGATCCGCCGCGACAATCCGGCGCTGCATCTGTACGACAATCTCAGCTTCCACGGAGCCGATCACGGCGAGGTGCTCTGCTACAGCAAGGTCACGCCCGACTTCAGCAACCGCATTCTCTGCGTGATCAGCCATGACGCCCAGCATCCTGCCATTGGCATGGTGCATCTCGATCTGGCAGCCCTTGGCCTCGACGGCAGTCGTCCCTTCAAGGTCACGGACCTCATGCACCATCAAACCTACGAGTGGCGCGGCGCGGACAATTATGTCGCGCTGCACCCGACTGGCGTGTCGATGCACCTTTTCCGGGTGGAGCAGTGATATGCCATGAAATGTCCTGAGATGCTGCTGCTGGCCCTGTTTGCGCTGATGCTGGCAGGGCAGGCACCATCTTGGCGGCTTGAATCCACGTCTAAAGCAGCACCGCTCGGACATGAGGCCGTTTTTGTGATCAAAACACTCAGTGGCCCCGCGAAGGTGGAAATGCAGCTCGTCTTCTTCGATGAAAAGCACTGCGCCCTGCGCGTGGTGGCCAATGCCAGCCGCGACAAGGCCAAACCCCTCAACGAACTCGGCAGTTCGGCTGGGGCGCTGGCTGTCTGCAATGGTGGCTATTTCCACGCCGACGGAGATTTTGGCCCAACTGGCCTTGAGATAGCCAGCGGCATACGCGCGGATGAGTTTCGCGGCAGTGGAGGCTGGGTGGGCGCGCTGATGGTCCGCCAAGACAAGGCTTCGCTGATTGTAGAAAAGGAATTCCAAGACGCGCCTGACATCAGTGAATTTGTCCAATGCAATCCGTGGTTGGTGGACAATGACCGCATCGCCCCGGTGCTGCTCCAAGGTCAGGACATGCGCAACCACCGCACTTTCATCATGACCGATGGAACCGGGAAGTGGGCCATCGGCGTTTGCAAGAGAGCCGGATTGCGTGAACTCGCGCAGATTCTCATCACACCTGGCATCATCACTGAGATGAAGGTGAAACGTGCGCTGAACCTCGATGGCGGGCCGTCCACCGGCCTGTGGTGCCGCAGCACGGATGGACGCGAGCACTTTGAAAAGCCCGGCTGGGAAGTGCGTAATGCCATTGTGGTGGTGCCGCGAAATTCCAAGTGAGATTTGGCTAATTCGCACGGATGGCGGAGCCATCAAAGCCAGTAGCGAGGGGTTGAGCGAAGCGACACCCCTCGTTGGCAAGCATTAAACATCGACGCGTGTGCGTGCATCGCGTAGCGATGCCAGCGCTGAGTCTCCTGGTGAGCGCCACGCGTCATGGTATGCGAGAACAGTGCCACGCTTTGACCAGGATGCCGCGCATGCATTCTGCTGCGCACCTCACACAGTAAGGACACAAGTGCTGGCATCGCTACGCGATGCGAGGGCGTATGTGAGCGTGATGCTCATACACGAGGGGTGTCGCTTCGCTCAACCCCTCGCTACATGCTGCGATGGCTCCGCCATCAATGGAACGCTGAGATGTTTGCATCATCCATCACCATTCCAAGTGAGATGCGGCTGATTCGATGCGTTCGTCTGTGATGCGTCCAACCCTCCTCAGCCTCCTAGCCTTCGGCTTGCTCCACACCGCCAGCGCCCAGCAACCGCAATGGTTCAAGGGCAATACGCACACGCATTCGCTGTGGAGTGATGGCAATGACTTTCCGGAGATGATCACGGACTGGTACAAGCAGCATGGCTACGATTTCCTGGCGATCTCAGATCACAACGTGCTTCAGGCGAAAGAGGTGTGGATGAGTGAACCGGCGATCGAAAAACGACGTAAAATTCTGGGCAAGACGACGATGGAAAAGTATCGCGCTCGCTTCGGTGATGAGTGGGTGACGACGCGTGAAAAAGACGGCCTGACCGAAGTGCGGCTGAAGAAGCTGGAAGAATACCGGCCCAAGTTTGAGGAGCCGGGAAAGTTCTTGATCATCCAGGCGGAGGAGATCAGCGCCGGCTTTGGCAAGATACCGATCCATCTGAACGCGGTGAATCTGCGGGAGGAAATCAAGCCGGTCAAAGACCTCACCAGCATTCAAGAGGTGATGCGTGCGAACCTGCAACTGGTAAACGAGCAGTCCAGGCGACTGGGCGTGCCGATGCTCGCGCACATCAACCATCCGAACTTCCAATGGGCGCTCTCCGCCGAGGATCTGGCGGCAGTGCTGGAGGAAAACTTCTGGGAGATCTACAACGGCCACCCCACCATCAACTATCCGGGCGATGCCTCACGCATGGGCCATGAAAAGATCTGGGACGTGGCCAACACGCTGCGTATCGCCGAATTCAAGGCACCGCCGCTGTATGGTGTCGGCACGGATGACTCGCACCGCTACCACGGTGAGGAAAACGGCCCCGGGCGCGGCTGGGTGATGGTGCGTGCCACGAAGCTCAATCCCACCGAGATCATCAAAGCCATGAAGGCGGGCGATTTTTATGCGTCATCTGGCGTCACGCTGGATGATGTGAGCTTCAAGGATGGCACACTGCGCATCCGCATTCATGCGGAGCCGGGAGTCACCTACAGCACCCAGATTCGCGGCACCTTGCAAGGCTATGATGCCACGACGCGTGCTGCTCCTCCTGTGACGGGCGATCTGCATCCACCGCGCCTGCTGTATTCAGACGATATTGGCAAGACGCTGGCAACCATTGAAGGTGCGGAAGTGGTGTGGCAGCCCAGCGGCAAGGAGTTGTATTTCCGCGCGGTCATCACGTCCTCGAAGCCCTATGCAAAGCCCTCTTTTCAGGGGCAAAAAGAAACGGCCTGGACGCAGCCGATGGGATGGAAATGAAAAGTTGCCCTGTTCGTCTAGAACAAGGCTACTCTTCCTACCGCTTGACCCAGTGTGCTCCGCTCGAGAGGCCCACGTGCCAGTCGCGCAGGTGCATGTCGGAGTAGTCGGTCTTGCCAATGGCACCGACCATGTAGGTGCCGGTGGCGCGTTTCCAGGCTTTGCTAAAGCTCTCGGCGGTGTGGCAGCCCCAGCTCTGGCAGTAGGCCCTGGAGGCGAAGGCCCAGCGACTGAGCTTGTGCAGGTCGTGCTCATGCAGCCACGCGGTGGAGGTGGCGTAGGTGTCTGAGCTGTAGTCAAACATGAAGCTGTACTTGTTGGAGTGGCCGAAGTACTCGAAGCCGGAGATCTTCAAGCCGCCGCGCCCGGCGGCACCGTTGTTGATGTAGTGGATCAATTCATCGGTGCTGCGGAACCAGACGAGGTTGATGAAGGGGTAAGCCTTGGGCACGGACTCCACGTTCTGCGTCAGCGGCTGGTGCTCGGCGGCGGAACGGCGCACATAGGCATCCCGATAGACCAGCCAAGTGATGCGCGTGCCCGCTGGGGCGGTTTTTTGGATTTCGAGCATCCGCACGCGGGCGGTGCGGATGAAGTTGCCCCACCAGCGGTCGTGCTGCTCCCCAGGCTTACGCAGATCCTCAAACTGACGGACCGCTGGCCCGCCGCTAACGACGAGGTATTCGGTGTCTGCAGCGGCCTTGGTGGCAAGGCCGCAGGTGAGCAGGAGAAGCGTGGAGAGGAGCAGTCGGGTCATGACGGCGGCAACAAAGCACGGCTACTTGGTTTCGACGAGCTTGAAGTTCTTGAACTGCACGACCATCGGCGGGCCGGCGTGGATCTGCAGAGCCAGCAAGCCTTCCTTCGGGGCGTTGGCGGTGTCTTCATCCGTCACGTCCACGGTTTGCTGGCCGTTGATGAAATGCTGCACATGGTTGCCTTTGGCGACGATGCGGTACTCGTTCCAGTCTTCGGACTTGATGGAGGCCTGAATCGCGGCGCTGTCGCCCACGCTACCGGTCACTTCCACCACGACCTTCTTGCTGCCATCTGCGGCAGGCTTGATCACCGTCTTTTCGCCGCGCTTGGCCAGGATGCCACGGCCGCGCTCTTCATAAAGGATGCCGCTGTAGGTCTTGCCGGCTTCGAAGTCGGCCTGATAGCCGCTGATGATCGGGCCGAACTCACCGGCAGGGAGTTCCTTGCTGCGATACTGCACGCCGGAGTTGCCCTTTTCGATGCGGTATTGAAACGTCAGCTCGAAATCGCCCACGGTGCCGCCTTTCCAGACGAGGAAGGTGTTGTGCTTGAGGATGCTCTTGGTCGGGGCTGCTGGATCAGCCGGTGTTTTGCCAGTGATGGTGCCATCCTGCACGCTCCAGAGGTCTTTGTTACCCTCCCAGCCGGAGAGGTCTTTGCCGTTGAAGATTTCTTTTTCCCCCGCGCTGGCGAAGGAAAGGGCGGCGAACAAGGCGGCGAGAGCGAGGTGCAGTTTCATGAAGGATGGTTGTGAATGATCGGGCGAGGTTTAACGCGACCGCGCGCGCTTGTCTATCGCTTTGCAGGCGGGCAGGAGGATGTCGCATGGATGAACCATGGGCGGGAGGTGTGAGTGTGGATGGCGGAGCCATCAAAGCGGGTAGCGAGGGGTTGAGCGAAGCGACACCCCTCATTGATGTGCATCATGTCCAGCATTGCAAAGGCATCGCGTAGCGATGCCAGCACTTGCGGCTGCGTCGTGTGCTGCGCGCTGCGCGCTTTCGCAGCATTGGGGTGGGGCTCAGGTTCGTGTTGTGCGGCCCCTGTCCAGGCGCTCCTGGTGGGTGGCACGGACGACTTCACGCGGCGCGCATCGTTCCTAGCGCCAGCCGGGCGACGCCAGCGCTGGCATCGCTACGCGATGCGCCCTTGTGCGTGCGTGATCTATTACTGCCAACGAGGGGTGTCGCTTTGCTCAACCCCTCGCTACAGGCTGGGATGGCTCCGCCATCCAGGTTATCAGCGGGAGAAAGATTATCGTGAGCCTGACCTGGAAACGGCTTCTAAGTCTGCTATACACCGCGCACGATGCAACTGCCGCGCTTCTTTTCCTCCCCCTTGCTTTGGCGTGTTCTGGCTCTGCTGTGGTTCGGGGTGCTTTGGTGGCTGTCCTCGCAGAGCTTTCTGCCGACTCCGGGGGATTTTCCCAACTCGGACAAACTGGAGCACACCCTCTTCTTCGCCATCGGAGGCACCTGCTTCCTGCTCTTCCTGCGCCTCGCCGGGAGGGCGCAGTCCACAGTCAGCGCCATCGCCTTCACGGTGGCCTTCTGCGGTCTCGTCGGCGCGGTGGACGAGTGGCATCAGCTTTACACGCCTGGCCGCAGCGGCGGGGATGTGTGGGACTGGACAGCGGACGCCTGCGGCGGCCTGGTGGGCGCTCTCGTGGCCATGGGATTGCAGAAGTGGCTGGCGAGACGACAACTTAAGGCGTGACTTTCGCTGCCATGCGCAGCGCTTTTGGAGTGCGGCTGCGCAACCCTGAAAGGTTGAAACTGCCGCTTTCGCACGTCTCGAGGTAGGCGTGAACTGCCCGGCCTGCGAAAATCCACCAGCTCCCGCCTTCGTACATTTCCTGACACGCGTGCGTCACTTGGCACGTCGAAAGCGGTAGCTGCGTTCGTTCCTCACTTCGCAACCGCAGTCCATAGGGGCGGCGGCTTGGCCGCTAGCTTAGTTCACTTCAGCGGAAACCACCACATAAGCAACGCGGTGAGGAAGACGTTTGCGAGGGCGAGTTCGAAGAAGACCTTCCAGCCGAGGGCCATGAGCTGATCGAAGCGGAACCGGGGCAGGGTCCAGCGGATGACGATGAAGAAGACGATGAAGGCGAAGACCTTGGCGAAGAATATGCCGATGTGTAGGAGGCCGGTGTAGAGCGGCGTGGTATCGGGCGTGTAGTGGAGCTGCAGCGGGATGATTTTCTCCAGCAGCGGCCAGCAGGGGATGCTCCAGCCACCGAGGAAGAGCGTCACGGCCATGCCGGAGCCGATGATCATCGCGGCGTATTCACCCATGAAGAAGAGCGCGAACTTCATGGAGCTGTATTCGGTGTGATAACCGGCCACCAGTTCCGTTTCGCACTCAGCGAGATCGAAGGGCAGGCGGTTCGTCTCCGCAAACATGGAGACGGTGAAGATAACAAAGGAGATGGCGACGGGGATCAGCAGTACCCAGCGGGCGACGCTGAGGCCTTCGCCCCACAGCGGCAACAGCAGCCAGCCGTTGGCGTCTTGAAAGGCGGACATCTTGGTCATGTTCAGCTCACCGAAAATCATCAGCACCGGGATGATCGACAGGCCCAGCGAGATTTCATACGAGATCATCTGCGCGCTGGCACGCACGCCGCCGAGGAAGGGGTACTTGGAATTGGAGGACCAGCCGGCGAGGACGATGCCATAGACGCCGATGGAGGCGATGGCGAAGGTGAAGAGCGGCCCGATGCTGAGGTCGGCGATCACCATTTTGACCGGGTGCTCAAGCCCGAGCCAGGAGAGGTTCAGCTCACTGCCAAACGGCAGCACCACGCAGGTGAGCAGGGCGGGAATGATCGTCATGCACGGGGCCAACCAGTAATAAAAGGTGCGCACATGGGCGGGCACAAAGTCCTCTTTCAGGATGAACTTAAGACCGTCCGCTGCCGCCTGGGCCAGACCACCGATGCCGAAGGGCTGCCAGTCTTTCTTGAAGCCGAGCAGCGTCAGCGGCACGCCCACGCGGTTCGGACCCACGCGGTCCTGGATCACCGCCGAGATGCGTCGCTCAAAATAAACCGCGACCGTGACCAGCGGCATGATGACGACAAAGGTGAGAAACACGATCTTCCCCACCGAGACGGCGAGCGCAATGAGATCGAACGTGGCAAGCATGGGAGTGAGCATCTAAGGTCCGATTATCAGGACGCAGCGAAGAGCGGCAACCCGATTTTGTGAAAAATTTCACAAAGTCCCCTGGAGTAGGGTTATGGACGGAGGTTGGGCGTGTTTGGCGCGCCGTGCTTTCCCCATCCTCGAGAGCTTTTTCGCCAAACCGCCCGACTTCGAGGGTGTTCGCAGGCTGAGGTGTTTGCAGCACGCTGATGGACGGGCGGGCTACCGCCCTGGTCTTTATACACTTTTTTCGCACGGAATTGTTGTTTTGGATTTCGGAAGGCTGCTTGGGTCGAAAACCGCGCGGCGACATTTGTTTTGTCGCAATGGAGGTGTCAAGCCTCGCGGCTTGCGGGCATGCCAGGG
>CAINGK010000016.1 GCA_903848465.1 uncultured Verrucomicrobiota bacterium
CGCGCCAGAGGATACGGTAAAGGTGGGTGCTGGCGTACCGCTCGCGGTATAGGTAAAGCTGTAAGCCGTGCCCAAAACGGCTGTGGTCGTGGGCGGGCCATTGGTGAAGGCAGGCACCTGGTTGACAGAGATGCTGAAATTTTGCGTGGCGGTCCCTGCCGTATTGGCGGCCGTGATTGTGCCCGTGAAAGTTCCCGTCGCTGTGGGTGTGCCGGTGATGGCCCCGGAACTGCTCAGGCTCAGCCCCGTGGGCAACCCACCCGCTGTTACGGCAAATGTGGGTGTAGGCGAGCCGCTGGCGGTGCAGGTAAAGCTGTAGGCCGTGCCCAAGACGGCCGTGGTGGTTGGCGGGCCATTGGTGAACGCAGGCACTTGATTGACCGTGATGCTGAAGCTTTGCGTATTCGTGCCACTGGAGTTAGTGGCGGTTACCACTCCGGTAAATGTGCCTGCTGTTGTGCAGCTGCCGGTGATGGCTCCGGCGCTGCTCAAAGTCAGCCCGCCTGGGAGCGCTCCCGAGGTGACCGAAAAGGTCGGCGCAGGATAGCCAGAGGCTGTGTAGCTGAAGTTATAAGCGGTGCCAACGGTGCCGACTGCACTTGGCGCGGTGCTGGTGATGGCAGGAGCCTGGTTCACGGAAACCGCGAATGTCTGGGAGACCGTATTGCCGTCCAAATCTGTTGCCGACACCGTCACATTGCTCTGCCCGCCCGCGCTGCCCGTGAGTTTCACACTGGTGCCGTTGATGGTGGCAGTCACGGCGGTCGGGTTGGTGTTGCCAGTGACGCTGTAACTCAGCACCGCTACGGGTGCGGCGGAGGTGATGGAAACAACCTGTGTCGTATCCATCTCACCGTTGTTGTCGTTCTGCAAAAGCGGCCAGCTTGTCAGGGAGGTATTGTTCACTCCATTCACATTGACCCCGTTGACGGGGCTATCTACCGTGGGCAGTGCCGCCATGGCATTCGCCACGCTCATGCCATTGCCCGCCATACGTCCGAACACCGTGAAGCCGCCGTTCTGATTGTCCAGATTGCTGCTGTTGTCAACGAGGTTGACGAAGAACTGGTCCGTGGCGCTGTTGGGACTCGATCCCAATTTAGCCATCGCTACGGTGCCAGTGAGATTGGAGATGCCCGGTTCGTTGTTCGGTGAGGCCGTCGTGGTGATCGACGTAAAGTTGTTCGGCGCGGACTGCACCTTGAAGCCGCCACCCTGCACCACAAATCCGGGCACAGAACGATGAAACACCGCCCCGTTGTAGTTGCCAGTGCTACTGGCGTTGTTCACATAGCTCAGAAAGTTCGTCACCGTTGCCGGTGTTTCGGCGTTGTACAGGATGAAATTCATCGTTCCCACATTGGTGATGATTTGCACGGCGGATTCGGAATCAGGGTCTGAAAATTTGTCCGTAAGTGTCACACTGGTGTTGCCGCCATTGGCCACCGTCTGGCTGCTGATGGTGGTGGCGGTCACAGGTGCGGCCGGTGGCCGGATGATGCGCAGTTGCAGGGTATTGTTGGTCGTCCAGCCGCTGGCAAACGTGGCCGTCATTGGGCATAGGAACAAACCGGAGACTGTGGGCGTTCCGGAAACGACACCCGTGCTGCTGTTGAACGTAAGGCCCGTCGGCAGGCCTGTGATGTTCCAGGAGTTGCGTGTCGATCCGGTGCTGACAACGGCCTGGTAAGAGAATGCCTGATTGTAAGTGATCGGCTGGTAAGTGAGGCTGGTGAAGCCATCCTTGGTCTTGACACTAGTCGAAGGAGTTGAGTAGGCGGAATAAGTTCGTGCGTTTCCTGCCACCGCAGGTTCCTGGTAGGCCCGCAGTTCGAACTGATATGGAGTCCCTGGAGTCAAACCGGTAAAGCCGTAGGACTTGGTTTGATAAAATAAAATATCACCGACATAGGAGTAGGCCCCCCCGTTTGTGCTCATCCACAGTTCGTCACCATCCGCAGAGGTGGACGCGTCAGTCCAAGTGACAGTGATGGCGGTTTCATTGGTGACGGTGGCTGCCACAGAGGTCGGCGTAACCATTTGAGCCGTCTGCTCGGTCGTGGTGGATGCGGCTGTTACGGCTGAAGCGGCTGAAGCCCCGCTGGCGTTAGAGGCCGCCACCTGCCACTGAATGACCGTCCCAACTGGAAGTGTATTAATTAGAAATGAATAACCAATGTTCCCGGTAGTGCTGGTGGTGGTAGAGGTAACCGTTGTGAAGGCGTTTCCACCATTGTAGGTGATGATAAAACTTGTCTCGTCAGTGGAATTGTCGTTCCAGAAAAAAACATAGGTGTCTTGAGTGGTGTTAGCCTTGTTTGCGGATGTACGGTCAACAAACACAGTCAGTCCGCTGGGTGCCACAGGGGCAGCGAACGCAAAACCAGACATGAGCAGAAGGCTGACGAAGGCCAAAGCTAAACGTCTGTAAATGAACATGCGAACACCCAGACGGGTGGAAGAACTGGAGCACATGGGTGGTAGGTCTGGAAGAATAGAACGACGAGCGTCTGTTATCCCTCCCAACCCGTCAATCAAAGAAATTGCGGAGAGGGGAGGAGGATTCTAAGACACCCCAGCGCTATTTCTGTTCAGCCGCTGCCTGCGGCCTCACGCCAGCGCGGCATGCAGCGTGTTTTCATCTTCCTGGCATTCCGCCAAGATCAGCACTCGCAGTCGGCGTTTGGCGCGGTGCAGAGCCGTGCGCAGTGCGCCGCTGAGGGGTGTTGCCGCACGGCAGCCGAACACGAGGTTTTCCTCCAGGCAGTTCCAGACCTCGGCGCGCCCCTGGGCACGCAGTTCCTCGCTGCAGGTATGCAAGGCACGCTCAATCACGCCACGGGCCCAGTCACGGTCCAGTTCGTCATCTGGCGTCGGACGTGCATCCGCCACGTCGATGTTTTCGCCATTTTCGTCACTGAGCGAAAAACACACCACACCACCACCGCGGCGCTGCCGGGTGCGGTGCTGCCAGCGTTTGATCAGGTGGGTGCGCAGCCGGGCAAACAGAAACGCCGCCTGTTCGCCATGATCCACGATGGCCGCTGCGCGCTCGTGCTGTCCCTGGGCCACGAGTTTGGCAAACAATTCCTGCACGGCGTCCTCAGCGTCGTGAACCTCGCAGCCACGCGCTCGGGCAAAGGCGCACAGCACCGGCCAGTGCCGGCGGTAGAGCATGGAGGTAGCATTGAGGGCGGATGAATCCGTGGTGTGGCTGGCGGCGTGGTCTTCTCCAAGGTGCATGGCGGTGTGGGGGTTGTTACAAGGATATTGGAGCAACCGGCCATGACACCTGCCTGCGGGCAGACATTAATTGGCATTTATCTTCGTGCGTGCCGCCAGAGTCCGTATGAGAGTCACCCTGTTCACCTCTCCTTGCATGAGCGCCCCGGCCAATACCCGCAGCTTCCGCATCCGCCTAGCCTTGCAGACGATGATCGTCGCAGGGACTCTGGTGGCTAGCTTTGGTGCCGCCGCTTGGTGGTACGCCAGCCAAACGCTGGAACGCAGTGTGGATGACCGCATCATTGCCCCCGCTCAGCGCGTTTGGAACCGCATCGACCCCTACACCACCGATGAGCAGTTCAAACTGATCGCCGATCTCGTCTTTGGCACCTCCCCGGAGCGCAATTCCACCCATGCCGTGCTCGTAGTTCAAGAGCACGCCCAAGGCCGAACCATTTTCGCCACGCCCAACGCCCCCAAAGACCTCGACGTGTACTTTCACAGCTGCTTCCCCACGCTGGAAGAAATCAGGAGTGCGCCGCCCATGCCACCGCACGGCGGTGGCCCCGGCCCACCCGGCGGGCCGCACCGCGAGCCACCGCCACCGCGCAGAGACAATGATTTCGATGATCTACTCGGCACACCGGGATTTGGCGCACCCCCGCCGCCCAGAGAGCGCAACATGCCCTTCCGCCCGCAGATGCCCATGGTACATGAGCCGACCACCTTCACCGCGCGCTCCGGCGGCATCGACTGGCGCTTCGGTGCCTTCAGCAGCCCCACCTACACCATTTTCATCGGCCTCTCGCTCACGGACTTTTATGCGGAAATCAACCGCATGGCCTGGTGGTACGTGGGGGCTGGCACCTTGGGTCTCGTACTGGCCGGTTTCGGTGCGCTCTGGACGTCCAAACAGGCCATGCGGCCTCTGGAGCGCGTCGTCAGCACCGCCCAGCGCCTCACCGCCAGCGACCTGGCCGAGCGCATTCCCGTGCAGCGGGATGACAACCGCGAGTTCGCCCAGCTCATCGACGTGCTCAATGGCATGATGCAGCGCCTGGAAGGCAGCTTCCAGCAGGCGGTGCGCTTCACCGCAGACGCCTCCCACGAACTGAAAACGCCGCTCGCCATCATGCTGGCAGAGCTGGATGACGCCGTGCGCCACGCCGAACCCGGCAGTGTGGAGCACGAGCGTTTTGTCTCGCTTTTCACCGAAGCCTCCCGCCTCAAGCAGATCACCCAAAGCCTCCTGCTGCTGTCCCAAGCCGATGCTGGTCGTCTGCCCACCCACCCTGAGACCTACGATCTCAGCCTCGATCTTGAGCGCCTCATCGAAGACGGCGAAATCCTCTGCGAGCAGGCCGGACTCACCCTGGAGCATCACATTCAGCCCGGCATCACCGTGCATGCAGATCGTGCCCTGCTGCAGCAGGTGTTTCAAAACCTCCTGAGCAACGCCATCAAATACAATCGCCCACAGGGCCGCGTCTCGCTCCAGCTTTCACAGCAGGACGCGCAGACCATCTTCACCGTCACCAACACCGGCCCCGCCATTCCGGTGGAAAATCAGCAGCGCCTCTTCGAGCGCTTCTTCCGTGGCGACAAAGCTCACACCCGCCAGACCGACGGCTACGGGCTCGGACTCAACATCGCCACCGAACTCGCCCGTGCGAACGGGGCTGAGCTGCGGCTGGTGAGTTCTCGTGAAGATGAGAGCGTGTTTGAGGTGCGGATGATGGCGTAGTGGAGGACTGCGCAACCGTACTCCAACGAAGCCGCGACCTGGAAATGAGATCATGGCCCCTGGATTCTGGCGAACCCAGGGGCGGGCAGGGCAAGCCCCTGGGGCTTGCCAAATACGAAACTACTCTTTCTTCTTTTTCTTGCCGCCGAGGATGGTGAGCAGGAGCACGAGGCCGACCACACCAATACCGATGAAGATCATGGTCATGGTGCTCATGCCTTCTCCTTCCGGTTCTGCGGCTGGCGCCGTGGGTGCGGCTTGAGGCTGGGCGTAGCCGGGCTGCTGCGCAACGGGCTGGGGGGCGGTTCCAGGAGGCACGGCACCTGGCACAGCGCCAGGGGCGGCCATTCCTGGAGCGCCTGCGGCCGGAGCGGGGGCAGGTGCAGCACTTGAAGCGGCGGCAAGGGCTGCAGCCACTCGGTCATCCACTCCTGGTGTAGCGGTACCAGTGATGGCTGAGGAACCGCCAGCGGCACCGGTGGCGGCAGGCTGGGACTGCCCTGGCGCAGCACTCACCATCTGGGAAAAGTAAGCATGACGTTCGCGGTAGCTGGCAAAGACGGAGCGGTAAAAAGCCTTGCTGGTAGGGTCGGCGTTGGCGGCCGCTGTTTCGCCTTCGACGATGGCCGCACCCATTTTGGCCAGTTCTGCTTTGTCCTTGCCAGCTTTGGCATCTGCCCGCAGGAGCCGAGCGATGGCTTCGTTGACTTTTTCGGCGACATCAAGTTTGAGGGAACTCAGCCGTTCCTTCTCCTCGGAGACGGTTTTCCCCAGCGTCTTCAAGCTCTCCAGATCGTATTTGTACGGGGTGTACCAGCGGGTGACCTGGCGTTCATCCTCAAAGTTGGCCTTCCAAGTTTCCTGTTCGCGCTTGATAGCATCATTCAATCGCGTCAGGTCAGGCTCGATGAGCTTCTTGGTGCTATCTTCGCGGCTCTTCTGCAAGAAGGGCTGGTCCTTGATCATCTGGTTGATCTGACCTTCATAGGAAGTCAGTACGGCGAGGATTGCCTCGACGGCCTTGGGATAGTAAACGGAGGCGGGCAGTCCAGTGCGTGGGTCGGTGAGCTTGTCGAATTCCCTGAGTGCGCCGGAGTAGTCCTTGGCCGCTATCTTTTCCAGAAGAGTCGCACGGATCCCGTAGGCCTTGATGTTGAGGCTTTCCGCCTTGGCCTCTTCACGCGTGAGCCATTTGCCTTCGAGCTTCGCCCCGCCAGCGACGACTCTCTCCTTTTCCTCCTGCACTTTGGTGATGATTTTTTCGACTTCGGCCGCTTCTTTCGTGCCGGGGTAGCGGTTCAGGAAGGGACGCAGGCGGTCTTGAATGAGCGCTTCATACTTCTCCGCAGACATCAAATCCGGTGTGGGGTCGAACTTCTTCAGTTCGATCATTTCCACTTCTTCGGGCTTTTGCTTGAGGATGCCGCCTTCAGCGATATCGCTGCGCAGGATGTCCTTGTCATCCCAGACCTTCGGCGTCAGGCGATACCGCATGTGGATGGAGGTGGGCGTCTCGGCAGTGATGTTGCCTTCCAACTTTTTGCCGTCTTTGAGGGTCACGATGTCGGCGTGCAAGTATCCGGCGCTGCAAGCCAGGGCATAGACGACAGATTGGTAGCGGCTCAATTTCATGGGAAATGCGGGGTGGGATGAAGATGGGGCAGTGGTTGCAACAGCGCGGCAATTTGCGCAGGTTATGAGAAATAACTCAATACCACCCCAGGAGTAAAGAACGAAGCTGATTTTCCTCTCTTTGCACAGCGGAGCTGGCCTAGCTGGTGCGGCGCTTGAGCACAATGCGCTTGAAGCGGGCGTTGCCGTCCAGGCTCACGCTCATGACTTCGGGGTCGTTGACGAAGACGTTGTGGATGAGCCGGCGGTAGTAGCTGTTCATCGGCGGCAGATCGGCATTCTGCCCGGTGGCGCGCACGCGGTCGCCCAGTTCCTTGGCGCGGGCGATCATCTTGTCCTCGCGCATGGAGCGGTAAAACTCCACATCCACCCGGACGCGCGGTGCGTCCTTGAGATGGCGCTGCAGCACGCGGTTCACCAGGTACTGGATGTCCTCCAGCGTCTCCCCCCGGCGGCCGATGAGCGCGTCCGAATCATCCGTGAGCACCTGCAGGGTGGGTCCGTCCGGGCCATTGTCCTCCTCGATCTGGACTACGAAGCCCAGATAACCGAGCATGGTGTCGAGAATATGGCGTGAGTGTTCGAGGGGAGTCATGGATGAACTAGCCTCCCAGGCGCGGTGGTTTCGGACCTTTTTTCTTGTCTTTCGAGGCTGCCCCCGTGTTGAAGAAGGAACTCTGCGTCGGCGCGGCCTTGGCCGCTGGCTTCTGTGATACCTTTTCCAGCTTCGGCTCGGGCATGTACAGCTTCATGATGCGGGTCTGGAAGACGCTGAAAATGTTCTGGGTGGACCAATACAAGGCCAGGGCGGCGGCGAAGTCATAGCTGATCCACAGGAAAAACAGAGGCATCATCATGAAGATGCGCTGCTGCGTCTTGTCCACCGTCGCAGGCTGCGGCGTGAGCTTCATCTGCGCCACCATGGTCAGTCCCATGATGAGCGGCAGGGGATTGATCGGGATACCCATGAAATGTCCCTGGGTGTCCGCTGCGGCAAGGTCACGCACCCACCAGAAGGACTGGCCGCGCAGTTCCGCCGCCACTTCCAGCACGCTGTACAAGCCGATGAAGATGGGGAACTGTAGGAACAGCGGCAAGCAGCCGCCCAGCGGATTCACGCCGTAGTCCTTGTAGAGCTTCATCACCTCCATCTGCTGCTGCTGCGGGTTGTCCTTGTTCTTTTCTTGCAGCTCCTTCATCAGCGGGCCCAGCAGGCCCATACGCTTCATCGTCATGGTCGATTTCGCATGGATCGGCCAGAGGCAGAGGCGGACAAAAATCGTCAGCAGAATGACCGCCAGACCCCAACTGCCGCTGAAGCTGTGCATCCAGCGCATGACCTTGGAGAGCGCGATGCTGACGATCTTGAAGTAGCCGTAAAACATCGCGTAGCTGCGCTGGTGGCCGATCTTGCTCAGGCGGTCGTATTCCTTGGGGCCGAGGTAGATCTGGTAGTTTTCCGTCACCGAGGCACCGGGCGCGAGATCCACGATTGGCAGGCCCACGGCACCATCGCTGGCGAAGTCTTCGATTTCTGCCTTGCCTGCGTTCGCGGCATCAATGGGCTGCGCAAGCTTGCGGCGTCCGGCCCAGAATTTACCCGGCGCATCCTTCTCCGTCATGCGGGTAATGATGTGAGTGTAAAAGCGGCTCATCACGCCGGTGTAGCGCAGTGCATTGAAGGAGTGGCGGTACTCCGTCGGAGCGTCGCTGAAGAAGCCCTTGCCAAAGAATTTCGAGGTCAGTTGGTAGTCGGTGTCGCCAGCATTGTTCCAGAAAAAGCCGTCGTAACGTGCGTCATCGTGCCTCAACGCAGTCGCTGCACCGGTGTAGAGGTAGTATTCTTCGGAGCGGTGCTGTGCCGTGCCGGTGTTCTTGAGGGTGAGCTTGAGGTCGATGAGATGCTCGTCGCCTTCTGCCCCTTCGGTGAGGGAATAGGTCTTGGTCACCACGATGCCTTCGGCCGTTGTGGCTTCAAAAGTGGCGCTCTTGTCGTTCTTTGCCGTCAGCTTGTAGGACAAGGCATCCAGTCCCGCCGCCTCGCGACGCAGGGCACCGATGGCTTCCAGGCCGTTCTTGTTCAGGGCCACTTGGTCGGTGCCCGCCAATGCCGCACGGGCGATGCCGCCGCCTTTGGAGGTCAGCTCAAAAGTCACGCTGCCCGCTTTCAGGGCGTGGGTTTCCTCTGGCACGGCGGAAGCCGCAGGCGTTGCAGCGGCTGCCGGAGCGGTGCCGGGGGCGGGAGTGGCCGCCGTGGGGGATGCGGGCGTTGCAGTGGCTTTTTTCGCGACTTCCTCCTGCTTTTTGCGTGCCGTCTCGGCCTGCACCAGCTTCTGGTTTTCCTGCATGTAGTGCCAGTTCACCCCCATGAGGATGACGCAGAGCGTCACGATGATCCAACTTTTGCGGTCCATGAATTTTTAGCGGTGGGTGAAGGGGGGGTAATTGAGAGAAGCTGCCTGTGGCGAACGCTCGGGCAGCGGGTGAGGGAACAATGACGAATGCCACCCGTAGCTGCGATTACACTCTCTGGGAATATTCGTCATTCGGATTTCGTCATTCGTCATTTCTTCTCGGGCACCGGATCATGCCCATGACCACCCCAGGGGTGGCAGCGGCCGATGCGGCACAGGCCCAGCCAGCAGCCGCGCAGCACGCCGTGGGTTTCCACGGCCTCGAGAAAATACCTCGAACAGGTCGGGGTGTAGCGGCATCCAGAGCCAGGACCGCCAATGGCGTGAATGACGGGGGAAAGAAACACTTGGTAGCCGCGGATGAAGATTCGGATGAGCCATTTCATGGAGCGGCGGGTGGGGCAGGCAGCTTCTTCTGGGTGAGCAGATTCATGCGCCGGGCCAGTCGCAGCCAGTCATTTTCCAGTTCGACCAGCGTGGCCTGGGGGGCACGCCAGCGGGCGATGATCACCATCTGCCAGCCCGGAGCGATCTCGGCACGGTGGGCCCGTACGATCTCGCGCAGCAGCCGGCGGATGCGGTTTCGTACCACGGCATTGCCCAGCTTACCCCCGGTAATGAGGCCAAACTGAAACTCCTCCAGCGCTTCCACACGCAAGGCACCCAGCACCAGAAATTTTCCGGCCTGACTGCTGCCCTGCGTTTTCACCCGTGCGAAATCGCACGCGAGTTTCATCCGCAGGTTGGAGGGAAGGCGCATGATGAGGAGCGCGCCGCAGCAGAATTAGGTGTGCTGCTGCGTGTGACGCTTGAAGTGGATTTCCACGCCCTTTGGCAGGAGGCGTTTACGTCCGGCACGGCGGCGGCGGCGCAGGATGTCGCGACCATTCGCGGTCTTCGTGCGTGCGCGGAAACCAAACTGCTGCTTGCGCGTGCGCTTGGAAGGCTGGTAGGTCCTGAATGTCTTTGGCATGGGCGTGTGGGGTGGTGAAAGGGAAAAAGGAGATCAGACCGGACAAATCACGGCCTCCCCTCGAAAAGGGGGCGCGAAACTAGCGGGAGTCTTCAATTTGTCAATCAGGCGATGATTTCGCGTAAACTTCAGTTTTCTCAGCGTTACATTCCGCCCATGAACCGTGCCCTCCTCGCCAGCCTTTTTCTGCCCCTTGCCCTCAGCGCCGCTGACACGCCTGCCCCCCTTCCCCTGTGGCCCAATGGTGCCCCTGGCTCCGAAGCACGCGCCGCCGAGCCGGAGAAAATCGAAGGCAGCAATGTCTGCAACGTCCACAAACCCACCATCACCCCCTACCTACCCGCAGCGGACAAATCCACCGGCACCGCCGTCATCATCTGCCCCGGCGGCGGCCACTCCAAGCTCTGCCTCGGTCATGAAGGCTACGCTTTGGCCGAATGGTTCCGCGACCACGGCATCGCCGCCTTTGTACTGAAATACCGCCTCGCCCGCGAGCCTGGCAGCACCTACACCATCCAGGACCACGCCATGGCCGACGCCCGTCGGGCCATCCGTACCGTCCGCAGCCGCACCGCCGACTGGCACATCCAGCCAGACCGCATCGGCATCCTCGGCTTCTCCGCCGGTGGCGAACTTGCCGCCTTTGCCGCCATGACCAACGATCCCGGCCAAAAAGACGCCACCGATCCCATCGAGCAGCAGTCCAGCCGCCCCGACTTCCAGGGCCTCATCTACCCCGGCACCTCCGGCCTCTTCAACGCCACCAAAGGCATGCCCCCGCTCTTCATCGCCGCCGGTTACAGCGACCGCCCGGACATCTCCGAAGGCATGGCCACCCTCTACCTCAAATACAAAGCCGCCAGCGTGAAAGCCGAGATGCACATCTTCGCCAACGCCGGCCACGGCTTCGGCTACAAACCCGACGCCAAACCCACCGCCGCCTCCCGCTGGCCCACCCGCTTCACGGAGTGGCTAGTGGATAGTGGGTTGCTGAAGCAGTGAAGGCCGTACTATACCATCGCTAGGCGGTGTTTGAAACCTTGTGCTGAATGGCCGTGGCAAGTTCATGTCATCTGATGGCAGACTTTAGGCCGCAAGCCTCTCCCTCCGAAAGCGCGTAGCGCTGACACAACCGTAGTCGTGGGTGCCAACCCACAGAACCGCATCACCCAGGTCTTCCAATTTCGAGGAACCGCGTAGCGGCGACACAAAACGCCGCCAAACCCAAACTTGACTGCGCTAGCGATGTAACGGATTTTCAAACCTAGCGCTGCGGTACTCTGACCCACAAAGTTTGCTGCATGCGAGGACCGCACCCCAAACTGCGCCGCAGAGAAGGCCATGGAGCAGAGGTGGCCGAGATTGAAGAGGGTGAAAGAAGTTTGCGGAAGTGAGGGAGAGTGGGGTGGCGGTGGGGAAGGGCTGGCATCGTTCTGCTGAGGAGGCACTGATTTTTACACCGCGAGAGGTTGGAAGACCGCAGAGAATACCTTCAGAGCCATGCACAGACTCGGAGAAGTCAGAGATACCAGAGCTGAGTGCCTACGGAGCCGAACGAAGGGAGGCTTGAGGGTGAGTGAAACGAATCAACGCACGGAATGAACGGAAGACGGACCGGAGGAGGAGAGGGGCTTGGGGACGCTCGGTTTGCCGCAGAGCACCTGAACTCAAGGCGGCTAGTTGGTGGAACGGAGAGTAACCATGAAAGCTATTCGGGAGGAGTGGAGAGGCAGAGGGGACCGGAGTTGAACCACGGATTACACGGAATACACGGATGTCGGATCAGCACCCTGGAACGGAGAGCACCCGTGGAAGTTATTCGGGAAGGGCATTGGAGCTGAGGTGGCGGAGGTCGAAGAGGGGCGCTGAAATTTGAGGAAGCGATCGAGGGCGGACATCCTAGCCAGTCCCTGTCAGGAGGCGGAGCTGTCGTGGGGAGAAAGAGAAGGCACTGAGGAGAGGATGGGATCGGGAGGTGTGTGAGGCTGGGAGGCTGAAGCATCAGGTGGGGCTTAGCGCTGGGTGGAGGATGTTTTGTCAAAATTTTGCACCCTGACCCCATTTCCCATTTCCTGAGGAGAGGAGGTTTGAACAGGAACATGGGTAACAGATGTACCGGGCACATGGGTTACACTGCCCGCTCCGTATTTTGAGGTTGTTCGCTGACAGGCAGCGAGCGGAGCGAGTTGCATGGCTGCGAACAACCTCAAAATACGGTCGCCGCC
>CAINGK010000017.1 GCA_903848465.1 uncultured Verrucomicrobiota bacterium
CGCCGCAAGCCATGAACGGACCCGACACCGCCTTCTGGTTCCTCTGCCTCTGCGCCCTCTCCTTCACCGCCATCCTCCTCAAGCACACCCCATGACCACACTCCTCATCCCCGCCCACTCGCCCCTGCGTCTGCTCTTCCTTGCCGCCCAATGCTGTGACCTCAAAGCCACCGTGGTGGAGCAGGTCACACGCATCACAGCCCTGCAAGAACAGGGCCGTCGTGATGCCGAGCGCATCGCCTCCCTCATCCGCCGCAATCAAGAGCTGACCACTGCCGTCCACCGCAATGCCTGCGCAGGCTGAAACCGCCCACTGCCCACCGTCCCATGAAATACACCGCCTACACCTTCGCCGCCTCGGATCTCGTGAGTGTCACCGCTGCTTGCCTTTGCGCGCTGGCGTTCTTTGTCCTGCTCGGCTGCATCGCCTGCCGCTTGTTCCAAGGCATTCCCGTCTCCGACTTCCAGGAGTCCCCAGACAACGCCGTCTTTAATGACGAGACCACCCCGCTGGACATCAGCGAGTGCGGCCTTGCGCCCCACATCCCCACGCTGCCCGCTGGCTCCCTGCTCGTGGAGGCTGGCGACGGCATGATCACCACCCCAGACCAGGCCTTCCTCTTTGAATACCGCTGGACGGGCAGCCAGGTCGAGTTCGTCCGCCGCGTCCCGCTCTCCGACTTCATCCGCAGCGCCATCAGCCACCCGGATGCCCTTGAGGCCCAGGAGACCTTCCTGCGCACCACCGCCGGTCTCCGGTAAACCACCGTCAACCATCGTCAACCACCGTCAACCATCGTCAACTCCGCCTCCCTTCCCATGTCCAAGCCACCCACCCTCACCCGCCACATCACCTGGATTCCCAAGTACGACCTCAGCGTTCACGACGCCGTTGCCCAGACCCCTGAAGACCGCACGCTCGTGGAGCTCCTGGTCACCGAATGGCAGGACAAGCTCCGCCGGGGCGTGCCGCCAGAACGCCTCATCCACGACCCGCTGCAGATCAACGCGGGCAATGAGATTGAGGACGGCCGCCACCGCTTCCTGGCCAGCCTGCGCATTGAGCAGATCCACAGCCTGCCCTGCGAAGTCACCGACAACGCGGACCCTGAAGCCCTCGTCTGTGAGAAGCTCCTCCAGCGCCGCCATTACAGCAAGAGCGCCCGCGCCTACGCCCTCCGCCACATGGCCGCGAAGGCTGCGCAGGCGGGCCGCGACGCACGCGCTGGCAATATGATGCCAGGAAACAAGGCTGGTTCCCGAATGCCGATTGAATCGGCAATCGAGAAATCAGGCACCCTTGCCAGCCTCGTGGCGAAGTCCGGCCTCTCCCGTGACCTGCTAGAACAAGCCGTGAAGCTGGAACGCGACTACATGAGCCGCGCAGATAAGCTCCTCACGGACTGGCTCGGCCTCAACCCGGATGATGCCGAGTCCTGGCAGCGCTTTCAGGATGCCAACCCCACCATTGAGATGCCCTGGTCTGCCTGGCGCTCCGCCGCGCTCAAAGCCTCCGGTCTGCCGGATGATCCCAAATCCGTCAACGTCATCCCCAAGAACTGGCGGGAGGTGGAAGAAGATAAAATCTTCAACGGCATCCAGGAGCAGGACGGGGAGGACGACGACCGCCGCTCCTACTCCCTGGGCAGCGCGCTCAAGGCCATGGGCTCCTATTTCCAGACCGCTGGCGGCGTGCGCAGTGACCTCAACGGAGACAGCCCCGCGCTCTACCTCGTGCTGCGCAACAAGCTCGCCAGCTTCGGCAAAACCATGTGGGCAAAGTGGTCCGATGTCGATCCGGCGGGGCGCATGGAAGTCATCAAAGACCTCGCCACCAACGTCACCACCTGGCCTGAGGACGTGCGCCGCGCCATGACCGTCGCTCTGCGGGAAGGAGGTGCCAAGTGATTGATCCTGCCCTCATCGCCCGCATCAAGCGGCTGCTCCAGTTCGGCATGGTGCAAAATCCCAGCGATGAACGCCTGCTCAAATGGGCGCTCGCACACCAGGAAGAGGCCACAACTGCCACCGTGGTCTGGTTTGAGGCCGTCCTCGCACGCGGTGGCCGTCGTCATCCCGGCCCTACTACCGCCTGACCCATTTCAACGCCGCGCATCCTCCGCGTCTCTCGCCCCATGTCTCACCAGCTCACCAGCATGCAATTGCACGAAGCCAGCCAGCTCCTCTCCCAACCCGGATGGACCCAGAAATCTCTGGCCACCCGCTACGGAGTCAGCGAGCCCAAGCTCTCGCGCCTGCTGGCCAAGTTCCGGGAGTCGGGAGACGCGGCCACCGCCGTGAAGAAAAACTACGCCACCGGCCCGCGTGATGAGCATGCCTTGAGCTTTGATGAAGCCCAGGCATTGAAAAACGCCATGCTTAAAAAGCGCAGCCGCAAACTGGCCGCAGAGGAGCTCATGCAGCACGCAGACTGCACAGCGGAAACATTTGACCGCCTCGCGGCCATCTTTGACGCCGCTGCGGACTCCCGCACGGATGAAGTCTGGCCCAAGTGGTTCGTGCGCGCCTGCATTTTGACGGACGAGGAAAAACTCTCATTCCTCGGACCCAAGCACCTAGCCAGTGTGGAGCCCGCCCGCCCGCGTGGCCTGTTTTATGAGGCAGACGGAGAGCGCCACCCCCTCATGCCCAATGCCGTCTGGGAATTTGATGACGAGTCTGAGAACACCCCATGGGTGGAGTTGGATGCAGACGGCAAAGCCCGCGTGAACCGCCAGACGCTCAAGGCCATTGATGTGTACTCATCCTTCTACCTCGGCATGAAGGCCATCTCCCGCAGCAGCGATGGCTACCGGGTGGAGGACCAGGCTGACTTCCTCATGGAGCTCATTGACGCCCACGGCATGCCGCTGCGCTGCCGTATTGAGCGCGGCCCATGGGACAACAATTTCTGGTGGGGCATCCCCATGCCCAAAGCCTGGTGGCAGACGGAGACCTGCCCCGCCTTCCGCTTTGGTGGGATTGATACCAGCGCCGGTGGCCCCATCGGCGTCATCCAGTGCTTCAAATCACGTCACAAAGGCACCATTGAAGGCAGCTTCAATCATCGCCAGGACATCGCCGCGCATGAGACGCTGGACATTGGCCGCAGCCGTGGAGAGCACGAAGCCGCCGCCAAGCACCTGACCCGTGCCTACACCAATCAGGCCGATGCCATCGCCCGTTTCCCCGACGCCGCCGGACGTGCGGACATCTCCGCCGATGTCATGCAGCGCTTTAACAGCGAAGCCAAGCGCCGCCGCAATCTTTTTGGCTCCAAAAAGGTGGTGCCAGCAGAGCTCTACGCCACCGCTGTGCGTCGTGACCTCCCTGCTGCGGACCGCTGGCGCTTCCTGCCCGTCAAGGTGGCTACCACCGTGCGTAATGCCCACCTGCAAATGAAGGTGAAGGACCATGAGCTGCCCTTCCTCTTCACCGCAGAGGGCTTCCAGCCGCAGTGGGACTGGCATGCCTACCTGCCACATGGCTGGCGCTTGTTTGCCGCCTTTCATCCGCACCGCCCGGACCTCGGCTGCCACATCTTCAACGCACTGCATCCAGACCACGCGCAGAACCCGCAGCGCTTCCCGCTCGGCATGCCTATGGGTGTCCTGCCCATGGCAGAGCGCGCCCCGCAGTTCTCAGATGCGCCGCGAGACTTCGCCGACCGCAAACGCACCCTGGCTGCCATCCGCAGTGAGACGCGGGTGATGAAGGCCACACAGAAAGGCGTGCGCGTCTCCACGGTCATCACCAACGGCAGCGTGCGCGCCGTGCGCAAAGGCGCGCCAGATCCTCTTCTACACCTCGACTCCGGCGCGCCCCCCGCGCCCCCCGTGCCACAGATCGAAACCAACCCTTTCCTTGAGCGTGGCGCAGACGGTCGCAGCGCGCATACCGGTAGCGCGGAGCACTCCACCGATGACCGGCGGCAGCCCATTGGCCCGGTGTCTCGTGCCTCGGGGCACGGCCCCACCCGCCACGCTCAAGGCTCTTCTTCCACACGCGAGACGCGTGCGCTCCAAACCTCTGCGGATCGTCTCGCGGAGCTGGAAGCCGCTCTCGACTGACGGCCCCAGGCCAATCCTACTCGTCCTCGTTCAATCCGCCCCGCAACACCACTCAATACCATGAAAGCCTATCTCATTATCACTGCCATCATCTTCGGTTTCACAACCCTGCATGGCATCGCCAACAGCAAGGACGCGGGAGATACAGTCATCTGCGCGCTCATGACTGCCCTCTGCGCCTGGGGTGTCTACCTCGCCACCACACTCTGACCTTCGTCATTCGGACTTCGTCATTCGTCATTCTGCCTCTCCCCACATGCCCGCCACACTCGCCCAGATCCAAGCCCGCCTAGAGCAAGCCATCGCCCTGCGTGATGACGCGCAGGATGCGCTGCCCGCCATCCTCGCCGCCGGTGGCAGCAGCACGGCAGACGTGCGCGCCAAACACGAGGCCCGGCTCAATGGCTACCAGCGGGAAGTGTACATCCTCATGAAGATTGAGCGCGACCTCGTCGCCAATGGCCGCGCCACGGAAAACGACCTCTGCGTTTTAAGCGGTTTTGACGCATCGCCGCCCGCTTCCGCTGCCGTGACACCCCAAGGCGCGCACGACGCGC
>CAINGK010000018.1 GCA_903848465.1 uncultured Verrucomicrobiota bacterium
ACGCGAATGGCCACGAATGACCGCGAATGCAGAGGAATTCTGAACTCTGAAATTCGTGAAAAATTCGCGGCTATTCGTGCTCATTCGCGTTGTGAACAATACACCTTCGCGGTCTATTTTGCTTAACTTAACGACATTGATTCTGCATTCGTCATTTTCTTAGCCATGGCGAAAGCGCACATCCTTGATCTTCGCATCGGGCAGCTTCTCCTGCAGGCGCTTGAGAATTTTCACTTTCTCCTGCATCAGCGCGTGGTGGGCGGTGGGCTGCATGAGGCGGACGGTCAGGATGCCGCGCTCAAAGGTGTCTGGGCGGGTGAGTTTGAAGAGGAAGGTGCCGACGATCTCTTGCCAAGCGGCGAGGATGTCCTCCAACTTCACGCGATTGGCCATGCCGGCCTGGGCCATGATCTGCGTGGCGAGGTCTCCCACCCTGAGCGTGGGCAGGTTCATCAGCGGCCCGTCCTCCACGCCGCGCCACGCCGAGATGAGGCTGTGGCGCCTGCGCATGGCGGCGGTGGGCTTGCGTTTGTCCATGGGCGCATCCTAGACGGCAATTGGCGCGTGCTAAATCACAAATTTGAAATCTCGCATTCTACAGGGCCGTAGCTAAAGGTGCCGCCCCCCCAATTTCCAACCATGTCCGACGCTCACTTTTCCACTGACCACACCGACCCGATCAACGCGCAAATCCTCGCCGTGAGCGAAGACCGCATCAAAGGCTTCACGCCCACGCCGTTCCAGGACATCGCGCAGGGCTGCGGCCTGCCGCTGGAGACCGTGGTGGAGCGCATCCAGGCGATGCTGAAGGCCGGGGTGATCCGCCGCGTGCGGCAGACGCTGCTGGCAAACAAGCTGGCTGAAGGCGCGCTGGTGGCCTGGAAAGTGCCGCCGGAAAAACTGGAAGCCGCTTTTGAATTCCTCTTCAAGCAGGACCCCTTCAGCGGGCATGTGGTGCTGCGCTCCACGGACCGCGAAGTTAGCGGCAGCGACTACCGCCTGTGGACCACGCTGAAAGTGCCGCAGGGCTATGACATCAACCAGCATTGCGATGTGCTGGCGAAGCTGATCGGTGCTGAGAGCTACTACACCATGCAGGCGCATGGCATCTTCGCCCTGGGCGTGGGCCATGTGCGCCGCAAGACGATGGAGCCCGGCGAAAAGGCCGATGAGCCCGCCGTGATGATGACCACCAACATCGCGGAGCTGGATGCTGAGGAATGGAACGTGCTGCTGCATCTCAAGGGAGACCTGAGCATCGAGGAAGTCGGCCCCAATCCATGGGAAGGCCGCGCCAAGGCTGCGGGTGTCTCGTTTGAGAAATTCTGTGAGGTGGCCAAGCGTCTCGATGAGAAGGGCGTCATCGGCCGCTTCTCCACCTTCCTGGAGCACGTCAAACCCAGCGCCACAGGTGTACGTGTCACGCGCTTCAATGCGCTCTTTCATTGGAAGGTGCCAAAGGGCATGGAACAACGCGCCGGCGGCGAGGTGGGTCGCCACCCCATCATGACTCACGCCTACTGGCGTGAAGGCGGCGACCGCTTTGCGAATGTGAACATCATGGGCGTCATCCACGGCACCGACAAAGACACCGTGCTCTCCCACAAAGCCGCCATCGACAAGCACCTCGTCGAATCCGGCATCCCGGTCGAATACACCAACGTGTTCTGGGGTGGTCGCAGTGAAATCAAGCCCAGCGAGATCTCACCGATCGTCTTCGATGAATGGCACGCGAAGTACAAGGATGTGGCGGGGCCGGTGGTGTAGAGTTGGGCGGCAGCGATCTGTTACCTGTTTTTCATTGCAAGATTATCTTTCGATGGCGTGAAGCCGCGCACATCGAAATCCCATCGATACACGCAGGTGTCGGCGCTTCCGCATTTCGGGCAAGGACTCATCCAGCCAGTGTTCTCAGAAAAACTGATTCCGCTACGTTCTGCGTTCAGACGAAAACGTGACACGTTGTCGTCAGAGTCAAATCGCGCCCAGAGGGTCTGAATACTCTCCAAAAAGGCACCGTTGGTAATCCCGCTTTGGATCGCCATCGCAACGTCATAATAGGCCGCAAAAGCATTCAGGTCTGCTGGAGAAACCTGGCTGTGCCCACACTCTCGGCATCGACAGCCCTCTAGTTCATGGCCAACAGTTCCACATGCTTCGAGAGCCTCCGGAGCGGTAAGATCACCCCGCAGCGATGTTGCGTAGCAAATTGATGACAGACTCCCCAAAAGTTGATTCGCCAGGGGTTCGTGATTCGTTTCGATCTGATGCTTGTTGGCGCGGCAGATGATTAGATCATTGAAACTGCCCATCCCTCCGTAAACGGACCTGAATCCGTCTGTTTGTCCGTTTCGATGCTTGGCGAAGTATCCTGCCCATTGGCGTTCGCCTACTGTAATGAGCAACCAGTGTGTCGCCTCAACTGCCTGGCTGAATGAGATTTTCATTTTGCGTCCAAACATGGTGTCCTCAACCCATTTGTAAATCATGGTAAGCCCTTTCTTGGAATAAACGATGCAGCTCGGCGAAATCAAGCCGAGTGAGCTCTCACCGATCGTGTTCAAGCATGACACGCGAAGTGGAATGATGTGGCGGGGCCGTGTGCGTGAAGGCTGGACGTACTCGGTGGGTCACGCTCATGCACTCTCCAGGCTTCGGGTCATGCGCACCACGGGCAGACTCAAGCCGTCCCGCATGGGAATCTCATAATGCTCCACGACGGCGTAGCTGAATGCGGCGTACAGCGGTTCGCCTGCCAGTGTGGCCACGATGTCCACTTTCTGAAAACCTGCCGCGATGATCGCCTGCTCACACGCGACCATGATGGCGCGACCGATGCCGCGCCGCGCCCAGGCCGGATGCACGAAGAAGGCGCGCACACGTGCGGCATCGCGATGGGGATCAAGCAAAGGGTCTTCGCCTGCGCGGTGGCCGTCTCCACCGTAGAGAGAGCTGCGGCGGCTCCAGCCGCCACAGCCGACAATCACGCCCACGCTTTCAGCCACGAAGTAGGTGCCATCGCGAATGAGCTGCCGGTCCACGCCGAAGACTGGTCCCAGGGCCGCCTCCATCTGCGCCTGCGTGTAGCAAGGTGTTTGCAGGCTGCGGACCGAGAGAGGAATAAGCATCTCTAACTCCGGCACGTCTGACTCAAGAGCCAAGCGCAACTGCCACATCTGCAGTGGTGGAGATGGGGGCGCGGGAATGGCCATGCGGGAAGTTTGTGTGATAGCGATTTCCAATCGGGTTTCAAGTAGGAGGAATAGCGCTCTGACAAAGCTCCAGGCAGCGCCGGAGCGCAAGCCCGGAGGGCTGACATAACCGTAGCCGTGGGTGACAACCCACGGATCACGAGACCCCGTTGTGTTTTTCTGGCGGAACCGCGTAGCGGTGACACAAAACCGAGATTGTCTCACGGTGCTGGAGATGGCCGACGCGCTGTGGTGAAGCACGCTTCTGTATCACCGCTACGCGGTTCTGCCTGAATCACAGGCATGGACCACACGGTTCCGTGGGTTTCACCCACGGCTACGATGGTGCCAGCGCTACGCGCTTCCGAGCCCGTCGTGTTTGAGTCGGTGATTTGATATCCGTTCATGGTGTCTCGCTCAGAGCCGCTTGATGAAGATATTTCTCCAACGCGACACTTTGCCGATGCCCCAGCGCCAGGGCGGACCGTCGTGGACTTCGAAGGCGATGTGGCCTGCCGGGCCGAGCAGTTTTTGTGTATCCGCCGCATTGTAGCCCGGGTGCTGGATGGCGGCGGTGTCGCACTCGGAAATTTTCACGTCATTGATCCAGACGGTGATGCGCGGCTGCGCACCCACCACGCGGATGCGGAAGCGGTTCCAGTCGTTCATGTGCCAGGCACGCTGAAAGTCTTCGTTGGTGGCGGCGAATGCCATCTGGGTCACGCCATCGGTGCCAGGGATCAACTGCACCTTTGCAGGCTGCCCGTCTGCGCCGACGGTCCAGCGAAAGTTGTAGGGGGAGACTCGGAAGTTGCCGAGGCCGCGAAGGTAGAGAAAGCCCACGCTGCCGCCGATGCCTGCCGGGTCGTCGCCGCGATGATCAAGCAGGATTTGGAAACCCTGGCCGAGTGAGGTGGAGCGGACATAGATGCCGGTATCGCAAGGCCAGTGCGGGCGCGCGTCCACGATCAGTTCGAAATCACCAAACGTCGCATCCGACAGCAGGTAATTGCCGAAGCCCCATTCCACGCCGTCTTCGCGGTGAAGGAACCGCTGCACGCTTTGACCACCTTCGATCACGCCATCGCGCACGTTCCAGATGCCCGTGGCGCTGTCCTTCGCGCTCTTGGCTGCCGGTGCTCCGGCTGAGGCCAGTGCTTCGCTGGCCGTCTTGAGCATTCCGAGGCGCGGCACCGAGTGCCAGCCCGTGAGCGAGGTGCCGTCAAACAAGGGCGTGAAGCCTGAGGGCATGGGGGACGCAGGTGGATTCTCCGCGAGGCAACTGCCTGCGTGGAGAAGGCTGGTCAAAAGCACGGCGGCCCAGAGTGAGGGTTGAAAGGGGGGGCTGCTCATGGTGTCTGGTATGTAATGGTCTGAATGCTGGAGCTATTAAATAATAATGTGTCTGATAAATCCGAGGCAGCCAAAGCGGCTCTCCCTCTCCCCGCCCCTGAAATACGACGGCAACAAATATTTTTTCTTCGGGGAGAGGGCCGGGGTGAGGGGCCGACGGGCATCCTTTGCCAGCATGGGATGTCCCCTCACCCTTACCTCTCCCCCAAGGACGTCTTGGGCAATGCCATATCATCGGTGGGGAGAGGGGATTGGCTTTATGTCCGCTCGAGGTTATGAGTCAGGAATGCTATAAAATGATTTAAAATGTTCTGAGTCACGGTGCCTGCCACCCCACCCGCGCCTTCTTCGAACCGTCAGTACTCACACTGATCCACGGCTTGGGTGGCAGCGGTGCCTGGCTGGGTGGCTGGGGCTGAGCCTCGGAGAGGAGCGTGGCGTCGGAGAAATGGTTGTCGGTTTCGGTGAGGTCGGTCGCGCCGCCGCCGTTCCAGAAGGAGAATTCTTCGCCTTCTTTGTTCACCCAGTGTACGCGGTTGCGGGCGAGGGTGATGTGGTCGCAGGGCTGCTTGCTCTGGTTCCACACGTACATGCCCTGGCTGGTGACGTTGGATTTGAGGCCGAGGATGTAGTTGTCCTCCACGCGGATGAAGTGGCCGCCTGCGACGCCGATGCCCATCTGCCCGGCGGAGAGGATGGTGTTTTTGCGGCAGAGGATGTGCGCTCCGCCTTGGTCACCCATCATGATGCCGGAGCCGTTGGGGCTTTTGTCCAGGCTGCCCGCAACGGGGTCGCCCGTGAGGTAGTTGTTTTCGACGAGGATGGGCGACTCTGCGGTGCCGGCAGATTGGTAGAGGTTGATGCAGTCTTCGGGCATGCTTTTGCCGCGCTCGTTGATGACGTAGTTGTTGCTGATCGCATTGTTCGTGCCGGTCACGGCGTCAAACTGCGCCGCCTGACCGCGTGGGAAGGGGCCTTTCATGTTGCGCGCGAAATTGCCCAGCACTCGGATGCCATGGCCGCCGACGGCATAGACGCCTGACACCACGTTCTCCATCCGGCAGCCTTCGACGATCAAATTCCGGCAAGCGCCTGCCTGCACCGCGATGCGCTCGGAGTCATGAATCCAGCAATTGCGAATGGTGATGTCCTCGCAGTCGATGAGTTCGATGGAGTTGAGGTCACAGGCGGTGATGACAATGCCCTTGCAGCTCTCCAGCTTGATGGAAAGCGGTCCGCCGATCTTCTGCGCATCCACCGTTTCGTTGTTGCGCAACTCCCAGTTGATGGCGGGGGCGGTGGTGAGTTTGACGGATTCAAAGGGGACCGGATCGTCTGCGCATCCCCAGGTGAATGCGGCAAGGGTGAGGATGGCGGTGAGGAGTGGGTTTTTCATGAGGGTGGATGGGGACCAGAATTCAGCACATGCGAAGTCGTTCACCCCAGCCCATGGTCAAGCGACGTTCATGGTTTCATTGCCGGTCGTACCATTGCCTGACTTGTTCGCGTGCCCAGGCATGGTGGTGGCTCCAGGCATCCCAGACAGACTGACCCCAGGCCAGGGCGCGCGCTGAGTGGTCTTCGGCATTCTGCGCTTCGAGGACGGAGACAACGGTCAGCTCACCCACGGTGGCTGGTGGCTCCAAAAAGGGAAAGTCGCGGTAGTCCTGTTCGCGGGCGTTGTAAAAGGCGCGGCCTCCGGCCCGCACCTGGCGGATGCTGGGGTTGCCACCGTGCTCAAGGAGCCAGCACAGTCGCATCAAATGAAAGGCGTTTGAGCGTGGGCCGCACTGCGCCGAGTGCTGCAGGCAAAAGGCATCGACGGTGTAGAGGTGAGCTTCTCCGAAGGCCGGGTTGCTGTACTCGCGTTCCAGCACGGTGTTGAACATTGCACGGCAGCTTTCAAAGCCCTCCTGCAGCGTGGAGCCACAGCAACTGCACGTTGTCGTCGTTGTTGTTGGGGGTGTGGTTTGCATAAGGGATTCAGAATCAGTTTTCGTTTAATGAGCCCTCATGCAAATTCACGAAGGCCCCGTCTACCCCCAGCTCCTTCACGCTTCGCCTGGATCGCAGTTCCCACACACAGCTGGCGAAAACTTCATAGCCTCGCTGCTGGAGCGCCTTGACGAGCCAGCGCGTCAGCACCGTATGGTTGATCATGCAGCACTGCCATGGCTGCTGCTTCCACAGCGCCACCAGGGCTGGGAGCAGACCAAAGCAAGCCAAACGAGCGGCTGGCATCAACTTTCGCATTCTTCGCAAAACGCCGCTTCGGTGAGAGGCAAAGACCACCTGCTCCAAGGGGAGATGAGGTGCCAGGTACTCGGCCAAGCGAATGAGATCTGCATCGGCATAATTCCCCTTCAAATGAGCGACGAGGCCCATGTCCGCGCCGAGTTCTGCCAGGCAATCGCCGAGCTCGGATTTCGAGTTCCAGCCATGATGCGCGCAGTGGAATCCGCCATGCGCAGCACGCACCACGTCCAGCTCCACATAATCCGCTTGATGCTGCACGGCCAGTCGCACTCCGGCAGGTGTGTTCTGCATTCCTTTGTCCATGCCTCCCCGGTGTGCGATGGTTTTCATGGGGCAGTTTTGAGTCTGGACGGGTGGGCTGCATGGGTTAACTTGATCAATCGTGACCTGACTGCCACGCGGCTCAGTTGCCACCAATCTCCGAAACTTACGATGGATGAGTGCCAGTCATGATCTGATATATTTTATGTCAAAGGCCACGCAGAACCTCAGTTAAATCTTGGGTCGATACGAAAAGGAGCGGCTAAACCGATGGAGATGGATCTGAAATCGGGATGAGCTGGATTGATGAGATAGTTTTTTTCTTCGTTAGTTACCGCGCTGGGAACTTCCAGCACCGCAGAACGTTGCTCACGGACCCAGGAATCACCCAGAATTTGTGTCGCCGCGACCGGTTCAGGGGAGGACCACTCCTTGGGCAGTTCGCTGTCCTTCAAGCGCGCCACCAGCTTGTCCGCAAATGTGACAGGGATGATGCTGTACAGCCCGCTGAGGGTGGCAATGTCTTCGGTATGAACCAGGATTTCGAGGGTTGCGAGCGACCGGGATCCGGCCACATAGATCATGCGAGTGCCCGCTGAATTCCAGCGGCCACCATACAGCCGTGCGCCCTCACCATCAAAAGCCGCAGGCGCATATTTGGTCTGGGTGATCCGATAAGCAGTGATGATCATGTGAAGACACCGTGCTCGATCCGACCCAGAAGATTCACCACCTCGTTGGCTCCTGGTTCCGTATCGCAGAATTCCATGGGCGTCTTGCCGCCCAAGGCTCTCTTGGGATTTGAGAACCATCGCCGTGCTTTGTCAAGAGCTCCCAAGACTTCGATTGCCCGTTGGAAGACGGAGGCGACCCGTAGAATCCGTTCTGATTCGTCCGGCTTGAATACTTCGCGCCGGGCTACGGTTCGCGGGGGAATCCTGACCACTTGAGACAGTTCATCGCCTGAGATGTCGATCACGGCCTTCAGACGGGTAAACGCATCACGGTGCAATCCATGCTCAATGGTACTGCGGACAAAATCGACCGTGGCCTTTTCGGGCGTTGAGTAGCTTCGTAGAAGATTTGAAATCACAGTCGCATACCAGGCGGATGTGCTTGCCTGGGATAGCACCACCCATTCCCATTTGCTGCGGAAAGCCGACTTCACTTCTGACTCAGGGGTGCTCGCAGTACAGAACACCACTGAATAATCTCGCTCGGACGGTTTGTGAGTCTCTGCCATATGGCTAAGGATGACTTGCCATATGGCTGGTGGCAAATGGTTTTTATCCGACGGCAAAAATGCAATACCGTCCCATGGGGGAAAGGAGTGCTTAAATGGGCGATGGGGCTGGTGTCCAATCAAGGCGGATTGTTTGTCAAGTATTTGCACCCTGACCCTGTTTCCCTGTTTCCCGAGGTTCTCCGGTTTGAACAGGAACATGGGTAACAGATGTACCGGGCACATGGGTTACACTGCCCGCTCCGTATTTTGAGGTTGTTCGCTGACAGGCAGCGAGCGGAGCGAGTTGCATGGCTGCGAACAACCTCAAAATACGGTCGCCGCC
>CAINGK010000019.1 GCA_903848465.1 uncultured Verrucomicrobiota bacterium
AAAATAGACCGCGAAGGTGTATTGTTCACAACGCGAATGAGCACGAATAGCCGCGAATTTTTCACGAATTTCAGAGTTCAGAATTCCTCTGCATTCGCGGTCATTCGTGGCCATTCGCGTTTAAAATCTTAACTTAACGATATTGATTCGTCATTCGTCATTCGTCATTCTTCCCCACTCGTCACACCTTCCCACTTGAAACTCCCCCCACGCTCCCTTTGGGTGCCCCTGCTCCCGCACAGAGCCTCTTCCCATGCCCCGCCACGCACACAGCAGCTCTGAGGGTGACGCCGCACGGTCCTGGGTGTGGCATGCCACGCTGAGCAGCCGCGCCGCAGGAAAGGTCTCCGTACTGGCCTGCGTGGAGTCGCTGTTAGCCGTCGCCGTTTATGCGTGGCTCGCGCTTTGCTGGGACATCGGCTGGCCGCTGCTCGGCAGCGTCTTCCTCGCGCCGTTGCTGCTGCTGCGCTCGCCCGAGTCCATCAAGCTCGGCGCGCGCTGGTTTTTGCAGGATGGCTTTGAGATGAAGGAGTACCAAGACTGGCCCAAGGCGAAACGCCGCTGGTGTGTCGCGGGCGCGGTGGTGCTAGCCTATGTCACCTTAAATGCCGAGCAATGGCTGGGGGAAAACTGGAGTGTGTACCTTTTGCACATGCCGCACTGGAGAGGCGTGCTGAGCGACAACCCCACGAGCTTCTTGTCCTTAGAATTGCTTACTGTCATGTGTGCGGTGTCTGTCGCGGTTGCAGTTGGGTTTGCGTTTGCGGTGGCATTTTTGGGCGCAGGTGTGGGGACGAAAGCAGCGGTGAGAACCTTCGCGATGGCAGGCATGTCGGTGGCGCTGGGTGCTCTCTTGCTTGCGTTCAGATATGTGGTTGATGAGTTCAAGTTCGGCGCAGATTGGGCCCAGCCTTTGATTTGGGTTGCACTGTCGATTTCGGCGTTGGCCGCACTTTTCGCCATCGTGGAACTAACCGCAGCCATCCTCGGCACCGCGCTCGGCCTCACCCTCCGCGCCATCGTCTGCCGCGTCGCCGCCACGCTGCGGCATCTGCCCCAGGGCCTGCGCTGGCTCGCGGAGAACTGGCATGAAACCACCTTCCGCATCGACTCCACCATGACCGCCGAGCTCATGCCCGGCCTGCGCCCCGAGTATGAATCGCTCGCGCCACACAGCCTCGTCCTCCGCACCGCGCAGTCGCAGCGCCGCGTCGTGCGCTGGATCGTGGCCCCCAGCCTCGCGGTGCTGTGCTTTTTCCCCGCGCTCATTTACCGGCTCCAGATCAAAGCCGCATGCTGGTTCTGGTGGCCCCTGGCCTACCTGCTCAAGCCAGCGCTGCCAGCAGATCGCCGCGAGGCGCAGCAGCTCCTGCTCTGCTGGCCCTGGGCCATGCGCAGCCACCGCTTGCTCGTGCTCATCCCCGCGCTCGTGCCAGCCGTGCTCGTGTGCGCCATCCTCATCGCCCGCTGTGGCCAGCTCGACCTGTGGCAGCAAATCAAACACGCCGACCTCCGCACCGTACCCGCACCGCTGCAGCTCGTGCTCGGCATGCAGTGGCGCGGCGTGCCGCCCTGGCACTGGGCGCTGCTCCTCATGCAAATCTGCGGCCTCGGCATGCTCTGGATCGCCGATGGCGCATGCAGCCACCGCGCCAAAGGCACCTGGACCGCCTACGCCAAGACCCGCATGCGCCCGCACTACCGGCGCCTGCGCCTGCTCTTCCGCCTCCGCCAATGGGCCACCATCCTCTTTCTCCTCTGCAACCTCGGCCTCTGCCTCGTCTCATTCACTGAATTGCACCCGCATGTGCCAGCAGCCCTGCTACAACGCCTGGAGCGTTTTTATCAAACCGGCGAGCTGCATGCGCCTACAGTGCCCACATTGCCAGCGCTCTCATCATCCCCACCACCCACGCCTGCCCCAGCGATACCTTGACCCCCAGCGCGGCCCTTTATCGTCAATAAAAGTCCGGACGAATTTCGCATCCGGGTGACCGCAGGCATGAGTTTTCATTCCGCAGAAAAGGAAGACTCCAAAGAGACGATGATCTCCAGTGCCTCCTGCAACATCCCAGCAGGACATTGAAGTGAGAGAACGATTTTCCCATTCCCAAGGTCAATGATCGAATGCCGCTGTAGCCAAGGTTGCGACTGCACCGAATATGAAAGCAAAACAGAAGGCGCAGAATTCCTCTCATTCATTTCAATCAAAGACTGACCAGGTGCCGCCATGTCTTGAAGTACCGGAATCTGCCTGGGGTTTTGAACCCAGATCAACAGCCCGTTCTCCGTGAAAAAATCGAAAGGCCATGGAGCTGAAGGCGCGACAATGGACCGCAGCTTGACCCCTGCAGGCCAGTCACAGCGATAGATCGAAGTTTGAACCGCCCACCTGGCTGGTGAAGTCAGCAGTTCGATTTGGGCTACATCATAAACGGAACTCGTGGTGCTTAGGTCCAGCTTGCTTTTATAGCCTCCCTCATGAGGAATAATTTGAGCGAATGCACCTGATGAAAGCCCTATGTCCACCCGCGCGGCAGGGCCATTTTCAGCCCACGCCACAAAGGCTTGCGCCGGAACTATGGCAAGGTCATACCCGACCAAGCGTACCCAGGCGTGATGGCAGTTGTCCGTCATTTCAAAAACGAAGTTCGGCCAGCCATCTACCATGTCAATCGCTGGCTCATATTCTCCACTGCGCAGGCAATCACCTCACTTCCCATCCACCACTCCACCACTCCACCACTCCACCACTCCACCACTCCACCACTCCACCACCCCATCTCCCCATCTCCCCATCTCATTGTCTCATTGTCTCATTGTCTCCTCCCTCCCCGCCCCCTCACATTCCCCCACCATCCCGCTTGCTTATCACCTCCACACCATGCCTTGTGTGGCTGGACGGAACCCGCCCGCGCATGACGACCGCGTGGGCCTGGCTGGTGATTATCCTCCGTCCACCCCACGAGTCATCCCCCACTCGTGTGCCGCTCTTTGACAACCCCACCGCCCCCGACCGACCCCCACCACCAGCCCATGCCCCACACCCACACGCTCCTCGAAGACCTCTGCCAGCTCAGCGACCTGGACTTCTCCAAACGCCGACTAGAACCCAAGAGCGAGCGATTCATCGAGATCACCCTCGAAGCCAAGGGCGTGCGCAAACGCCTGCCCGAGGCCGTGCTGAAGCATTATGATGACCGCATCTCCCGGGGCAAGCGCGGTGCCGCCCGCATGCGCAACACCACCTGCGGCGGCTGCAATCTCGCCCTGCCCAGCGGCCAGCTCGCCGACCTGCGCCATGTGAATGCAGAACTCCAGCTCTGCTGCAACTGCAGCATCTACATCCTGCCCGAGGCCCCCAAGCCCGTGGACCCCAACGCCCCCGTGGTGGAGGCCAAGCCCGCGAAAGCAGCCGTGAAAAAGCCGCGCAAGCCCAAAGCCAAGGCAGCCGCAGTGACCGAAGAAGAGGAAGCAACGCCCGCGCACGATGAGGCGGAAGCCGAATCCGCAGCAGAAGCCGATGCAATCCCGCTGGCAGCGTAGTTGGAAGCGAGGTGCCGTAAGTTGTGGCATCAAATACCATTCGTAGCCGGGCTGCTTGATGCGACAAGCAGGCCCGGCTTTTTTATGCCTAGCCATCAACCCAGCCCCCTGAAATTCAGATTGAAGCCACGGACTGCCGCCTGCTAAGTACCGGGCGTTGCAGCTTCCTACCTTCCCCATGACGAACTCCCGATGGCTCTCCGGCATGCTTCTAACAGCGGCGCTGGTCTCGCCGCTAGCCGCAGCGGAGCAGAAGGTGGAAGATCTACCCCTGCCAGCGCGCCCCTTTCACATCGAAGGCGTCGATGGCGCGCGCTGGGATGTGCGGATGACGGTGCGCCATGCGCCGTTTCATGGCCGTGTGTTTTATGCGGTCCCGCCGGATGATCCCTGCCAGACCATCCGCAGCGTGGAGCTGTACGCCGAGACCGCCAAGGGCCGGGTGGATGCCGTGCGCGTGGCGGACGCCAGCCCCTACAAAAAGCCGCTGATGCAGTTGGACGTGGATGCCACCGCCGCCTTCACCGTCGTCGCGCATGTGGTGGTGCAGATTCACCACACCAAGCTCGCCGCCGGTCCGCCGCCTGAAAAGGTCAAGCCCATGCTACCGCTCGCACGCCAGGAGTACCTCGATGACGAATGGCCGGACGAGAAGGCACGCGCGTGGTTCACCCAATGGATGAAAACGCACCAACTCATGCGCGGCGATGAAGACCATGCCGCCTTCGCCTTCCGCGTGCTGAAATTCATGCAGCAGCACTTCCGCTATGTCATTCCCGACAAGCTGCCCGACTTCCTCGCCGCCGTGAAAAGCGATCCCGAAATGGGCGACTGGCACTACACGCTGCGCACCTGCACCGGCGAGTGCTACCGACTTTCGGACACCTACTGCCGCATCATGCGCATGAACGGCGTCCCGGCGCGACTGGTCAGTGGCAACTACATCAATGAGCAGGACGGCCACCACCTGCGCAGCCTCATCTATCTGGCCGATGCCGGCTGGGTGCCCGTGGAGGTGACCCAGAGCCTGGACAAGCTGCCTGCACTCCATTGCTTCGGCAGTTGGGGCGGCCCGTATCTCGCCGGAAATCGCAACATCAACTTCTCCCTACCCGGCCCCAAAGGCCCCTGGTTCATGGGCACGCTCGACCGCCTCGGCTTCGCCGCCACCGACGGCACCTGGGATTTTCCACCCGGCGAGATTTCAGCAACCATGCTGCCCAAAACAGAAACAAAGCAGTGACGCCGGAATGGATGTCAAAGCGCTGACTTGAGAAGCGGCAGAAATCCAAGGCCAACTGCACCCCATCTCATCTCTGCGGTCTTCTCATCTCTGCGGTGTTCCCTCCGGTGGCTCGGATCAGTGTCCAGTCAGTGGTTCATAATTCCGGCACCAAAATAGCGATTCGCAAACCTCCTTTCCGACTTATCAGGCATAAGAACGTTCGACTTTGCCGCAGAGAGGCAAAGGAGCGGAGGCCGCAGAGATGGAATCAATTCTCTGCTCCCTCTGCGTCTCCCGAGTAACTTCCACTCAGAAGCAGCGCCGCTTGGATCACACGGGTGTGTCCACCGCCCACCACCCCCCCTGGGGTCCATACCCCACGCGGGCTATTTACCCGTCCACGCTGGAAAACCAGCCGTTGGGTTAGTGTCACTAACTTAACCCACGATACCAAATGAAACCTTACTTCACTGCTCTTCTTATCCTCTCCAGCGCGACTCTACTGAGCTGCGCACAGCACAAGCCCAACACCTCGCCCAGCTACTACAACTCCGACTGCTACGTGAACATCTATGATCACAAAGGCTTTGGTGGCGAAGTCGTGCAACTCATGGGGCCCTCCACTTATGCCGACCTGCATGGCCTGAAAGGCCGCAACTGGGAACACAAGATCGGCAGCGCACAAACCGGCCCCGGTTGCTGGTTGGTGCTCTACAAGGAAAGAGACTTCAAAGGCTCCAGCTTCGTCGTCAACCCCCAACTCGACTGCCCCCAGCCTGGGCAAGCTGTCTGAAGAAGCGAAGTCGATCCAGGTGCTCGATCATCAGCCCTGAGTAGAGCTAACGGAGCCACGATGCGAAGCAGAGCGCTTGAGGGCGCTCTGTTTCATGCTGGGGTGGTATGAGCGCGGACGCCCTTCATGCCGACCCATTTTTCTAGCGGGCGGTAGGCGCTCGACCGGTGGTGGGCTTACCGTGGTTAGAGACCTCCTTGCCAGCATGCGCTCCTTTGGGTGCGGAGGCATGGCCCGTCTCCCGGTGTGCTTTGGCGTCGTCCTTCGACATTTTGGCCATCATGGCTTCGAGGCAGTAGTTGCGGCTTGATCTCATATTCGTAGGGGGTTTGAATGAATCCGAACTGACGCAAGGAACAGCAGCATTTAGCAGGCCATTGCTGCCGGGCATTTTGTAGCGGTTGGCAGGCACTCATCCTGTGGCGGTCTTGCTTGGGGTGTTATGTGCCCGGCGTGGAGTGGATGAAATGAATGAGTATGGAATGTGCCCAAGGGTCCGTGTGGACAAAGTCCAACAGCTATCTACACCCACCGCATGATACTCCCGCGCATCACAAACTTTCCAAAGTAGCCCCCCCTCTCTCATTGAGGTCGTGAGTACTGCGCTCCCGTAGATCGACCACAACAAGGACGGCGGACCTTTTGAGCGCCAGCGCCCTCACAGACCCACTACCACCCGCCCGACACAGCAGTTCCCCACCAGCCCTGAGCTGCCGCAGCGCTGGTAGGGATGCGCTGTGCGCGTCTATAGAATCCTTCGTCCCAGCGCACACTGCTGACTCAACGCGCCCCCCTTTCCATCCGCGCCGCCTCCGATTCGTGCGATACGCCCGCACATCCCCCATCTGCAAAAGTAGCCCCGCGCAAAAGCTAAGTGGGTGATCCGCAGCAGCACAGTCAGCGACTTCGGTTCCCCCTCACTCCCCCCAAAAAAACATTTTCCAAAAATCTTCGTCCCCCCTGTCCTCCACGAGTCGCTTCGTTTGTCGTGTCATTGAACGGCACACTGACAGCGGCCGGGACGAACGATCTCAAATAACAAACTCAAACACCACCTATGACCATGAAAACGAAACACACCATCGCATCCCAGACCGAATGGCTTGCCGCACGCAAGGCTCTCCTCGCAGAGGAAAAGCAGCTCACCCGCCAGATGGATGCGCTCAGCGCCAAGCGCCGGGCGCTGCCCTGGGTGAAGATCGACAAAGACTACACCTTTGAGGGGCCGTGCGGACGCATCGCGCTGGCGGACCTGTTTGCCGGCAAGAGCCAGCTCGTCATCCAGCACTTCATGCTGGGGCCGGACTGGGAAGAGGGCTGCAAGAGCTGCTCCTACATGGCGGACCACACGGACGCCATGCTGCCGCACCTGGCCGCACGCGATACCACGATGCTGGCCGTCTCGCGCGCGCCGCTGGCAGAGATCGAGGCATTTAAAAAACGCATGGGCTGGCGCTTCGGCTGGGTCTCCTCCTTCGGCAGCGAATTCAACTTCGACTTCCATGTATCCTTCACCGAGGAGGAAGTCGCCAGCGGCCAGGTGAACTACAACTTCACCCAGCGCGCCTTTGGCAGCACCGAGGCACCTGGTATCAGCGTCTTCCACAAAGACGCAGATGGCACGATCTACCACACCTACTCAGTCTATGGTCGTGGCGTGGAGCTCATGATGGGCACCTACCGCATCCTGGATCTGACGCCCAAGGGCCGGGACGAGGACAGTCTGGAGTTCACCATGGCCTGGGTGCGCTACCATGACAGCTACGCCAGCGGCAACGACGTGGCGAAGTGCAGTTGCCAGCAGCCGGCGCAGGAAAAAACACAGGAAAAGGAGGCCGTCCTGGCATGAAGGCGCACTCCTGCTGCCAAAGCCAGCCGCGCACGGGTGGCGGCGTGGCGCGGCGCAGCCGTGGGCTGCGCCGCCTGCGGGAGCTGGCAGGCGTGCTGCTGCCCGGCACCCTGCTCGCCCTCCTGCCCAAGTGCCCCATGTGCCTCGCGGCATATGTGGCGCTGGGCACGGGCTTCACCCTCTCCTACACCTCCGCGCATCTGCTGCTGCGCGGGCTCACTGCGCTGTGCATCTGCACGCTGGCATTTTGCCTGGTACGGCGCATTTTGAAACACCTGCGCCAGAAACATTCCCTGCACCTTTCACCTTCCAACACCCACCCATGACAACTGATACCAGCCCCCAATACATGTTCCTCGTCCGCGGCTCCTGCAAAGACGCGCACACCGCCGGAGACGGCCGCTCTGCGGAAGAACTGCAGGCGCACATGACGGAAGTCTTTGCGTGGATCGAGAAACTCACCCAGCAGGGCGTCTTCACCGCCGCGCAGCCACTGACGAGCGAAAGCAAGCTCGTCTCCGGCGGCACGGTCACGGATGGCGTCTATGCGGAATCCAAGGAAGCCGTCGGCGGCTTTTTCATCGTCAATGTCGCCAGCATGGAGGAGGCCGTGAAGATCGCGAGCGAGAGCCCCATGGTCAAACACGGCGGCATGCTGGAGGTGCGCCAGATCGCCGAGCTAAAGTCCTGCTGATGCCGCATGAGCACGCCTGCTGCCAGCGCCGGTGAGGTGGCCGCCCATCTCTTCCGCCATGAAGGCGCGAAGGTGGTGGCCACGCTCACCGCGCATCTCGGCACCCATCGGCTCCAGCTTGCGGAGGACGTGGTGCAGGAGGCGCTGCTGCGCGCGCTGCAGCTCTGGTCTTACCGTGGCATACCGGACAATCCCGCCGCATGGCTCACGCAAGTGGCGAAGAATCTCGCTCTCAATGCCCTGCAGCGTGAGCAACGCTGGAACGACAAACAAGACGGCATCGCCGCCGAGCACGAGCGCTGGCTGTCAGCGCCGCCAGACACCATGACCCACGAGACCTTTGCCGATGACACCCTGCGGCTGATGTTTGTCTGCTTTCACCCCGATCTCTCCACCGATGCGCAGACCGCACTCGCGCTGCGCACGCTCTGCGGCTTCAGCCCGGCGGAGATCGGCGCGGCCTTTCTCAGCAGCGAGGCCGCCATTGAAAAACGCCTCGTGCGCGCACGCCAGCGCATCCGCGAGCTGGCGCTGCCCTTTGTGGTGCCAGACCCACACGAGCTCTCCGCCCGGCTCAGCGGCGTGCTCCACACGCTGTACCTCCTTTTCAATGAAGGCTACAAAGCCTCCACCGGGGATCGCCTCGTGCGTGCGGACCTCTGCCATGAGGCCATCCGCCTCGTCACCCTACTCACACAGCACAGCGCCACGCAGGAGCCGCGCGCCCTCGCGCTGCTGGCGCTCATGCTGCTGAATGCCGCGCGCCTGAAGGCCCGCACCGACGACGCCGGGAACCTGCTGCGCCTGCATGAGCAGGACCGCCGCGAGTGGGATCTGGCGATGATCCAGCGAGGCATCGACTGCCTGCACCACGCCGCACAGGGTGGCGTGCTCAGCGTGTATCACATCGAGGCCAGCATCGCCGCCATGCACTGCCTCGCCGCAGATGCCGCCGCGACCGACTGGCCGCGCATCCTGCATTTGTACGATCAACTCCTCACCCTCACGCACTCGCCCGTCACCGCCATGAACCGCGCCGTCGCCGTCTCCCGCGTGCAAGGCCCGCAGGCCGGACTCGCGGCGCTCGATGCCATCCCACAGCGCGCCGTCCTGGAAATCTCCCACCTCTACCACGCTATGCGCGGCACCTTCGCCGCCGAGCTGGGGCAGAATGCCGCCGCACTCAGCCACTTCCGCCAAGCCGCGAAACTGGCGACGCTGCCCGCAGAGCGGGAGTTCATCGCGCGGAGGATCGAAGAGGTGGAGGCTGCCCCTGACCACTTCCAATAATGGATTCAAGCCATCTTACGGCTTAGTCAGCAGGAGCAGCAAGGCCTGCACCTGCTCAAAGGCCTGGCGGGCCTGCATGGCACGTTCTTCGTCGCTGGGGGAGTTGTGAAACTCCACCAGTTGCTGCGGGCCAAAGGCATTCACCGCCGGAAACTTTTCTGCCAGAATCGCGACTGCTTTCGCCACATCCGGCTGGGAAATTCGAGGGTTCCAGTCTGCCGCGAGCGCGGCCAGACCTCCGGGATACTCTACCAGTGCATAGCACAAATCATACACATCCTTCGGCTTGTCGCGTCCGCCGATGGCGTGCGCTTTCATCAGCACGAAATCAGCCAGCAACACCACGCGCATGTGTACAGTATTGGGAGTGCCGCGCACATTTTCGCCGGGAATAGTGATCTCCACCGGGGCATGAAAGGCCACGTTGCAGCCCTCGGCTTTCAGCACGCGAAAGCCCTCCAGTAGCTTCGGCTTGTGCTTTTTCAGCTTCACATCCTGCGCCGCCAGGAAGTCCACCTCCACCAGCACGGGCAGCTCACCATCTTGCAAATCGACCTCCACTTCGAGTTGGAAATCCTTGGCTCCTGGCCGGTAGCGTTTCGTATTGAGCAGCAGCTCGATCAGTTCGGCGTACCGCCCCTCTCCGAGCTTGGCCGCATCCAGCGCGAGATCGACATCAATGCTGCCAATGTGCGGTTCATCCGCATGCGGCAGCAGCAGGTCGGGCGTCCAACCACCCACGATCACGAGGCTGTCTTTGAAAGCTGCCAGCACCTGTCCCAGGTCCACCAGCACCCGATGCGCGGCGGTGATCTGTCGTGCGCCATAGTCGTCGCGCTGCCGGGGTTCAGGGGTCATGCTTTCAGGCCTGCGGCTCTCCAGGCCGGTTTGATTTTTTGTTCCAGCAGCGCCTCAGCAGCCTCCTGGCCACGCCCCCCGCAGTGCCAGAGATCCACATAGGTCTGCACGGCATTGGTGCAGAGCAGTCGGTGCTCGTCACTGCCAGCGCGCTCTCGGTGAAAATAGACTCCATCATCTGAGGGTACTAGAACGACGAGGTTTCCGCCCGAGTCCACCGGTTTTGCCTGCGCCACCTTGGCGAAGTCTTCGAGCATAGATGAGGAGACATAGAGCCAGGTCTTTGGCTGGCGAACGTTGGGTGCTTGAAAATCCGCAGCGGAGAACGCTGCGTAGGCTGCATAGCCTCCCGAAAAGTTGTCTAGGCCAGTCAGCGCCTCACGCAGTTGCTTCCCTTGCAGCAGAGTGAAGTAATCATGCAGCTCGTGCTGTCCGAAGCGGTAAGCATCGCGCCACGCAAACAGCAGCTTCACCGGCTCCGTCACATGAAATCCGCCATCAGGCAACGCCTTCATGAATCCTTCATCCGTCAGATGCCGAACCACCTTGTTTACCAGCCCCAGACTCACACGCGGCTTGCAATTCATTTCGAGCTTACGCTGTGTCCACTGCTGGCCAGCATAGTAAGGCGGGGAGAGAAGGGTGCGCACTATTCGCGCGACCTCACTCGTCCCCAGATTCGCCACCGGGCGCGGCACCGCATGCACGGGCGCATTGCCGCTGCGCTCGATCCTGAGGAGTCCGGGCACGTCGAGGCGGCAGTTGCCTGCCAAGTCATACCAGCTCCAGCCGTGCTCTGCGCACAGCTCCGCGATGCGCGGGGAGACCCAGGGCAGCGCCAGCACGCGCACGATGGTCTTTGGCCTGCCCGCAGGCTTGAACTCCCGCTGGACCAACAGCGGGAAAGTGCTGGGCCGCATCTCCTGCTTGCACTCCACACACAGCGCCGCCCGCCCCCCGCCGGGCAGCGGCAGCGTGGCCAGCAAATCAAAGCCCGTGTCCTGGCTAACCCGGCTAGGCGAAACCTCCGGCAGCCAGTCCACGGTAGCCAGCAGCGCGCGCAGCCGCGCGGCCAGCGCACGCTCCAAGGAGGTGGAGGTTTCAATTTTGGTGTTCACGATTACATGGGTGTTCACGATTACATGGGTGTTCACGGATACGTGAACATGGCATAAATCGTGAACATGCGCAAGATCATCGTTAAAAAATGCCAATAGCTGTCTGCCATTCATGCCCAGCATGAGTCTCCCACTACCCAATTCGCTCAACAGCAGTCAGTCTCCGATCATCCTCATGCAATATACCGTCATTGGACCTGAGTCTTTGCAGCCAACCGGCGAGATCTTCGGCTAAACACGTCGAGTCATATTTGGGAGATTGCTGTTCCTCTGTCGAGACATAAAGGCTAGCATAATCAATCTGCCATTTGCCGGTTTGAGTGTGCTTTCGGAAAGCGATGGAGTCACTGGAACCCGTGATTTTGCAGAAACGAATGAGGCCAACCGGCGGATGATTACAGCCTTCCTCTTGTCGATGAAATCTCTCCTCGTCCACCACATCCTCGGGTCTAAGGATGTGATACCCATACTTCCAGTTGAGGACGCACTCCTGAATTTCAGAGTAAAATTCATGGATGTCATCAGGCAATGAGACCTGGAAAGCATCTTCAATGATGCGTGCATCGGCTCGGCCCCAGTGAATCATGTGTTTCACCTCGATTTCATAGAAGTCGTTTTTGGGTGGCCCATGGAGAAGCTTGCAACAACCGGCCCAGTCAACACTTGGAATTCTGGTTTTCATATCTGACACATGCCACATGACCTCCTTGTACATCGGAGTGCGCGTGCGGTAAATCCTTGAATGATTCTCTTCTTGTTTCAATGCCTCGACTGCTTTCATGAGCTGGGAATGGGTCCAATGTGCAAAGATGGCAGCAATACCCCGCCGAGGCTTACAGTCCAGCACCACTCCACCGAGAACTCCGGCCAACTTTAAACCTTAAACTTGAAACAAGGTGCCTGGACCGAGGACGAACACGTCACTCCTTGCTCTCCGTATCCGTCCGAAACGGCCGCAGCGGCAGCCCCGCACCATTCTCCACACTCAGCAGCGGATTAAACGCCCACGCATAGCGCACGGCTACCGGCGTGGCGACCTGCTCATTCCAGAGGACGAGGTCCTCGCCGTCGATGCGGGCCTGGGCCCAGAGCCAGCCGCTGTCGGCGGATTGGATGGCGAAGCCGCGCAGGCCTGCCGTGCCGCGCTGGCGCAGGCCGGTGGCGTGATCGAGCTTGAGGCGGACTTTGCCGCCGGCCTCCACGGTCCAGCTCTTGAAGGCAGGGCTGTGGACGAGGCCGGGCTGGCCGTAGAGATTGTTTAAGGCGAGTCCGGCCATGCGCTGACCGAGCGGTTTCTTATTTGGGAAATGCGCCTCGTAGTCGGGCACGTCGATGCCTTGGTCGAGCGATGCCGCCACGTCGGTGTGCGGGAGTTGCAGCGCGCCTTGCTGCGCCTCGCGGATGAGGCTCATGGGGTTGGGCTCCACCGGGGCTTCCTGCGGCTTGCGGTAGTTCTGCATTTCCACGTAGTAGAAGGGCAGCGTGTCATCGCGGAAGTGGCTGCGCCAGGCGCGGATGAGCGTCTGCACCAGCGCGCCGTATTCGTGCGGGTTGCCGAAATTGCCATCGCCCTGAAACCACAGGAAGCCCTTCAGCGTGTAGGGCTCCAGGCCGTGGACCATGCCGTTGTAAAGGCGGGAGGGCATGTTGCTGTTGCCATCAACAAGGATGGGCTTGGAGGCGAGGTTTTGCTGCTGCAGCTCGGGCGTGGGGTAGCGCTGCGTCCACGCCGCGAGGTCGCTCTCATACTTGGCTTTAACCTCCGGCTTCTCGCTATCCAGCTTCGCCTGATAGCGCGCGATGGTGGCGGGGCCGACAGGGCAAGCCTCCAGCTCCGGGCGCGGCGTCCAGGGCTCGATGGCCGTGCCGCCGATGGCGGTGTTGATCACGCCCACGGGCACATGCAGGCGCTGGTGCAGCGTCACCGCAAAATTCCACGACAGCGCGAAGCACCCGCCGCAGGTCTCCGGCGTAGCCACCACCCAGTGGCCGGTCACATCATCCAGTGGTAGGTCCGCACGCTTGGCACTGACCGCGAATTAACGCAGCGCGCCCTGCGCGTCCGTCGCATTCTTTTGCGCCTCCTCCAGTATCTCGGGGCCGGTGGATTCATTCGGCTTGCGGCCCTTCGTGGTGAGCAGGTAGGACATGTTCGACTGCCCGCTGCACAGCCAGACCTCGCCCGCGAGCATGTCTTTGATGATGATCGGCGTCTCGTCGTGCGTGTGTACTTCCAGCTCCGCCGCTGTACCCGCCTTCATCGCTGGCAATTGCGCCCGCCAGCGGCCATTGGCAGCAGTCTTCACCCAGCTCTGATGCCCCTTGCCTTCCTTGGGCCGAAAGGTCACGCTCACCACCTTGCTCGGCGTCGCCCAGCCCCAGACCTCGACGGGCTTGTCCGCCTGGATCATCGCATGGTCACTGAACACCGCCGGCAACCGCAACTGCCCCAGCGCCGCCCCCGACCCCAGCAGCACCAACCCCGCACCTGCGGCCAGCCCCCTGGAAACCAGCGTGGAAACAACCGAACGAAAAGTCATGGCGAAAAACATAGGCCAGACATAGCGCGGGATTTCCACCAGCCTTTCAGCGCGGTTGCGCGGAGAGGGAGAAAGTCGTGAATCGCATAGGGAGCGTCGTATGGCGGTCGGGCCTTGCATCCCCCCACCACGGACAATGCGCTTGCTTTTGCCCAGATGGATGATTGTTCTCACCCTATTCCATGTCAGATGCCCCTCCAGACGCCAGTTCGTCACAGACAGACCGTGATGCCTGCCCGCAGCAGGTGCATGAGCAGCCCAAAAAGCTGCCCCATGCCACGCGGGCGGCGGCGGCTCTTCGGGCGGTCAGGCGGGTCATTTCACGGCTGCTCACCCGGTGGCACCCCACGGACCGGATCACGGACTATCGGCGCAATACCGAAACGCCCGTCCTCGGCCGCGAATTCATGCAGCGGCGTGGAGAAAGCGTGCCCCAGGAAGACCAGCTTCCGCTAACGCCAGAAACCGCACCCGAGCCCCAATCCTCTTCCTCCTCCTCCTCCTCCTCCTCGTCTGAGCCTGAGAAAGAGAACGAGAAAGAAGAAGACCAGGCTGCGCCCCCCCTCGACGCCACGCCCGAGCCACCTGCTTCAGCCCCAGCGGCGCTCCGCCCTGCACGCCCCCCTTATGCGCTCCCCGCCGAGGAGGCAGACCCGCGACTGCCCACCTACCTGATCCCAGTCACGATAGCCATTATCGCCCTCGTCATGTTCCTCCTCAACTCCGTCAAATTCGGGCAGTTGAGACAAAGCCAGAGCCTCGTGGACAAGGCCGAGGAAGCCATCGCCCAGAAAGACTGGCCCGCCGCCCTCGGTGCCATCCAAAATGTGGAAGAAAGCGCCCGCACTCGGCCCGGCTTTCTCCGCGTCCTGGCAGACTACCTCATCGGCACCTACCCCACCCCCGAAGCCCCCGGCGACACCGAATCTCCAAACAACCCCGAGCTCCTGGGCGATACGCTCCAAAAGCTCAAACCAAGCACCCTGTTTCGGCCCGAGGATCACCTCTGGCTCTGCCGCGCCTGGCTTGCCTCCAGCCACCTCGACCGCGCCCGCAACGCCTTAGAGGACATCCCCGCCCCGCTCGCCTCCGGCCTGGAGGCCACCCGCCTCAAGATCGAGCTGCTGAAGAAGGAAGGGCAAAAGCTTGAGGCCGAGCAGATCCAGGATTCCCTCAGCAAATTCTTTTCCGCAGACCCCGCCGTCGCCGTCGCCCAGGCCATCAAAGACTGGAACAGCCCCTTCCCCGAAGTCTGGCAGCAGGCGCGCACACGGCTCTGGGAGCTAGCACGCGGAAAGGATGCCCCCGCCCTCACCGCCATCCGCTACCTCAGCCTGCAGCCCGGCCATAGCCGCGCGGAGCTCGATTTACTGCTCAAGCTCGCAACCGACCACCCCTCCGCCCAGGCTGCCGAGCGCCTGCAAGTGGTCTCACAGTTCCTGCGCCAAGAGCCAGAAAAGCGCGAGCAGCTCATCCAGGCCGAGGTCGCGCGCTATCAAGCCGCCGCGCCCGCAGTGCTCGGGCAGTTGTCCTCCTGGCTATCCAGAGAGAAGGAGCAGGGCCGCATCCACGAGCTCATACCAGAGTCGCGGTGGAAGGAATACCCCGTCTTGATCCCCCTCGTCGTTCAGGCGCTGGTCGATCAGGCACGCTGGCAGGACCTGCTCAACATGCTCAAGGAAGTCGAGATCAAAAAGCAGTACTCCCGCGCACGCCTCATGAACTGGCGCGCCCTCGCCCTCCGGCACCTGCATCCCGAGGACGCCATCCATCCGCACGACATCCTCGACGAAGCCATTCAGCAGGGCAACGTCGAGCAAAACGAACTCGCGCTCAAAAGCTCCGCCTTCCTCGCCGAAGAATGGCAGATGGCCGACCTCGCCCTGCAGGCCTACCAATTCCTCGCCCAGCCCGGCGCACAGGAAGAAGCAGATTACCTGGAAAAATGCTCTGACATGGCAGGCATCCTCAAAGACACCCGCGCACTCACCGAGGTAGCCGTCCGCCTCGCCGCCCTCCAGCCCAACAGCACCCAGGCCGCCCACCGCGCCACCTACCTGCGCCTCCTGCGCGGCGAGATGCTAGAAACCGCCATCGACACCCGCAGCCCCACCGCCAGCAGCAGCAACGACAGCGCCACCTGGCTACTCACCGCCCTCCAGGCCTGGCGCCTCAGCGATCCCACAGCCACCCGCGCCGCCCTCCAGCACGTCACCAGCATCCAGGGCCTCAGCCCCGGCGAGCGCGCCGTCTTCGCAGGACTCCTCGCCAAAACCGCCTCCACCGCCCGCGCCTTCCAAATCGCCGAAACCATCCACCCCGAACTCCTCCTGCCCGAGGAAACGGCCTTTTTGCAGCAGGCGTTGTGAGGAAGGGGCGGCCTCTTTTTTTCCTGCGGCTTGGGGGCAGTGGTTACGCAGAATGCCGGGCGGATTGAGCCATGGCGGTCAGTTTGTCATTTGTTTGCACCCTGCCCCCGTCTCTTTGGAACGCCGGTGGACGAACCAAATTGAACCTAATGCAACAATCAGTGCTCCGAAACACCAAGGCAACCACGATGACTGAAGTCTGGCAAGTGACGTCGATGAGACCGACTCAACTGCGAGTCGTGCGAATAACTGCTCGCCAAATTCCGTGCGATTAGCGGTTTGACTCCTTAACAAGAATGATTCCAACAACAAACGTGCATCTGCTTTGCGGGATGTTACTGAGCCCAGCGCTTGAGCAGCTTGCAGTTGGAGCGGCTGATTGCTGGAACGTAGCACCTCTTCAAGCTTGCTGACATCGTTACGAAGCGCCGCCTCTCTGACAACTCCATCTGTGATGGCAACATCGGTGGTGGCAGAGCTTATGTCATTATGCTTCATGTCTGGCAGATTTCGCAGCTCAGGCGAAAACACGATAGGAGGCATCTCAATATCAAGCAGCGTCTCCTGCGCCGCTTCAGATTTTAACAACAACACGAACGTGAAAAGGGCGATGGTATAGCGCATAAGTCTTCAGAAGTCGTTGAGGTTGGACTGGATCAGGATTCTTTATCTGGATCAGTACTCCAAGAATTGATTTTAAGTTCGGGGAAATAAAAGTTGCCAGACATTTTCTGAAACTTTGCCATTCAAACGGCTGATTTTCAATGGATTTAAGCTGATGTATCCGGCGCGCTTTGGGTGCGCGGAAGCCTCCTGCTGGCCAAAATACGCGAAAGGGCTCTCTATCGGGCAGCCCCTGGCTCAGGATTCGTGCGGCTCGAAAGTCACATGCTTTCTCTTGAGCAGGCACGTGCATCGCGTGTATGTGCCTTGCTCCTTTGACCTCGGCTGCCAGCCCCCATGAAACCCACCACGCCCTCTGCACATCGACCCTCCGGATTGATCCGTTGGGTAGCGCTGCTTGCGTTGCTGCTGCTCCCGGCGTGTGGGCGCGCCAAGCAGCAGAAGCCCACTGTGCGCAAGACGCAGGCGGCGGACATCGTGTGGTGTCAGATTCACGGTGAAGAAATCCGCGTTCCCAACAAGGACGCGGAAGAATGGGCGATCCGGCGTGCGACGTTTTTGCACCAGACGCGTGAACTGGGAAGCCGCCGCAGTTTCATACGCGCCTACTCGCTCCGCCCAGCAGAGATGAAGTTCTCCAAAGGCTCCCAGATTCCCGATCCACCCGCCCCGCCCATCGTCACAGACCTGGTCATTTCTGAGCGCATGCTCACGGAACTGTGTGCCGCGGGGCGAAATGTCGCCCTTGTCTCCGAATGCCGAGCCACGAAAAAAGGGATCAAAGACAAGCAGACCGGCGAGGGCGGACTGACCCTCTTCAGCATCGGCGAGATCCGCTGGCTGACGACCACCGAAGCCGAAGTATCCGCCGACTCCTGGTCCGGGCCGCAAAGCCCTCCGTCATGCACCTACACCCTCCGCAAAGTCAACGGCGTCTGGCAAGTGACCAGAGAACACGTCGGCACGGCCTCTTAACCTGAGGCTGCAAACAATGGCGGCGTGCTGATCCATTCATGCTCAGCAGGATGCTCTTCTTGCAGGCAATCAATTCCTCAGCGCCAAAGGCACGACCTATCGCCCAGGGCAAGCAGCTTGTCCTCCGAAGCTCGAAGAACGAAGGAGGAAGCCTTCGCGAGCGCCGCCCTGGGTTTCCGGCAACACGATCGGGAAGCAAACACAGCGCGCTCTCAACACTCAGCCTTTACCAGATGTGCCTGCAAATAGCTCCGCCACATTTCAGTCGCACTCAAACCACCGCCATCCGCCCAATCCAACGATCAACGGTTTAAATTGAGTGCCATTTCTATACGCCTCAATCTGGCACCATGATGATGCAACTGGCCTAGAACAGTTGACACTGACATTAAGAACGCGCTGAGAATGGAACAGGAATCAATATCTATCTTCAAATGGCCCTCACAGAAAAAACCCCACACCTCAAACTCACGGGTTTACAACACAACGGAATCCCACCAATGAAGACTACCTTGAATCTGTCCCCGATGAGCACAAACGAGAACAGTCACTTGATTCCCAACTACTGTACATGATCAACAAACATCTTCTCATCACAGCGCTGACAGCCGTTCTTTCGCTTGCCCAGGCGGCAAGTGCAGCCCCTTACTCCCCGCCGCCCAACGACCCTTTCCAGCCGCTCATCGAGGACATCGACAAAAATATAGCACCCTTAACCACGCCCTCGCCCACCGTCACTATCAAGGGCAATCAAGGTGAAACGACAAAGACCATCACCGGCGGGAGCGAGGTGATCAAAGACGTCCGCTATTGGGCACCTCCAGGCGGAGAGCAGCTCACCAACAACGTCTGCATCCGCCACGTCACGTTCAAATCGGCCCCTGTTTACAAGGACGGGAAATACCATGATGACACGGTTGTCTATGCCATGGTTGCCATGCCCGCAGATGCCGCACCGGGCAAAAAATTGCCGGGTCTCTTGATTCTTCATGGAGGCGGGCAGTTCGCCCAATGGGCACCCCAGCAATGGCTCGTGGGGCAATGGGCCGCCGCAGGCTACGTGGTGCTCACTTGTGATCTACCGGGCATCGCAAGTCCTGCCTTTGCTGATGCGGGAAGCGGCACATGGCGCAGTCTTCCTTATGGGAGCACTCCCAATTTCACCGTCACGCCGGACATCAAGGCCAGTTGGCTTTATACGGCCGAGGCCACGGCGCTGAAGGCCTTCGCCTTGCTCAAGACACAGCCTGAGGTTGACCCATCCAAGATCGGGATCGTCGGCGTATCCTGGGGCGGCTACTCGACGATCATGCTGTGCGGGATGCTTGGCGACCGGGTGGCTGCCGGATTCTCCACCTACGGCAGCGGCTTCTATGATGAGGACAGCGCGTTCAAGTTCTTCATCAATCCCGCCACCTCAGGATTCATGTTCAAGAATGATCCCGCCGGGTTCGAGCAGTGGAAAAACCAAGGAATCTCCCAATGGCTGACCTATCTGGATGCCGGGCGCAGAGCCGGAGGCATCAAGTCACATTTTTATCTCGCCGCTTCCGCCAACGATCACTTCTTCCGACCTCCTGCCGTGGTGAAAACGCTGAGTGCCATCACCAACGCCGCCAGCCTCAATTTTCAATTTTCCCCCAACTCCCAGCCGGACCCCAAGGACACCGACCCCGCGCACGACATCGGCTTTTATTGCATCAAATCCAGCCACAACATCCTCACTCCAGGCGGCAACGTGGTGCCCCCCACGTTTTCGCGCACACTTATGGGGCGCGGGCTTCCCATAGAGTCAGTCTATTTTGACTACCATTTGAAGGGAATCGGTGCGCCTCTTTCGACGATCCAACTCACCGGCACTCCCAAGCCCGATGCCCAAAACAATCTGGACATCCACTTCGCAGTCACCGCCGATCCTGCTGTTAAACTGGACACGCCCAAGCTGTATTACAGCATCCACACGCCAACTGACACCTGGGAAAAACGCAATTGGATCAACCTCGATGCCGCAGTCAAAATCACCGGCACCCAAGGAAAAACTCACACCTATTCCACCGCGCTTCCAGCCAGTATCGCCACCCAAAACGTGGACTGGTATCTACTGGTTTCCGACAACCGTGGCGATTGGGCCACCACCGTCTCCACTCTGGTTTACAACACGGGCGAGTCCCAACACTGAGCGCGGAGGAGGCTCAATGACGATCTTCGTCAGCTTTGGCTGGCTGATGCACGATGAGGCAACGCAAGGAGAGAGGACCATCGTTGTTGGGAATGATTTCGAGTGTGTGCTTCGAATTGGAAAGGCCCTGCGCAAGGACGTATCGGTCCTCGATGGCTGGATCGAGTCCGGTCTTCGGTTTCCATTGATCATTGCCCATCAGGATCGTTTTCCATTTCACGACGGCACCGACGAGTGGCCGCTGGTTTTTGGTGGAAACCCAGATGTTGACGGGAAGAAACCACGCGGGCTCGATGGTGATTCGACCGGACTTTGAGACAAAGCGCTCGCGTGTGCTGCCGCTGCCGTCGGGACCGGAGACGCTGCCGGTGAGGTCAAACTCAATGTCGAAGTTGTCGGGTTTGCCGTCAGGCAGGTTGCGCGGTGTGACCTTGGTGTAGGTGAGCGTCCATTCTTCCTTCAAGGGCTGGCCGCTAGTCTGCACATGCTTGATGTAGGGCCACGGTGAGCCTTCGACCAAAGTGGTCCGCGTTGCTGTGTAAAGGCTGGGAATGGCCGATGGGGCCTCGCCATCAATGAGGATCTTCGCGCTGCCTGGAGTGCCCGTAACGGGCGCGGCGATGAGGTCGATGCGATTGCCTTCGAACTCAAACTTCAAGGATTCGGCGAGCGGCTTGCCCTGTCTGGGATACTCATCTTCAGTCTGCGGCCAGCGCGCGCCATCCGGCGAATACACTCGAATCTTGTTGAGCCAGGTGGGCTTCTGATCTGGCCGATACTCGAAGTGACGGGCCGTGATTTGCTCCATGAGCTGCTCGCCACGTTTGGAGAGATGCACCTGATCCTGAAGATAGTTTTGCGCCGCCAGACGCGGCTCCATACCTGGGTGAAGCACAGCGAGGAGATGCTTCCAGTTGTCGCGAATCTGCACCACCTCAAAGCCGTGTTTGTTCGCCGTATCATTGATGATGACGGCTTCCTCGTCGTGTTTGCGAGCATTCAAGCTGAAGATGCCAGCCGTGCCGGGGAATGCGACGTGATGCGTGAGCGTGAGCATCTCAGCCGTGGTGCGGTGGTGCAGCCCGCCGTAGAGCGTTTCGATCTCTTCGGGGCCGTTGCGCATGTAGTCGTGGAAGAGTACCAGATCGGGATAAAAGGGAATCATGTCCGTCTCTGCCGAGTGGATGAGGTCATTCGACATGAAGCCGCCAAGGGAGAGGTTCGCCATTTCGAGATCGGCATTCGGGTAGCGCTGATGCAGATAGGCCTGAATCACGCGCCACCAGGCCTGCGCCATGATGGACTGACCGTAGCAAAGGATGCGTACCTTGTTCCGATGCTCGGGTGTGCTGGTCGCGAGCAGTTTCATCGTGCGCTGAATGCGGCTGCCATAGGGCACGGCTGGCGCGAGGAGTTCGAGGTCGCCAGTCGCCAAACCACGCGTCGTCGCCGGTGGCAAGGTGCGTGGCTGCCACGTCTCAGGCGTCTTCGTTTCAATTGCGTCGCCGGAGATTGGCACGAGCTTGATGTTGTCGATCCATGCCGAGAACTTCTGTCCCGGTTTCGTGCAGATGGCTCGCACGCGCAACTCAAGATCCGTGGTGTCAGACGGCGTCTTGATGACGGCTTCGCAGCGCTGCCAGTCGGCGATGTCTTCGTTGTGCGTGGGCGTTTCGAAACTGGAGAGCTGCTTGTCGTTCTCCTTCGCGCTGCGATTCGGCACACGCTCGTTGTGCGCGCCATAGCCAGGCTTGCCATTACCCTTGTAACAACGGAACTCGAAAGCGATGCGCGCAGGCTGCTTCGTTGCCGGATCGGCCATGCCGCTGGTCTTAATGGAATAGGTGAGCTTGTATTCCGCATTCTCCTTCACCGGCAGCTTCGGTGAGATGATGTAAGCCACCGTCTCACTGCGCACCGTAAGCGGCGAGACACCGGGGAACACTGGCAGACGATTTCCCTTTCCCCGGAGCAGGAGTGACCCACTGCCGCCGTCATCCGAGACCGTGTCCCAGATGAATTCAAAGTAGCCGCTGGGAACCCCATGCACGTTGTTCGGCACCCTGTCCGGCACAGTGTCAAAGGGCAACCATCCCGCGAGCGCGCCGTTGTCTTCCAGCTCGAAACTACCATTCGGCACAAGCCCCGACGCATGATCGAGAGCGAGAGATCGATGCGCCAGCAGCAGTGCGATGATGAGGAGCAGAGTGTGCTTCATCGCGCGTGACACTACTTCTTAAACGCCGCACCCTCAGGCTTCCCGGCGGCTTCAAAGTAAGCCAGCAAGTCCAGGATCTCTTCCTTGGTCAGGTTATTGAGCAGTCCAGGCATCATCGGCGACAGCTTCGAAACTTCCTTCGTCTTGATGTCGGCCTTGTTGATCTCCTTCGTATCTGGCGCAAGCATGCTCGGGCGCAGCACAATCTTGTCGTCCGTGTCTGACACAATGCGGCCCGTGAAGAAGCTGCCGTCCTTCAGCGTGATGTCGGTATTCGCATACTGCTCAGAGATCACCTTCGAAGGCTCGATGAGCGCTTCGAGAATGACCTGCGGCGAGTAACGACTCGCCACCGACGTGAGGTCCGGGCCGACAGAGCCGCCTTCATCGCCGATGCGGTGGCACATCAGGCAGAGCGTACCGTTCACGGCGTCCTGCCCCTGCGCAAAGTTGCGGCCCTTGCCCACCTTGTCCAAATCGCCCACGAGGTCGGCCATCACCCAGTTCTTCACAAACGTGCGGTCCTTCTTCGGCTTCTTCAGCTTGGGCGCAGGCTCGATCCATGAATCCAGCACCGGCTGCAGCGCCACCAGTTCCTCGGGCGGCACATTGGCCATCGCGGTGCGGCGGATCTTCACCAGAAAGTTCGCGAAGCTCGCACCATCACTGAAGTCGCGCCCCGCATCCGTGAACCATTGCAGCGTCTTCTCAGGATGCTGCGTGTTATTGCGCTTCTGCGCCCACCACGCGAAATACTGCCGGCGCATCTCCGGTGTCCAGCCCGTCGTGATCGTGCGCAAGGCGACGATGTAATTGACCTGCTCCTCCTGCGTGGGTGCCGCCGCCAGCAGCTTGAGCGTGCGTCCAATGGTATCCGGCGCATCCAGCGCCAGCAGCGTCTGGCACAGCTCGCGATTCAGCGCGACGCTCTGCGCCGGGTACATCGGGCTGATCAGCGCAATGATCGGCGCAGCGATCTCTGCCGCCGGTTTCCCCATGCGACTGATCGCCACCTCGATCACACGCAGCAGTTCAAGCTGCTGCGCCTCGCTCTTGAGCTGCGCCGGAGAAATCTTCGCCAACGCCTTGAAGAGATCGCCCTGCGCCTCCGTGCCGCCGAGCCGTGCCACTGAGAGCAGGATCGTCAGCGCCGCCGTGGGATTCGTCTCTGCCAGCGCACGCGCCTTCCACGCATTGATCGGCTGGCTCTCAATCGCGATGCGTGCAGCGTAGCGGATGAAGCGATCTTCACTGCCCAGCTGCGGCCACGCGATGTCCACCGCGCTCGCGTCTTCGTGTCCATGAAATGCCTCCAGCTTGTGGCGCAGCGCACGCGCATCATCGCCCGCCACTTCATGCAACTCCGCAGGTGCCGTTGATTCCGCACCCTCATAAGTCACGCGAAACAGCGCGCCCTGCGTGTGCCGCCCGCCAATCGTAAAATACATCGCGCCATCATCACCAATGGTCAGGCCCGTGAGGTTCAGCGGCGTCTTGCCCGCTTTCTCGTGCAGCGATTTCGGCGCCACAAAGTTCTCCCACGTACCGCCGTAGCTCGCGCCCTGCGGCGACAGATGCACCGCGATCAGACGTCCATAAGTCCAGTCCTCAATGAAGAACGCCCGCTGATACTTCGCCGGAAACTTCGCGCCCGTGCCGAAGCCAACTCCCGTGGGGCAGCCGATGCCGATGTTCACCGACGCAGGCAGGCTGTCGTGGTAATACTCCGGCCACTTGCTCGCACCCTCGCGGAAGCCATGGTCCGCACCGCTCGTCAGATGGTACACACGTACTGGGCGATACCACGGCGTGCCCCAGTCCCCCTCCATGTCACTGTCAAAGCCGAACAACTCGCCATCATGATTGAAGGCCACGCCGTAGGTGTTGCGCTCGCCGCTCGCGATGAGTTCGCAGTTCTTGCCATCGGGGTCCATGCGCACCACAAATCCACCCGGCGGCTTGCGTCCCGCGCCGAAGCCGTTGCCATCCTCCGCGCGCGGCAGCACCAGATCGTCCGCATAGTTTTTATGCGGCGAGGTCGGCAGCACATCGTCCGGCACATCCACAAAATTGCCGCACAGCACATTGAGATGCTTCTTGTCCGGATTCAGCAGGATCGTATGCGCACCGTGGTCACCACCGCCGCCCCGCCATTCACGCAAAAATTCCACCTTGTCGAAAGCCTCCTCCGCCGTGGTGGAAGTGCAGCGCCACAGCGCATAGACCTCCTTGCCATCAGGCCCGTTGCCACGGCCATTGATGTACAGGCTGTCAAAGGCAAAGAGCATGCCCATCACCTCACTCAGCGGGATTTTGAGAATCTCCGCCTTCGTCACCTTCCCGTCCTTCAGCGTCAGTCGCGAGATCGGCTCCTTCCGTTCCGCCCCCAGCAGCAGCCGACCCTTCGGATCTTTCGCAATCGAGATCCACGAACCCTCCGTCGCCGCGTCCGCCTTGCGCACCAGCTCCACCTTAAAGCCCGGCAGCGTGTCCAGCACCTCCGCAGGATTTTCCGTCACCGCCGCCACCGTCTTCGGCTTCGATCCATCCGCAGGCCCATACACCGCCTTGGTAATGACAAGCTTTTTCCCCGCCGGTGCCACGATCTCCAGCTTCGCATTCTCCCCCACATCCCGCGTCAGCTTCTCGCCACCCAGCGTGTACTCCACATGCAGTTTCTTCGGCACCCCGGACGCCGTATCGCCAAACAAATCATTGCCCGCCTTGATCGAGATCTTGTCCCCCTTCACCGCCGCCGCCACCACCGCCGTCACATCCGTCGGATCACTCGCCCCCCAGACCACATCCCCCTGAGCAACACACGCAAGCGCGAACGCAAGCAGGGACGACTTCAAACGAAAACAAGGCAGAACACGGAAGGCTGGAAATTTCATGGTTGGCATTAAAACAAATTCACATTCACGGAGCAAGCCGCCGCACCTGCCGCAGAAGCCTCGTGGGTTCAAATGATTTACGTGGGGAGATCCTGAGTTCCTACAGGAGATGAATGGGGAAGCGCGGCACGCCTGGCAGGAGAGGGATCATCCTGATCCCTCCCGCGCACGCATGCGCATACTGCTCCCAAACAGGGATCAAGATGATCCCTCTCCGCCTGAGCACGGCGTGATTCGTTCACTCGCAGGCCATTCAAAAACCCATCGCGATGGTAGGGCTGCTTTTCCCATGCAGCCGTCGTTCGTAAGCAAGTGGACTTCGTTTTGGCAGTAAGCCGTTCAACACCACGAGACTCACAAAATAGGCAGCTACCGCTTTTCGCAAACCGTTCAGCTCATGCAACGCGTAAGAAACCCCGGGGGTGTAAATTCTGTTCTGTAAAAGGCTTTAGCCTTGCGTTGCACGCCCCTTTGGGGGCTGCGCAGTGAGGCGAGCGTAGCGATGCCGAACGCAGCAGCCC
>CAINGK010000020.1 GCA_903848465.1 uncultured Verrucomicrobiota bacterium
AACCCGCTGCGCACGACCTTCCAAGGCGTACTCAATCCCAAACCCATTGCAAACAAGTCGTTCTGATCCATCGCAAAACTTGCAGTCTCCAGCCCTGCTGCGCCACCCGTTACCCATTCAATTCAGCGACGCGGCATTTTTTCGCAGCATCATCAACAGGACGTTAGAGGTTAACCGAGAATCAAATCCTTACCCCGAATTGTGTGTGGTTCGCGGGCTGGTCATGGCTGCCAATCTAAAGTGGAAAGTTGGGCCTCGTCTTTTGACATATCTCGGACACCATGGCCTGCAACTTTCCACTAAAGAGTTCGAGGACGTCCAACAAAAACACTATGGTAGGGTCCAGTGTTCAGGGAAGGTTTTCACTTCCGCGATGAAGGCTGTGGTGGAAGTGTTGTCGAGTCGAAGTGACGAGGCTGTGGAGCTCCCCCTTCCTAAACAGCTTACACTTTGGCCTGAAGAGGATATTTACAATGAGCGTATTCATCTTTATGCAATGAAGGCTGTTATAAAAAAACAAAAGCCATAAAATGCTCAATGAATCCATCGTCGGTGACGACGCCCTCGAATGGATCATGGAACGCCAGTCCGTCAGCAACGACGCCAATCTTTGGGTCAACGCAACGATGCACAACCAAAAAAATCCCTTGGAATTCTTCCTCCGCGTGATCATCGTCAGTCTGGAGATGCAGAAGATAGTGGACGGATTGCCGGGGTTGGACACTGCTTCTTTATCTCAATAGAATCTATGAAACCTGAACTTAATGTTGTTCTTAGCCGTCTGCTGGCAAGCCTGGTAGTTCCAGGATTTGTCGCAGCGGCCCCTTATTTGATATGGTATGGAACCAAAGACCCAAACGGTCATGCATGGCTACTTAGCGGCACTCTCGCGCCTTCTGCTGTCGTCGTGCTAATCGTGTTTTCCGCAGGGCTTTTGATGGAAGAGATTGGCAGTTGGTTGGAGTGGCATTTTTGGGTTAACAGCAAGTGGGACGACTGTCAGAACTATGAGGAACGCGAACGTGACTGGTATCAGTATTTGCTGGTAAAGAATATTCCCGAGACCATGGCCGACCACATTTCACACTTGGTAAGCAGGCTAAAATGGGAATTGTCAGGAGGCCCTAGCTTTTTTGCCGGATCTGTTCCTACAATCATTCATCTTTTCAACACGGGTTCTTTTAGCTGCAAAACTTTTAATTTGTCATTGCCTTGGCTGATCGTTCTTTGCCTCCAAATTGCTGCGGCTGTCATTTTGATCTACAAGGGCAGCCAGACCATGCGCTATCTGATTAAGTTGCGCTCAAAGCTGCTGGAACTTGCGAATAAAAAAGAATCATCCTACGACTTCTAGGGCTTCTGGTATGATTGGCCATCTGTGCGGACAACAGGTTTAATGGGGCAGGCGAAATCCTGACAAAATTCCGCCTCCCAAAGCCCAAACTCAGGCATTCCCTTGCCCTTCTCAGCGCATCCGCAATGTCAGAAACCGCTGTTCACCGCGGACTGCTCTCACAGACCAGATTCCGAACCTGAATCAGCGTCATCTCAGCCTCCAATTCATCCTTCGCAGTCTTGCGACGGAGAATGGATCAGCGGTTCAAATCAAGCGCAGCTTGCTCTTCGAAGCTTTAGCGAAGAACGGGCCCGTCCCCTACACTGCGTCTTTCAAAACTGCGCCTGCCTTGGCACTGGGGGCTTTGGCTGGGTCTCGTGACGAGTTTCATGAGTGGAGCGGGTTAAATGCGATTTGAAGCCTGCCGACTGCAAGACTAAATGCAGGGATGTCACGCATCGGCACTCCCCTTTCCTCCTCCGCTACTAAAGTCATGCTGCTCGGCTCCGGCGAGCTGGGCAAGGAGGTCGTCATTGAACTCCAGCGCCTGGGCTGCGAAGTCATCGCTGTGGATCGTTACGCTAACGCCCCGGCTATGCAGGTGGCGCACCGGAGCCACATCATCTCCATGCTGGATGGCGAGGCGCTGCGCCGGTTGGTGGAGGTGGAGAAGCCTGACTGCATCGTCCCGGAGATCGAGGCCATCGCGACGGACACGCTGCTGGAGCTGGAAAATGAAGGCTACCGCGTGGTGCCCACGGCCCGTGCGGCGAAGCTCACGATGAACCGCGAGGGCATCCGCCGCCTTGCGGCGGAGGAGTTGGGCCTCAAGACCTCCCCGTACGTGTTTGCTGCTACCGAGGAGGAATTTCGCGCTGCGATTGAAAAGATCGGCATGCCTTGCGTGGTGAAGCCGATCATGAGCAGTTCCGGCAAGGGGCAGAGCGTGGTCAAAACCGCCGCTGACATCGAGCACTCGTGGAAATACGCCCAGGAGGGTGGCCGTGCTGGCAAGGGCAAGGTCATCGTGGAAGGCTTCGTGGAGTTCGACTACGAGATCACCATGCTGACCGTGCGCCACGTCGGGGGCACGTCCTTCTGCGCGCCCGTGGGCCATACGCAGATCAAGGGCGATTACCGCGAGTCTTGGCAGCCGCATCCCATGTCTGAAACAGCGCTGGCGTCCGCTGAGCACATGGCTGGAGCCATCACGGAGGCGCTGGGTGGGCGCGGTCTCTTCGGGGTCGAGATGTTCATCCAAGGTGACGACGTGATCTTCAGCGAAGTCTCCCCCCGCCCGCACGACACCGGGCTCGTCACGCTCATCTCGCAGGATTTGAGCGAGTTCGCGCTGCACGTCCGCGCCATCCTGGGCCTGCCCATCCCGAACATCCACCAGCACGGCCCGAGCGCGAGCTGCGCGGTGCTCGTGGAAGGTGAGTCCGCCAAGGTCCAGTTCGGCGCGCTGGATCAAGTCCTGGCTGAGCCGGACACCCAGGTGCGGCTCTTTGGCAAGCCCAGCGTGAGTGGCCAGCGCCGCATGGCGGTGACCCTGGCCCGCGCTGAAAACATCAACGAAGCGCGCGCCAAAGCCCACCGTGCGGCGAAGGCGATGGAGATTCGGCTGTAGGGCCACCCAATGCGCCATTCTAACCGTGGCGTGTTTCCACCGAGACAATGCGTGGCTCGCAAACCTGCCGCGATGTGGACGTGATCGCCCGTGCCACCCACGGCATGCGCGATGCCGTTCATGTTGCGGACGATGCCGCCGATGTATTTATGGACACGTTTTCGCGCTGTTGGCGGCAACCAGGGTTCGCGGTTCTTCGTGCCGAACACGAAATGATCGTGCAACGAGAGATGCGTCGAGAGCATGGGGTAACTTCTCGCACCCCTGCCGGGGCGCAACCTTTGGATACATGGGGTCATGCGCGAAGATCCGGTGGTTTTCGCTCGCCAAGCCTCGCTTTCACCACCGGCTAATTTCCGCGCTCCCTCAGGCTCTGTTGGTTTGTTGTCATGTCTTCAGAAGGAGCTGTGGATGAGAAGGTTATCTCGATTTCAGGGCGGTCTTTCTTGATCTCGATTCGTTCGACGATGCCTTCGATGATGCGGCGTTTGTTCTCGTCCGGGAGCTGGGGCCAGTTGTTGTAGAGGGTGTCAGCTTCGACTTGCACGGCATCTGCGCTGACGCTGCGGACTTTGAAGTAGTCGAGTTCGGCTTCGAGTTTGGGAAGTTCGGTCTGGAGTTGTGTGAGGCGGTCGGCCAAAGGTTTGTGATAGCCGCCAAAATCGGCAAGGACGATGTGGCCGTCGAGGTAGAGGCGATGCGTTTTCGCCATTTCTTCGCGCACTCGCTCGATCTCCTGGCGATGCGTGGTGATCTTCTCAGTGGCTTCCAACGTCTCCTTCAGTTGGCGTGCCGCATGGCGGACTTCTCCTCATGCGACTTGATTCTGGCACGGTCCGGCTACTGTTCAAGTAAACAGTATATGAAAATCACGTTCAACGGCTCTCAAATCACCGACACGGACTACTTCGAGTCACGGGATCGCGAGATGGGCGTGCCTTGGTGCATCATCCATGCGGGCGCTTGGCATGTGCTGATGCCCTCGCCCCCAATCCATCCACCGTCGATGGTGGAGGCCAGGCCGGTTACAGACTGCGAGGAGCAGGATGGGTGGAGGTGGCGCATCGAACTGCCGGGATGGCATCTGCCACTCTACGGACGCTGCCTGCGACCGCGCCGACCGCCGCTGCCTGAGCCGCTGACACGCGCGGAGCGTACGGCGGTGTTTTACCACGCTATCCTGCGTGAGGAGCAGCAGCGGGGCAGCAGCTTCTTTGGATCGATCAAGCCAGGCATGCAGATTTGGGCGACGTGTCCGCTGTGGCTGGTGCGGGGAAAGATGAGGAAGAAGCGGTGACATCTTTTTCCAGCGGCAGTGAAATCAGCGCGACTGGGGATGAGTGAGCAGAAGCCTCGTGGAAAAGAGGGGAGGCATCTGCGAAGCACAGCTAGCAGTGGCGCTTCTTATGGTGGTGGCGGAATCGCCTAGCTTGCCATTCGCGAAGCGATGCCAAGCGGGGCGGTTGTGGTGGCAGGGTGGCCTCAAGCGCTTGGGCGATGACGGGCAGGTGGGAGAGGAATGCTGCCTGACATCGCTGAAGTGCCTCGATTTGGGGCGACTGCCCTGGTCTTGAGCGAAGCGAATGACGAGGGCGAGAGAGGGCGGATTGAAAGTCGAGGGCGTTGCGGGACACCTCCCGCTCGAAGGGGTAGCGGCGCACGCAGTAGCCGCGAGGGGAAGGCATTCCCCCAACCAAAGTTTCAAGTCCCAGGTCGAAAAATACCCAACGCAAGGATCGAGAAAGCTCCCAACGTTGATCTACTACTTGCTGCCCTCTGGGTCATATCCCAAATACGCCAACAACCGCTTCCGATTTTGCTCAGATGGAGGGTTCTTATGCATTTCCCAATATTTGAGCGTGGCCTCCGAAATCCCCAGTTGGCAAGCCAGTTCCTTCATCGTCAGATTCTCTTTCAGGCGCTTGGCCCGCACATGATCAGCGAGGCAAGTCGGGGCCAGATGCCTGTCGGAGCGCACCCACCAACGACGCGTATATCGCCCCCGATTGACCAACAACCGCCGCTGATGAAAAGCCAACAAACGCATCCGGGAGCAGGCTGCAAGGTCGCACGGGAACTCTGGTGGACTTGATGCAGACGAAGGTGCCTCTGTCTGTGCGCGAACTCGGGCCTGGGGGCCGACGGAAATCCGACGGTGAAGCAAATCGTGATTGCGCCCCTAGTGCGGTTCATGGTATCACCTGCGGATGCCAACTAGTGCTCATCTGAGCTATCTCATCAAGCTGCTCGACGACGACTCTGAAGTCGTGCGGCAGGCGGTGCGGTCGGAGCTTAATGGCATGCGGCGCGAGCTGCCGCAGCACATTGAGGCGCTGGAGACGCCGCTGTCTGCGGAGGAGGAGCGGCTGGTGGCGCAAATGCTGGAACCGGCACGGCGGATCGAACTGGAAGAAACCTGGATGCGCTGGCGCTGGATGGAGGGGCCGGACGCGCAGCTTGAGGAGGGGCTGAGCCAGCTTTCCGCTTTCATCAACGGCTGGAAGACCCAGTCTGCCGATCTGGCCAAGCGCCTGGATGCGCTGGCGGAGGAGGCTTTTGCCGAAAAAGGCCGCATGGATGCGCATGAACTCGCGGAGTGGCTTTTTGCCGCGCACAACGGCGTGACCCGGTTCCGGGGCAACAGCAAGGACTACTACTCGCCAGCGAACAGCAATCTGTTCTGGGTGATGGACTCCGGCCTGGGCAATCCCATCAGCCTGTGCTGCATTTATCGGCTGCTGGGTCATCGCTTTGGCCTCGAAATCGAAGGCTGCAATTTCCCCGGTCACTTCCTCTCTCGCGTGACATTTCGCGACAAGACCTGGCTGGTCGATTGCTTTAATCGCGGGCGCTTCATGCTGGCCGCCGATGTGGCCAAACACCACCCGGCGGCGAATCCCGGCATGGAGGATCTCATTCACGAGCCCGCCACCGCCGAGGCGACGCTGCTGCGCATCCTGCGGAATCTGGACGAAGCCTATGAGCGGATCGGGCTGATACCGGAGCGCCAGTTCATGCGCCGCCTGGCGGTGAAGCTGATGGAGGATTGATACGGCTTAACGTAACGGTGCAGCCGAGGCCTTGGCACGATGCAGGCTCACGGAAAGCTCCAGGGCAGGTGAACTCGAGGCGGCTAGACTGTGGAAAGGAGGGTAACATAGAGGTATTTGGGAGCCGTTTGCACGAAGTAAGCTTCCCAGATTCCGGCTAAAGCCGGTACTACAAAACGTGCGCTGGCTGTTTTCAAATCTGGGGCGATGTGGAGCTTCCGGAGCGGGCTACGATCCCGAACAACTTACTCAGAAGAGACTAAAGAGTGCGAGGATGTTTTTCGGGAGGGCTGGAGCATTGATTCGCTGCGCTCACCCTTCGGGCGGCGTGCGGCTGTCTATTTGCCTACGGCGGTCTTCGACCCGCTGCGCTACGGTTCCAAAACGCTGTCGCGCTCTTGTGTGCTCTATTGCTTGGCTACGGCTCAGACAAATCGCTGTAGGAGTGGCCGCAGGTTTTCCACGGTCTGCTCTGGCCACAGCTTGCGGTCGGTCATCAGGGCGGTGTCCAGGGCGCGGTGCTCCGGCCAGTTTGGCTCCGCAGGAATGTTCGGAATGACGTGGGCGAGGATGGCTTTGGAGGCAGCGACGTTCGCATGCAAATGGCCGATGACGGACTCGGCGGTGACGGCTTCCTCTTCGACTTTCCAGCAGTCGTAGTCCGTGATCATGGCGAGGGTGGCCAGGGCGATCTCTGCCTCGCGGGCGAGCTTGGCCTCGGGCAGGTTTGTCATGCCGATGACATCAAAGCCAAGCTGCCGATGTGCATGGGATTCAGCACGGGTGGAGAAGGCGGGGCCGTCCATGCAGACGTAGGTGCCGCCATTGTGGACCTTGCGGCCCTGGGCCACGGCGGCGTCATGAAGCAGCGTGCGCAGGCCGTTTGAAATCGGATCGCCAAAGGCCACATGGGCTACGATGCCGTTGCCGAAAAAGGTGTGCTGATCGCGGCGGCTGGTGCGGTCGAAAAACTGGTCCGGCAGCACGATGTCGCGCGGGTGGTACTGCTCCTGCAAGCTGCCCACGGCGGTGACGGCGATGATCCAGCGCACGTTCAGGCTGCGCAGGGCCCAGATATTGGCGCGGTGATTCAACTCGGTAGGCAGGATGCGGTGGCCCTTGGCATGGCGGGGCAGGAAATAGACCCGGCGGCCTGCCAGGGTGCCGGTCACGAGGGCATCCGAAGGGGGGCCAAAGGGCGTATCTAGGCTGATCTCTTCGCGATTTTCAAATCCTTCGAGATCGTACAGGCCGGAGCCGCCGATGATGCCGATGGCTGGGGGTAAATTTTGACTCATCTGGGCAGGGTAGAAGGCATGGAGTCTGCTTCAACTGACATCATTGTGACGCATAAAAATATGACATTGCTGTAGGATGAACAAAATCTCCGAAAGGCGCGTCTCAAGTGTATCGTTATTTCTTCATCCTCCGCCATGAATGCCATGTGCCGTATCCTGCTAATCCCGCCCGCCATTCTCCTCGTTTCCTGCTCCATGCCGAACATGTTTGCGTCCTCCACGCCGCATAAAATCAAGCTCAAGGACGGACGCGAAGTGCCCTGTGAAGGAGCACCGCAATATCAAGAAAAGACCGGCTACTACCGCTACCGCACACTGGACAAGCGCGATGCCGTGATCCGTGCGGATGATGTGGTGACCATCGTGGAAAAGCGGGCGTGAGCATGCGCCCCCTCGTGCTGGCGTCCGCCTCCCCGCGCCGTGAGGAGCTGCTGCGCCGTGCAGGCTTCGACTTCGAAATCGTCCTGTCGCAGGTCGAAGAGGCGCATGATGCTGCTTTGACGCCTGAACAGCTCACGCTGGAAAACGCCCGGCGCAAGGCGCTGGCGGTCAGTCGCACCCGGCCTGAGGCACTCGTCATTGGTGCTGACACCTTGGTTTACGTGGATGGTGATCCCCTGGGCAAACCCGCCGACCTGGACGAGGCCATGGCCATGGTCCGCCGACTGTCCGACCGCACGCACGAGGTGTGCACCGGAGTGGTGTTTGCCAGTGATGGCAGTGTGGCCCGTGAGCTGCATGTCATCACGCATGTGACCTTCAAGCCGCTGACGGACGAACTGATCCGCACCTACCATGGCAGGGTGAACCCGCTCGACAAGGCTGGAGCGTACGGCATTCAGGAATGCACCGACATGGTGCTCGACTGCATGACGGGTTCGTTTACCAACGTCGTCGGCCTGCCGGTAGATGAGGTGACGGCGGCGCTGCACGAGCTGCAGCGCTGAGCAGCCTACTTCATTTGAAGAAGTCCTGCCCCTTGATGACCTTGCCTTCGTCTGTGATGACCGTGAAGGTGCCGTTGTTGCTCCTGGCAAGCGCGTCCATCTCCCGCGCCGCATCGGTCTGGGCGATCACGCTGGTGTGAATCGCGGCCATGGGCAGCTTGCGTTTGTTTTCAGCGTTGACGACATCGATCCAGCCCATCTCGTCGGTCCGGTTGCCATCGGTCATGAAAAAGATCACATCGGGTTTGGGGTTGGCGTTCAGCGCCATCAGCAGGCCTGATCCCCAGTTGGTGCCGCCAGGATTTTCCGACCCTTGGATGATGTTCACGCTGTCTTGGATCGAAAACGGAGTGGCCTGGATGTATTTGAAGGAGGGAATTTTGACCTTCTTGTAATCTTGCGACGTCACCTCCCAGCGGAATTTTTCCATGGCAGTGGAGTTACGGCTGTCCACCTCGTTGTGCGGCCAGGCGAAGTCGGAGAAGTAGATCACTTGATAAGCGGTGCCCATGGGAATCTGCTTCACCGCCTTGATCAGCTCTTTTTTCAGCAGATCAAAACGGCTCATTTGCTGGTTTTCACCTTTCAAGCGTTGCGACATGGAGCCGGAGACATCGACGACGAATACCACCCGCCGTCCGGTGGCGGTCTGACCAATGAAGTTGAATTTGCCACCGCGCCCGATGCCGGCACCCAACCCGCCGCCCGCACCCCCCAGGCCCATGGGCTGGCTCGATCCCGAGGTGGGTGCCTTGCTGAGATCCATGCGGCTGGTGATCTTGGACAACTCCGTCATGTCCATCGGGGGCATGTCCGGTAGGACGACGTTGGCAGACAGTGACTGCACGGTGATCTTGCGCTGGACCGGCTTGGCCTTGAGCCAGGGATTTTTTTTGGTCTGAACCTTGTGGGTCAGTGCTTCGGAAGCGGCCTGCGACTGCGCTGAACTGCCACCGGGCAGAAAGTCCACCTGCGAGTTCGTCATCTGGCTCACACCGATGAAAGTGGCGGTCAGCAGCAGGAACAGATGCACGCCGACACTCATGCCCAGCGTGCGGAGGCCGACCTTGTCCGCTAGTTTTTGCCAGCGCTGCTTTTTAGCTTCATCGGGGTCCAGCGGTTCCTCCAGCGCAGGTTTCGGGGCGATGAAGGGCTTCGCCTCTTTGTCTGGCGGGGCTTCAGTGTCCCCCAGGGATTCGTCAGACGACGCGGCAGCTCTGCTAGGCAGCGCAGGGGCTACAATCTCCGCCACTGGCTTTGCCTCAGACTCCTGGCTCACTCGTGCTGCCTTGGGCGCACGCGGTAGGAGCAAGGTGGCCCCGCTTTCCTGGTTGGAGAGGGCGGCTGATTGCTGGAGTGGCTGAACCTTGGCTGCCAGAGGTTCCGGTTCATTGGGCACTGGCACGCTGGCCATTTCATCCCTAGGTGCCAAAGGCGCGGTGTCTGCCTCGAACACTGGGACCTTCGCTACAGGCTGCGGTGCCTGGACAAAAACGGGCGGCTCAGGGGGGGCCTCTGCCACCCCTTCATGCGCCAGGGCCTCAATGACCGGCTCTTCATAGAAAGGCTCCTCATACACCGGCTCTGGGTGTACCGCCTCTTCGTACCCAGGCTCTTCCGCAGGAAGCGGTTCTTCCAGCGCAGCATACTCTGGCTCAGGGATTTCCGGCTGAGGTGGGCTGTGTTTGGCCTGCCCCTCTCTCTCCACGACCTCTTCGTCCGTCGAATCGACGGTCGGCAGGAAACTGAAATCGTCGTGAGCGTGCCTGGACATGGCCGGGAGATTCTGGCGGTTAAACCGCCCGCGTTCAAGGAAGTTCCTGCGCTGACAGCAAACCTTTATTCCTGCCTGCCCTCCTCAAGCCAGTTCCGCCCAGGTTCCGCGCGTGACGCCGAGCTGGCTCTGGGCTTTCAAATCGCGCCAGATTTCGTCGCCGTCGCGCTGGCCGGCGAGGAGTTCCTGGTAAGTGCGCAGGACGATCATCGCCTCGTCGGCGTTTTCTTCGAGGAGTTCGACGCGGAAGCAGCGCAGGCCGTGTTCGCGGAGTTCGTCGAAGAACTGTGCGCCGGTTTGTGCCACCGCGTTGAACAAGGTATTGCGGCAGCCGACGTCGGCTTTGAGCGGGTGCTGCATGCCCACGCGGTCGCGTAGATGCACGCGGTGCTTGTCACAGGGGCGGCCGCAGTTGGTGAAGTCGGTGCCCTTGCTCAGGAACGCGGCAAAGACGCAGTGCTCCATGTGAAACATCGGCATGTGCTGGTGCAACGTCAGCTCGAACCACGCGGGCGGCGCGGCTGCGAGGAGATCGACGACCTGTTCGATGTTGAGGTCGTAGCTGATCGTGAGGCGCTCCAGGCCGGATTTTTTCAAGATTTCGGCGGTGAGCGGATTGGCGACGTTGAGGGAAAAGTCTCCTGTCATCGGGATGCCGGCGTCCTGGAAGAACGACATGGCCCCGAGATTGCGAATGAGCACGCCATGCGGCTCCGCACGCTGGATGAGTTTGAAGAAGCCAGCTTCGCCGGATTTCTGGATGCGCGGCGTGGCCAGCCAGACCTGCGCGGTGTCACTGCGCTCCTTGATTTGCTTCACTAGGTCGGCGTAGAGCCGGATGTCTTCGAAATCGAGGTAGAGACGTGGTACGCCGAGCACCAGCGCGGCATCCACATGCGCCTGCGTGCGGCACAGCGCGTGAAGCTGGAGCGGTGAGTCATCCGATGTTCCGCGCGATGGCATCAGCGATTCGAGCGTTGCGGTGATTGGCGCAACGGGTGCTGGCGACGAGTCGCCTTCGCTCCAGGCAGCGATCAGATCACGCCGCATGCGGTTGAGTTCGCTGATGGGCAGCATGACCTCGCCGACGACATCAAACTGCACTTCGCCCAATTCGAACTCCGTGCCACCGAGGCGGCTGAACTGCTCAATGAAGGCCGATGGCGTGAGCGGTCGCTTCATCGCCGCCTGCAGCGGCATGGTGGAAGTCACCACCGTAGCCCCCGATTGCACGCGCAAGGGGTCGCCGACTTTGCCGGTGACGTGGAGGTCGAGCTTGCGCTGCTTGCGGATGGGGATGTCCCCTTCAAACGACTGCCGCAGGGCGCGATTGAGCGCGGGATCGCTCGTTTTGAAGACGCGCATACCGATCTGCACATCCTGCATGCGCAGCAGACCGTGGCGGAAGCTGAGAGCACTGCCGCGCATCTCATACACGCTGCCACCCTGCTCGTAGTTGGTGTCAGAGAGGTTTTCAAACACGACGCCATCGCCCGGTTTCATGGCGATGTGCAGTTCGTCGAGCTCTAGCGTGTCGGCATCGATGATGCGCGTGACTTGCCCGACAAATGGGCCGCGTTTCTTGCCATAGTAGGCTCCTACCAGCTCCTGATGATTCACACCATGCATCCAGCCGGGATACAGGCCACGTGAGAATGTCATTTCGAGCGCGTAACGGTCCTCATCGCTCGCCGGAGCCGGTTGATTCGCCAGAGCGCGGTCAATTGCCTTGCGATACACCTGCGTGACGCCTGCCACATACTCGGGGGTCTTGAGACGGCCTTCGATCTTGAAACTGCGGATGCCCAGCTCGATCAGGCGTGGGATTTCATCCACCGCCGCGAGATCCTGCGGCGAGAGCAGGTAGCGCTTGTCGCCGAGGTCACGCGGCTCGCCATCGACGATCATTTCATACGGCATGCGGCAGGCCTGCGCGCATTCGCCACGGTTCGCACTGCGCCGCCCCAGCGACTCGCTGGTGAGGCACTGCCCCGAGTAAGCCACGCACAAGGCACCATGCACAAACACTTCGAGTGGCACCGCCGCTGCTTTGAAGCGCTCCAGCTCGCGCATGGACAGCTCCCGTGCCAGCACGGCTTGGTCGATGTTGAGTTGCTTCGCGAATTCGAGTCCCTCAGGCGAAGTGATCGTCATCTGCGTGCTCGCATGCAGCCGCAGCTTCGGCGTCAGCGCCTTCACCATGCGCGCGAGGCCGAGGTCCTGCACAATGACTGCATCCACGCCGCTGTCCTCCAGCAGATGCAGCTGCTTCTCAGCATCCGGCAGCTCCTGGGTGAAGATGAGCGTGTTGAAGGCCACATAGCCTTTCACTCCATGGTCGTGCAGGAACTTCATCAGCTCCGGCAGATCTTCCTCCGTGAAGTTGTCCGCGCGCATGCGCGCATTGAAACGCGGCATGCCAAAAAAGATCGCATCCGCCCCATTGGCTACCGCCGCACGGGCACAGTCCCAGTTACCGGCGGGGGAGAGGAGTTCGGGGCGTGGCAATGTGGAGGATGGCATGTACCTTATGGATACAGGCACACTGCCACAGACTCAACCAACGATAATCCCCTTCGCCTTGCGCTCTTTCTCGCGCTCCAGCAGTGGGATTTTCTCGGTGGTTTCGAGGACTTGCACGCCTTGGTCGCCGATCTTGGAGAAGGTGAGGCCGTTCAGGGCGGGGACTTCGGTGCTGAGGCGCTTGAAGACGTCTTCGATGGTGTGGATGCCATTGGAGCCGCCGCAGGCGACGATGAGGTCGCGCAGGACTTCCCAGGTGTCGTGGGCGTTGCCAGGGGATTTGACGGCCTTGTTCAGGCGCTGGAGGCGGCCGGTGACGTTGATCATACTGCCGTGCTTTTCAGCGTAGGCGGAACCGGGCAGCACGACATCGCTGAGTTCGGCGCTGGCGTTGGCGAGGATGTGCAGGGAGGCGATGAACGGCACTTTTTCGAGATCGCGCTGGGCGAAGCCGACTTTGAGCAGGTTCTCACCAAGGGCGAGGACGACGCGCAGGCGGCCACGGCTCATGAGTTCGGTGATCTCGGCCAGTTTGGCACCGGGTTCGATGCCGAGGATGAGCTTGGCACCGTTGGTGTTCGGATTGAGGTCGTCGGCGCGGAGGTAGTTGTCGGCACCGCCGGTGCGTGGGATGACATCCACATTCGTGGTGCCAAGCTGCGCGGCGAGGTGCTTGACGAAGAACAGTTCTTCGTTCGTCATGCGGGCGCTGGCGATGATGGCGATCTCCTCGCCCTTCTTGCCGGCGAGAGCGGTGGCGATGCTGGCGAGCGCGGCCTTCCAGGTGGCGATCTGGTGTTTGCCACCCGTCTTGATCATCGGATCAGTGAGGCGGAACTCGCTGTTCACGAAGTGGAAGTCGAGACGGCCGCTGTCGCACATCCAGGTGGAGTTGACGTCGTTGTTGTCGCGCGGAGTCTGGCGGTAGATCGTTTCGCCACGGGCGCTGATCTCCATGTTGCAACCACGGCCGCAGCCGGTGCAGATGCTGTTGGTTTCGTTGAGGAACCAGACGCGCTGCTGGAAGCGGAAGTCGTTGGAGGTGAGAGCGCCCACCGGGCAGATGTCCACGGTGTTGAGCGAGTAGTTGTGCTCCAGGCGCTTGCCAGGATGCACGGCCAGCGTGGTGTGGCTGCCGCGCTCGGTGAAGCCGAGCACGGGCTCGTCAGCGATCTCGGCGGTGAAGCGGATGCAACGGCTGCACATGATGCAGCGCTCGTCATCGAGGCGCACGCGCGGGCCGATGTCCACATTCTTCGGCTTCTTGACTTTGTCTTCACGGAAGCGGCTCTCGCCTTTGCCGTGCTCGACGCTGAACTCCTGCAGTCGGCACTCGCCGGCCTGGTCGCAGATGGGGCAGTCGAGCGGATGATTGATGAGGAGGAACTCCATCACGCCTTTGCGGCACTCCTGCGTGAGGATGGACTCCGTGCGGATGCCCATGCCTTCTGCAACCGTGTTGGCGCAGGCGATGACGGGGCGCGGCATCCAGCCGATCTTTGGCATGCCGTGCTCGTCTTTCTCAGGCTCGGTGCCTGGAGCCGGACGTGGGGGCATGCCCATCTCCACCAAGCACATGCGGCAGTTGCCGGGAGAGGAGAGTTTCGGGTGGTAGCAGTAGTGCGGGACTTCCTTCTTGGCCTGCTTGCATGCTTCAATCATGCGAGTGCCTTTGGGGAACTTGAGCCAGATACCGTCGATCTGTACATTCACGAGATCGGAGGGCGGTGGAGCAGCGACAGGGGCGGGGGCTTCGGCGGGGGCAGGCATGAGCGAAGGGGAAAGGGGGCTAAGGGCGATTATCGGAGCCGCTCGGAGAGGGGCAACCCGATTTTGTGAAAAGTTTCACAAGCGGCCTATCCTATCTTTTCACGAGCCGGAGCGGGGGCTCACCATAGCCGCGAGGCACCGAGCAGCGAAAGTGGCGCGTCCGGCGAGAGCAGAGTCATGCCAGACTCCATGGCCTGTGCGGCCAGCAGGCGGTCAAAAGGGTCAAGATGCACACGCGGCAGCTCGCCGCTGCGGTAGATGGCGTCTTGGTCGAGGCTCAGGCTCTTGAACTTGTGGTGGGCGAACTTTTCAGGAATCCAGGTACGGGGAGAAGCTGGCAGGGGCAGCTTGCCCGTGGAGTGCTTGAGCGTGATCTCCCACAAACTGATGTCGCTCACATAAAGCTCATTGCCAGAATCATTGACTACAGCCGCCGCCGCGCTCGAAAGCTGACCAGGCTGCTGGGATATCCAAAGAAACGTGCAGGTGTCGAGCAGGTACCTCATAGTCCCCAGTCCTCGAGTTCGGACCCACTTAGAGGGAGAAATGCCGACTCAGGGAACTCAAACGGCGGGCCGATGATGTCTCCCACCTTGGGACGTGGCTGCGGCGGGTCTTTCCGCACAGGCGTCAGCAGCGCCACCGCCGATTTTCCACGGGCAATGATGAATTCCTGCCCCTTTTCGACCTCAGCGAGATAGCGCGAGAGATGCGTCTTGGCTTCGTGGGTGGTGATGGTGGTCATGACTGCTGCAAGGGTGCCTTTTGAAACTAGGTTAGTCAACTTAGTTTACTTTGTGGGCTGAATCGTGCAACTGAAGCTGCCGGGGTGCGACATCGAAGGCGGCAGGTGGGAAATCACGCGCGGCCGCTCTGGGTACGTTGTTCACGCTTCAGCGTGTCTGGGGGCCTTCGACTGAACACGCTGAAGCGTGAACAACGTACAAAAAATCGCGCTTCGCTAGGAGCCACACTCACCGCACCACCACGACCCGAAACCCGTCGTAGTTGTAGCGTTATAGCTTGGCAAGATGTGCCAGCGGTTTCTCATACTCGACCAGTGGCAGAATCACGGCGGATGGCACACCGGCTTCACGATGTATTCCGCCTTGGGATTCAGGGTCTTGATCATGCGAAGAAACTCATCCCATCTGCATCTTTTCAGCAATCTCTGCATCGAGTTTCGAGGGGACAGCGGGGGACTTGCCCGCAGGCTGCGTCCCGCGCGACTGCTCAACGCATGTTGATCACGCTTCAGCGTGTCTGGGGGCCTTCGACTGAACACGCTGAAGCGTGAACAACGTGCAGCATGCTGAACAACGTGCCGAAGCATCCACAATTTGTGGCTGGCATCAGGACGCGAGCGCGCCATCTATGATGCTCCCCACCATGCCCATTCCGGTCATTCTCAATCCCGCCGCCCGCAGCACGAAAGCAGCCAGCCTCGAACATGCCCTGCGTAGGCTCTCGCCGGAACCTGAGCTGCACCTGACCAAGGGGCCGGCGGATGCCACTGCGATCGCTGAAGCGCTGGCGGAAAATCATGAACTGGTGGTGGCCGCCGGTGGCGACGGCACGATGAACGAGGTGCTGCAGGGCATCTGCCGGGCCAATGCCCGCCGCAAGCCTGGCGAAAAGCACACGGCGCTGGGGGTTTTACCGCTAGGCACGATGAATGTGTTTTCAGTGGAGCTGAAGCTGCCGGGGCGTGACATCGAAGGCTGCTGGCGGGAAATCACGAGCGGCAAGCGCCGCGAGGTGGATCTGTGGATGGCGAACGACATGTACTTCGCCCAGCTTGCCGGGGTGGGACTCGATGCGCAGATCGTGCAGGAGACCTCGTGGGAAGCGAAGAAGAAATACGGCCCGCTAAGCTATGTGATGAGCGCGGTGAATGTGCTGATGCAGCCCCCGCCGATGCTGAGCGTGAAAATTGACGGTAAAGCGCCGATGCTCGGCACGGTGGTGCTGGTGGGAAATGGCAAGCATTATGGTGGGCCGTTTCCGCTGTTCCGCGATGCTTCCAACACTGACGGCAAACTTGATCTCCTGATCTTTCGCGGCCTGGGCGGGATGGAGTTTCTCCAAGTGCTGCGCGGCGTACTGCTCGATGGCTACCACGAATGCGAATACCTGGACTACATCCAGACCAGTGAATTCACCGTGACGACGGACCGCGGCGAGGCCCCCGTGGAGCTGGACGGCGAGCTGGCGGACCTGACCGGCCCCGTGGTTTTTCGTCCGGCCCCGTTTCGCCTGAGCGTGAGCGCGGGCTGAAGGTCTTGGACTTGGGCTTGAAACGGGAAGGCTTGTCTTCGGAGAACCGGCTCGGAGGGCCGCTCTTTTTGCCACGCGCAGGCTTCTCTTCGGAAAAGCGGGCCGTAGGGCCGCTCTTCTTGCCACGGGTGGGCTTGAAACCACGCGGTTCGCGGGCCTCAGAGGCACCTTCACGATTCGGAGCGCGTTTGCGTGCTGGACGATGGTCTTCGATGCCGTCTTTTTCGGCGGCAGGCTTGGCACGCTCCAGCTTGGGCTTGGCGGGCTCTTCTTTGAAGAAGCGTTCGACCTCCGTGGGCGTGAGTTCTTTGTGGGCACCTTTGGCGAGACCGTGCAGTTTCATCCAGCCAATGCGAATGCGAGTGAGGCGCGTGACCTCGTAGCCGAGGTAGAAAAGCATCATGCGGATTTGACGCTTGAGGCCCATCTTGAGGACGATGTGCGCCCGGTAGTCGGTGTCCATCCAGGCGCGTTCCGCGCGGGCGAAACCTTCTTCGGTCATCATGCCTTTGACGAGTTTCGCCATGACATCGACGTTGAGCGACTGATCGACGACGACTTCGTATTCTTTTTCGGCACCCTGGCTCGGGTGGATGATCCGGTGGGAAAGATCGCCGCGATTGGTGAGGAGAATGAGGCCTTCGCTTTCTTTGTCGAGGCGACCGACGTGGTGCAGATTCTGATACTTCAGCGGCAGCAGATCATAGATCGTCATGCGATCATGCTTGTCTCCACGAGAGCAGAGGTAGCCTTTCGGCTTATTTAAAGCGAGAACGACGGGCGTCTCGGTGCGCACCGGCGAGCCATCGACGACCACTTTGTCCTCGGGCTGCACCTGGGTGGCAAGCTCCGTGATGACGTGGCCGTTGATCGACACACGTCCGCCGAGGATGATTTCCTCCGCGCCACGCCGTGAGGCAACGCCGCACTGGCTCAAATATCGGTTAAGGCGCACAGGTGGGAAGCCTTACTCGGGCTTGGTCTTGGGAAGGTTCGTCGGAAGACGTCCTTCTTTCCACTGGCCACGGGATTTGAGAAGCTTGACGCGCTCACCGCGCTTCAAAACGCTGCGCTTGGTACCGACGGAGCCGGAGGTCTTGAGGCTGCTATGCTGGGACATGATTCTAAGTGGGCTGGGGGTGAAAAAGGGCGCGAAGGATAGCAGCCCGAGACTGAGGTGCAAGGGGTTTGTACAGCGGGCAAGAGCCTCGAAATCACTCCAGCACCTTTAGACGGCCCGCCAATGACGAATGACGAAACCCGAATGTCGAATGAATGACCAAACCCGGAGGACTGTGGGACGCTGTGCCAATGATGCCTCCAGCGCCGACTGAATTCGTCATTCCGCGCAGCGGCTCAGCCCAGCACCTTCTTTCGCACGATCTCCGTCACCATCTTCGGGTTTGCTTTGCCCTGGCTGGCTTTCATGGCCTGGCCGGTGAACCAGTTCATGGCTTTCTCGTTGCCAGCCTGAACTTCGGCGACTTTGTCGGGATTGGCGGCGAGGATTTTCTCGACGATGGCCTCCAGAGCTCCGGTGTCGCTGACCTGCTCGAAGCCCTTGGCCTTGATGATTTCGGCGGCGGGTTTGCCGGTTTCGAACATTTCGGCGAAGACTTCCTTGGCCTGGTTGTTGGAGATTTTACCGTTCTCTGTGTAATAAACAATTTCGCCAAAGCTAGTTGGGGTAAATTTCAAAGATTCCAACGCAAAATTATCAATATCGACTTTCGCTAGGAATTCATTGCTCACCCAATTCGCCATCTTTACAGCGGGCACTTGCTTCCAAGCATCAGTTGCACATTCAAAGAACCCCGACAGGCTTGGCGTAGAAGACAACACCGAGGCTGTATACTCTGGAAGGCCCATTCCCATATACCTCATGCTCTTTGATTTTGGCACCTCTGGTAGCGGACCCGCGTCGCGAATGCGTTTTTTGATCACGTCTGTATGCACTGGTAATAAATCGGGGTCCGGGAAATAGCGATAATCATGCGCGTCTTCCTTCGTGCGCATCAACGTGGTTTCACCGCGATCATCGTCCCAGCGACGTGTGCTTTGAATGAGTTTTTCACCACGATCCAAGCAGCCGGCTTGTCGCTCAGTCTCAAATTTGATCGCTCGGCGTACGGCAGACATCGAGTTGAGGTTTTTCAGTTCGATCTTCGCACCTAACTCCTTCTGCCCCTCCGGCCGCAATGAAATGTTTACATCACAACGCAAGTTGCCCTTCTCCATATCGGCATCACTCACACCAGCACTTCTCAAAATACCCCGCAGACTAGTAAGGTAGGCGAAGGCCTCCTCCGCGCTGTCGATGTCCGGCTCGCTCACAATCTCCATCAGAGGCGTGCCCGCGCGGTTGAAGTCGAGCGTGGTGAATTTGTCATAATGCGTGGACTTGCCCACGTCCTCTTCGAGGTGGATGCGCGTGAGCCTCACCACCTTGCCAGGATTCGCGATGCTCTTCTGTGCATCTTTTGGATAGTCAAATTCACCCAGCGGCACACCACCGCCCAGGCAGAGAGGGAATGGCATCTGGGTGATCTGGTAATTCTTCGGCATGTCCGGGTAGAAATAATTTTTGCGGTCCCAGTTCACTACCGGCGGCGTCTCGCAGCCCAGCAGCATGCCCGTCAGGATCGTCTTCTCGATCGCCGCCGCATTCAGCACCGGCAACGCCCCCGGCAACCCAAGGCACGTGGGGCAGGTGTGCGTGTTCGGCTCCGCGCCATACTCGACCGGGCAGGCGCAGAACATCTTGCTGCGCGTCGTGAGCTGCGCGTGAACTTCAAGGCCGATGGTGAGGATGTATTTGGACATGCAAAAAGGAAAAGGGCGAGTGCCGGAAGATGAAAGCGAGAGCCACGGCCAGGGCAACGGGCCGTTGGCGGTTTTTTCAGGGTTCGCCACCCATCCCCCCTTTCGTTTAGCTCAATACATCTTCACTGGCTGCGGCGGGGGTGGCTGACCGTACACCACGGAATCCATCGCCTGCTCCAGAGAGAGGTCGTTGAGCACGGGTTCCAGGTCGGGGTGGTTGGCCACGTTCTCGATCTTGCGCATCTGCATCAGCCCCGCGAAGTCTTTGTGCTCAATGGCATATCGCACATCTTTATCGTTGCCGAGTTGGGCGATGAGCGGGTGGTTCAATGCGGCGGCGACTTTGGGATTTTGCGCGGCGATGCGCTGCCACATGGTGCCCTCGGGCCAGAGAATCAGCAGGCGGGCCAGGTTGGCTGTGGCTTTGATGTCGTAGGGATCCATCTTTTTGGCCAGACCGCCGATGAAGGAGTTGTCGATGCGCTGGCTGAGGCTGTAAAAGATGGACTTGGCTTGGCTCTCGATCGAGCCGCCCTCTTTGACGATCTCCGAAGCATTCTCCATACCGTAGAGGCTGCCCATGTCACGCAGTACCATGCTGCTGAGCCAGAGCATCCCTCCGGAGGGAATGATGCTGACGATCAGCCCCTTCCAGCCGGTGAGCCCGCTTAACATCCGCATCAGGCCAAAAGCGGCCAGGAAGTACGTCCCCATCTTGCAGACAAAGAAGGTCAGCAGCCCCGCTGCGGCGGACAACAACATGAGACGGTTTGTCGTGATCTGCATGCCTGCGGCACCAAAAATCTGCACGCGGTGCATGAACACATACCACGCCGCCCACACGGACACCGCCAGCGTGACCACCCCCACCAACTGCTGCACCACCCCTCGGGCAAACGCCAGCCCCGCAGTGAACGCGATGAAGCCGACAATAGCGATGGTCGCCCACATGCTGGAGGGTACCTTTTGGGCGTGCTGGAGCACTTCGCTGGGATGGATCGAAAGCGAGAGCATGGAAATAGTCAGGACATCTTAACATCTTCCGCCCGCCTGTCTTGCGGGAAAATGACCCTGTGTCAGATCAAATCAGATCCTGCATCGCGCGCAGCCGAGCATGCGCCGCGCCGCGATCGAGCAATTCCTCGGCCAATTCTCGGCCTGTCGGCAGGTCCGCTGCTTTACCGGTGATCACAAAACCCGCTGCGGCATTCAGCACCGCGATGTCACGTTTGGCACCTTTGATCGTGCCTGCCAGCACCCCTTCGAGGATCAGGGCGTTCTCCATGGCATCGCCACCCACCAGTTCGTCCAGCGTGGCCTTGCCATAGCCGAGACTTTTGGGATCAATCTTGGTTTCAGTGAGCTGCCCGTCCACGAGCTGGCAGACATCATTCACCCCGAGCGTGGAGAGTTCATCCATCCCCTGCTTGGCTCCGGCGGTGCCATGCACCACCCAGGCGCCTTTGCGCCCAAGTTGAACCAGGATTTCGCCAAATGCCCGTGTCAGCTTGGGATCAAACACCCCGATGAGCTGGTAGTCTGGACGCCCAGGGTTCAGCAACGGCCCGAGCACATTGAAAATCGAACGCTGGCCCTCTGCGGCGAGCAGCTTGCGCGCCTCCGCCACCGCCTTGAAGGCCGGGTGATACAACGGTGCGAAAAAGAAGCCGAGCCCGGTTTTCTCCAGGCCTGCGACGACTCTCTCCTTTGGCAGATCAATCTTGATGCCCAGCGCCTCCAGCACATCCGCGCCACCCGCTTTGGAGGTGATGCCACGGTTGCCATGCTTCGTCACGCAGACACCACCCGCAGCCAGAATGAACATCGTGGTACTCGACACATTGAACAAATGCAACTGGTCGCCCCCCGTGCCCACGACATCCAGCATCGGACCGGGCAGCTTGGCGCGATCAAGGCCGGGATCGACCGCTAGCTTCAAAAACTCCTGCACAAACTGCGCGATCTCCGCTGGCGTCTCGCCTTTCTTCGCCAGGGCGCGCAAAAAGTTTGCCTTGTCCGCCGCCGTTACCTCAGGATCGACCAACTGCGCCGCAGCCTCGGCGACTTGCGCGCCGGTGAGGTTCGTTCCAGCTTTGAATGAGGCGATGAGGGTTTCCATGAGTGGAGTCTGGCCGAATCTCTGGTTTTTGGCAATCACTTGAGTGATTGCGGTCTGCAACGATTTAGCCTATTCATGCCAGCATGAGCGGTCGTGCCCCAGCCTTGAAAACTTCCTCCTCACGGAAGCGGTCGAAGTCTGCCGAGGAGTTGCGGGCGATGATCGAGCGGAATCTGGGACGGAAAATTCGCTGGGTTCCGAGCAACATCGACAAGTAGCGGCCCTCGCCCGCTGGGCAGACGCAAAAAGGCCTCTTCGTTGCCTCCCTAGGGAAACCCTGATTGAAACACCGCAGAGTTGAGAAGACCGCAGAGAATACCTTCAGCATCAGACCTCTGCGGTCTTCTAATCTCTCGCGGTGTGATTTATTCAGTGCTTCCCTAGTTCCCGATGAACTGGATGATGCGCGTATTCGATGCCTACATGGACAACGTGATGGACTGTGATAACGAACTCGTTCCCTTTGACGTCATCCCGATCCTGGCGAAAGGCCCGCTGCTGGAGTCTTTGCATGCGGCCGTGGCTCGCCTGGACTCTCAATCACACCTCGCAGACCCATCTTGAATACCCCTCCCATCCTCGGCATCGACCTCGGAACTACGAACTCGCTCGTCGGGGTCGTGGACAGCGGCTTTCCCATCCTGCTGGCGGATGAGCATGGCAGCCGCAGCACCCCGAGCGCTGTGTGTGTGGCCCAGGACGGCAGCATCGCTGTCGGGGCCGTGGCTCTGCGGCAGCGGGCGCTGCACCCCACGCGCACGATCACCTCGGTGAAGCGTCTCATTGGCCGCCGCCCCGGCGAAGCCGGATGGACGCCGCCGTATTCTCTCAGCGAGCTGCACACTTCCCCGGTCGAAGTTTCGGCGGAAATCTTGAAGCACCTCAAGGCCGTCGCGGAGCGGGCGCTGGAGGAATCCATGTCGCAGGCAGTCATCACCGTGCCAGCGTATTTCAATGATGCACAGCGCAATGCCACCAAGCGCGCCGGTGAACTCGCCGGACTCGAAGTGCTGCGCATACTGAGCGAACCGACCGCCGCCGCGCTCGCCTACGGGCTGGACAAACTCACCGAGCATCAAAAGATCGCCGTCTATGACCTCGGCGGCGGCACCTTCGACATCTCTGTGCTCGAAATGCGTGACGGCACTTTCCAGGTGTTATCCACCGCAGGAGACACCCAGCTCGGTGGCGATGATATTGACCGCCTGCTCGCCGAATTCATCGCGCAGCGTTTGAGTCTGCCCCCGCACGACATCCGTGTGCTCGAAGCTGCGGAGTCTGTCAAAAAGCGACTCTCTGTCGATGATGCAGCTTCGTTCAATGGATTGGAGATCACCCGTGCTGATCTCGAAAAGATCGCCCGGCCATGGGTTGAGCGCACGCGCATCCATTGCCTGCGGGCCTTGAGTGATGCGGGCGTCAAATCCGGGGAGTTGGATGAAGTCATCCTCGTCGGCGGCAGCACCCGCATGCCGCTGGTGCGGGATTATGTGCGCGAAATTTTTGGCCGTGAGCCGAATACGTCGCAGAATCCGGACGAAGCCATCGCCCTCGGGGCCACGATTCAGGCAGGCATTTTGGGCGGCAGCCTGCGTCAGGTGCTGCTGCTGGATGTCACCCCGCTCTCACTCGGCATCGAAACCTTCGGCGGATTGATGAACATCATCATTCCACGCAACACGACGATTCCTGCCAAAGCCGGTGAGATGTTTACCAACGCCGTGGCCAATCAGGACAACATGCTCATTCGCATTCTGCAGGGCGAACGCGAACTGGCGAAGGACAACTGGGAACTGGGCCGCATTGAAGTCCCCTTCCCCGCTGGCCCTAAAGGCAGCGCCCGCGTCGGTGTGCAGTTCAGCATCGACGCAGACGGCATCCTGCACGTGCTCGCCCGTGATACTGCCACGAACCAAGACACGACGCTGGAAATCAGCGGCACTGCCGTGGATGTGGCTGACGAGCGCGTGGAGCAGATGATTGCCGAAAGCGTCGATTTTGCCTTCGAGGACATGAACGAGCGCATCTGGACGGAGGCGAAGCTCAAGGCGGAGGAACTGCTGCCCGCCGTCGATGCCGCACTGACGCAACTTGGAGATGAGATCAGCGCTGAAGAGAAATTTGCCGTGGTCAGCCAGGCTGCCGCCGTGCGTGTGCTGCTCGATGCGGCGGATCACGACGCCAAGGCCCTCAAGGCCGCCACCCAACTGCTGGATGATGCCACCCAATCCCTCGCTGTGATGCTGATCGACCGCGCGATGGAAGAATCGTTGGTGCGCCGTGGGCTGGTGTGATTTTCCGGTTCCCATTTCGGGAGCGGCCCGCTACGATCCGGCGCTAATGATCATTTTTACAGGCCATGAATGAGGCACCTTCACATGACGGAGCCGCCGCGCGGTGGACGCCGCCCGCACCGCAGCATCTGCAGGCCATGCTGCCCCAGTATGATCAGTGGGAGATGATTGGCTGCGGCGGCATGGGCGCGGTGTATAAAGCGAGGCAGACTTCCCTGGACCGACTTGTGGCGATCAAGGTGCTGCCACCCCAGGTGGCGGAAGACGAGGCGGATTACATCGACCACTTCAAAAACGAAGCGCGCACGATGGCCAAGATGAACCATCCCGCCATCGTGGCGGTGTACGATTTTGGCGAGACCCGGGACGGACTGCTCTACATCGTCATGGAGTACATCGACGGCACGGACGTGTTCAAGATGATCCAGGCGCAGGGCAAACTGCCGGTGGAACACGCCCTGGCGATCACCGCCCACGTCTGCGATGCTCTGGCCTACGCGCACGAGCACGGCGTCGTTCACCGCGACATCAAACCGGCGAACATTTTGATCAACATGGAAGGGGCCGTGAAGGTGGCCGACTTCGGCCTGGCCCGCATGCAAGATCCAGGGCAGAGCGAGACCGTGACTGAGGAAGGCACAACCATGGGCACGCCGGATTTCGTGGCCCCCGAGGTGCTTATCATCGGCATGCAAGTGGATGGCCGCGCCGATCTGTATGCCGTTGGCGTGATGCTCTACAACATGCTCACGGGAACCATCCCGCGCGGCATTTTCCCACAGCCCAGTGAGGTTATCGGATGTGACACACGCTACGATGCCATTGTGCGCAAAGCGATGGAGCAGGATGTGGCGCAGCGCTATCAGACCTCCCGTGAAATTCGGCGAGACCTCGACCGGATTCTCACGGTACCGGTTGCCAAAGAAAAGCCGGCCCGGCAGGCTCCCGCAGGCGGCATGTTGCCACGCAAACCCGCGCCACCTCCACCGCCGCCCGGCACCCCATGGGGCATGATCGCCGCTGCGGTGATCGTGCTCGGCGGGGCGGCTGTCCTGCTCACACGACTTGGCGGAACAGCCAAGCCAACGCCCCCACCCGAAGTCACTCAGGCTGAGCCAGCCAAACCGGAGCCTGACAAAGCCACCCCAGTGTTGCCGCCAGCACCTAAGACTGGCGGCATCCCAGCCGATCCCAACAGTCCCGCGCTCCAATTCCCGGTGCTGAATTACAACGGGCACCGGTATCAGGTCGTAACTCAGGAAGAAGGCCAAGGGATGAACCAAGCCAACGCGCAAAAATATGCCCAAACCCTCGGCGCGCATCTTGTCACCATCAACAATCAGGCTGAGCAGGACTGGATGAACCGTGCTCTGCCGCCCTATATCAAGCAGGTTTCGCGCGAGATGGTCACTACGGGCGGCGTGCGCGAAAAGGGTGTTTGGAAATGGGTCACCGGCGAGCCGTTTGACTTCGTGCAGTGGGAGCCAGGCACTGACGCCGCATCTGAACCGGAGAAAAAATTCATTCTGAAAATCACCAACCGCTCGGCTGACAAAGTGGTGTGGGGCTTGGGCGGTGACAATGGCGAGCGTGCCTTCATCCTCGAATGGGATACCCCGCTGCCGAGACCGCAACCACCCACGCCCGCTGCACCACCACCGCCTGTGGCCGAGAGTGCGGGCGTGAAGCGGCTGCGTGAACTGGAGTCCAGCTTCCGCACAGCGCTGGAGCGTGATGTGCTGGCAGTTTACCGCACCCCGCTCGAAGACTTGAACACCAAGTACCTTGCCGCTCTGGATCGTGCGCTGGCAGCCGCGATGGCGGCAGCACGTCTGTCGGATGCGCTCGCCCTGCGGGAAGAAAAGAAGCTCATTGCCAGCCAAAGCCCGCTGCCTGCCGAAGACCCTGCAGAGCTGCCTGCCACATTGAAAGCACTGCGCGCCACCTACCGCACCAGCCTGCGACCCATCGAGACCGCCCGTAACAACAGCCTCATCACGCTTTTCCTGAAATACGAAAGTGTGCTGAGAACCGAGCAGGCGGAGTGGACCAAGGCCGCGCGCGAGGACGACGCCAAACTCGCCGGTGAACAGATCGCCAGGCTCCCCCGCGAACGCGCCGCACTGCTCAACGAAGCCAAGGAACTCCTGCCAGGAGGGCGGGAACTCGTGCTGCAAAAAAAGGATCGCTTCACCTCGGCTGAGACGTTCACGCCGCCTGTGGAGTTCACGATTGTGGCGAAAACGCTCAAAGATGACCTGCGGCTGGCCTACACCGCCAAACAATTGATTTTCAACTGGGAAAGAAACCAGGACGAACTGCGCCTGGATGCCGACCCCGGCGGTGCCACTCATACGCCTGGCAAAGGCCGCATCCCGGAAGACACCTTTGTCACCATCCAATGGCGCATCCTGCCGCACATGCAGAGCATCAGTGTCGATGGCAAACGCCGCCTCCTGCACTTTGGTGACTATTCCAAAGTGGACAAACCGCTGGAAGTGTTTCCGCTGGATCACGTCGTCAGCATCCAATCCGCGAAGGTGAAGGTGCTGGATCTCAAAGCCCTCGAAGACCAGGTCGCGAGCACTCCCGCGATGCGCGAACCGCTGCTTAACAAAGCCGAATGGACTGGCAAGCTCACGATTCCTGCTGGCACGTACCATCCGCTGCGCCGCATCGACATCGGAGCACACGGCAGGAATGACCCAAACGCGCAAAGCGACGAACAGCGTGGCGATGTCACGAGCCTGCCCGGCATGCGCATCGAAAATGTGCGCTTCCATCTGCGTGAAGGTTCCTGGCAGGCCGCTGGCGGACATTTCCGCGATGTGAAAATTACCGCCGACCTCGGCGGCAAATTCTCTGCTCAAGACAGTGTCTTTCAGGATTGCGTGTTCGCCAAGGAAGGGCCCTGGCATGTGGGGTTTTTCAGTTCCAAATGGCAGTTCACCAACTGCGTGCTTGCCGGTTCCTTCATGCGGGGATGGAAGCTCCTGGATGTGGGTATGAAGCTCGAATCAGCCACCCTGATCGACGTTCATCTGGTCCCCATCGGGTTCAAAGAGGACGCCGCCGCCGAAGCAACTAGAGACTGGCTTAGCATTCAGAACTGCCGCTTCATCAACTGCCATGTGCCCGAGAGCTTTGCACTGGCCACCAAGAACTGTGTCTTTGAAAAATGCACCTTCGGTGTCCCCGAGGAAAAGCTGCCGGTCAAATCACCGCTGAGCGCCATCATCTATGTGCAGGATTGTACCAACCAGCCTCAAGCCGGGACGGGACGCTCCATCGAGGCAAAACCCGCCGCGCAGCTCACCACCAAGGCCGGTGCCACTCTGCCCTATGTGTTCACCAACGAGCGGCTCGATTTTCAAAATCCGCCGCAGTGAGCCTGGGGACCCTCCAACTATTTTCCGATGGCGGAGCCATCCATGAGCCGTGAGATGCCGTTGACCATAACCGGTAGCAGTGAAAGCAGAGCCGTGGATGGTGGACGTTTCTGTCTTCCTCGCTGCGGAAATGGGTTTGAGAAGCCGCCTGGTCAAAGCTCAGCGTGCCGCACCGGTGCCGTTTTGCTGGAAGTAGGCGTCGCGCATGCGGCGGAGCTCTTCGAGGCGGGAGGAGATTTCGGTGTGTTCACGGGCTTTTTCGGCTTTCTGCTGGGTGACGAAGTGATTGTTGCTGCCGAGGCTGCGCCAGGGTCCGGCGGGGACTTCGCTGACATCCACAAAGCGCCAGTCACAGCGACCGCTACTTGAGATGCCCAAGTAGTCACGCACGCCGGGGGAGATGTCGAGTCCGGCACCGCGATTGCTCGTGTTCTTCGGCCGTGCATTGCCGAAGACGTACTCATGGTCATCCGTCACAAAGGGGCCGCAGTCCTCCCACTGGGCGTAGCAGACGCGGTTGCCATAGCGAATCGCGATCCACTGCCCTTTCAGCACTGTTTTACCAGAGCGCACGAAGCGCTGCTTGAACCATGGGATGACCTTGGATGCCTCCGGCTTGTGGGAGTCGAAGTCGATCACATCATTGTAGGGCAGAGCCACATAGAAGGGGTTCTGTTTCGGAGTGAACCCGGCTGGTGTGAAATTGTCCTTTCGCTTGGTGGGATCAGGATCGTCGTAACCGCCGTAGTTTTGCATCCACTGCGTGTCCCAGGAGCTTTTATCGTTGGGCGTGGGATTGTTTTCCGTCGGCTCCTCGCCCACCCAGAATACGGTGGCGACGATGTCCAGCTTCCAAGGATAGCGGGCGTAGCCCAGATGCGGCATCGAAGACGAAGTGAAATTGGGCAGTGTGGCCGAAATGGTGCGAGGCGGCGGCGGTTGAGACGCCGATTTCGTGGGCGCAGGAGCGGCGGGTTTGCTTTTGGCAGATGCCGGAGCAGCGCCGCCTTTTTTCAATGCAGCGGCAGCACCTGTGGCGGAAACGGTGGAAGCCCCCTGACCAAACGCCGACACTGCCGCCGCGAGAAATGCGACGACGACGAAGGAGCTGATAGAGCGTTCGACGATCATGGGGGGCGGTTGGACAGAAATGTAGCAGCTTACCATGGCAAACCGCAATCTGCAATTTACCACGTTAGCCCCAGCGGCCTAGCGGCGAAAATCTAGCTCGTTCCACCAAACCACTGTGCTTAATCATGGACACAAACAGCACCTGCGCTGTTCAAAACTCCACTTCGCCGCCGCACAATCCCATGCAAGAGGCACTGACTATCCACTCAATAGCGGCGCAGGGTGGAGTCCAGCGGCGGCCGCGTGTCGTCTGTGCGCGGGAAGTCCAGCGTGTAGTGAAGCCCACGGCTTTCGTGCCGGCGGATGGCGCATTCGACGATGAGGGAGGCGGTTTCGACCAGATTGCGCAGTTCCAGGATTTCGCTGGTGACGTGGTTGTTCCAGTAGAACTCCTGCACCTCGCGCTTGAGATTGCGCAGGCGTGCTGCGGCACGTTGAAGACGCTTGTTGGTGCGCACGATGGAAACGTAGTCCCACATCAGGCGCCGGATTTCGTCCCAGTTGTGGTAGATGACGACGAGTTCGTCGTTTTCCACGACACCGCTGGTCTGCCAGGGGCGCAGTTCATAGCTTTGCTCGGCTATTTTCCCCTGCGGGATCTTTTTGAGCAGGTGCGCCACCGCACGCTGGGCAGTGACGCAGCACTCAAGCAGCGAATTGCTGGCCAGACGATTGGCCCCGTGCAGGCCGGTGCAGCCCACCTCGCCCACGGCGCAAAGTCCCCGGATGCTGGTGGCCCCGTTCACATCGGTCAAAACGCCACCGCATTGATAATGAGCGGCAGGCACGACCGGAATGGGCTCCTTGGTGATGTCGATGCCGACATCCAGGCAGGCTTTCTGAATGTTCGGAAAGTGACTGGCAATGAACTCTGGCGACCGGTGGCTGATGTCGAGATAGACGCAGGGGCCGCCAGTCTTCTTGATCTCATGGTCGATCGCTCGTGCCACGATGTCACGAGGTGCCAGCGAGCCACGCGGATCATACCGCTGCATGAACTCCTGCCCGTCTTTGCCGATCAAGCGTGCGCCTTCACCCCGGAGGGCCTCGCTGATGAGGTAGGAGCGATTCTGCGGATGATAGAGGCAGGTCGGATGAAACTGGATGAATTCCATGTCCGAAATGGTGGCACCAGCGCGCCAGGCCATGGCTACACCGTCACCTGTCGCGACGCGGGGATTGGTGGTGTATAAATACACCCGGCCGCAGCCGCCCGTGGCGAGAATGACGCGATCCGAGCGGAAGGTGTGTACCTCGCCGCTGGTTTCATCGAGCACATACAGTCCGAGCACACGGTCCTCGGAGACGAGGCCGAGCTTGGCCGTCGTCAGGATGTCGATGGCGTAATGGTTTTCGTAGATCGTGATGTTCGGGTTGGCACGAACGGTGGCGAGCAGCTTTTCGGTGATTTCCCGCCCGGTGGCATCCGCTGCATGCAGCACACGGCGGGCGGTGTGACCGCCCTCACGGGTCAGATCGAACTCCAGATGGCCGTCCACCGCCTCGCGTTGATCAAAATGCACGCCCCACTTCACCAGATCGGCAATGCGCGCCGGGCCTTCGCTCACGATGGTGCGAACTGCGGCCTCTTTACACAAACCCGCCCCGGCGATGAGGGTGTCGCTGACATGCTTTTCGATGGAGTCATTCTCCGCCGTCACGCAGGCGATGCCGCCCTGCGCCCAGTTCGAGTTGGAGTCCAAAACTCCGCGCTTGGTGATCATGAGCACCCTGCCATGCTCGGAGGCATGCAACGCGGCGACCAGTCCGCCTGCCCCGGTTCCGACGATGATAAAGTCTGCCTCAATCATGAATTTGGGTGACTCTTTCGTCGCGGAACCAGCAAGATGCAAATGCACTACCAACTCGTTCCCAAACTCCAGCGCGTGGCGAGATCCAGCAGATCGGGGCGCAGCGGCCACTCATCGGCACGCGCCTCCTGGCCTTCGTGGCGATGGCTGGCACCCTTGAGCACCATGCAGCCGGTGTTGTCGCCAATCTGACGGATCGTTTCGATTTCTTCAGCGGACAGGCACTGCGCGGGCAGTGCAGCGAGATCGTCCAGTTTGCTCTCAATCGTGCGGGCACCTTCGCCGTGCTCCTGGATGAGGGTGGGAACGACGCTCTTCACTGCCGTGTTGCCCAAGGTCCACAAGCAAGCGAGTTGGAGCAAGGAGATGCCATGCTTCTCCGCAATCGGACGCACTTTCTCAAGCTTCTCGACCCCGTGCTCGATCCAGCCGCCGGGGCGGTGCGTACGATGGTCGCCATCACGGAATTTATGGCCCGTTTTCACGTCATCGTGAAACAGACCGCCGTAATCGACCACACGGGCCAGAATATCGACGTTGTTCTTGGCCGCCGCTCCCAGCACATGCTGGCCGGGCCAGGGCTCAAAGGGGTTCAGAATGATCATCGCCCAGTCCATGCGGTCGCCGAAACGCTCAAAGCACTCGATCATATCGAGGGTGAAGCCGTTCGCCGGTCCGGGCGCGATGCCAAGGCGATCCGTCAGACCGTCCGTTTTGAGTGCCGTGAAGGCATCCCACACCTTTTCGCTGGTGTAGCTGATGCTGTCCGGATTGTGCAGCATGAGCAGGTCAAACTTGGAGGTCTGGCAGCGCTCCAGGCTCTTCTCTGTGGCCATCTTGAGGTAGTCATAATACTTCTCCGGGCCGCGCAGCGCCGGATCAGTGAAGCGTGGATACCCTTTCGACCCCTGGCGAATACCTTCATAAATGTCGTGGCCCACGATGCCGACGAGGCAGTATTCCTCACGGGGGATGCCTTTGAGCGCCTCGCCCAGCAATGCATCGGCACGACCTACCCCGTACACATCCGCCGTGACAAAGGTGCGCACGCCTTTTTCAAACGAATCGCGCATGAGCTGCTTGTAATGCTCCTCGGAGAGCTGTTCTCCATAGTGCATGAAACGTCCGCCGCTCCAGGTGCCGTAGGCTGTTCGAGTGAGGTTCATAAAAGGGTCAGGTTGGTAATTTGAGGGGAGGATACATAACGATTCCGCCCGGTGTTTCAAACAGGGATCATGCCTGAAACCACCAACGCCCATGATTTGACAAAATTAGCCAACTGCGACACCTCGCCAGAGACCACCGCCTGCGCCTCATGAAAAAAACGTCTGCCAATCGCAAAACCAGCAGCCCGGCCCAAGCGAAAGCCGACGGCGTCCCCGCGCTCCTCACCGAAGTCCGGCAGCTTATCCAGAGCGCCCGGTGCGGCGTGTCCACCGTCGTGGACACCTTCCAGGTGATGACCAACTTCGAAATCGGCCGCCGCATCGTTGAACACGAGCAGAAGGGCGCAAAGCGTGCGGCTTATGGTGCGGAGTTGCTCAAGGAGCTGTCCGCAAGATTGACTGAGGAGTTTGGGCGTGGCTTTTCGAAAAGCAATTTAGCTGCAATGAGGTCTTTTTACCTTATGTGGTCAGATCGGGTTCAGATTTTCCAACAGCCTATTGGAAAATTGATCGAATCCGAGATTTCGCAGCAGCCAATTGTGATGTTGGATGCCCATCAAACTCCCCAGACAGTGTCTGGAAAATCAGTCTCAAAAAAGATTCGCCAACAGCCTGTTGGCAAATCAGACGCGGCCCAAAAAAGTCAGCAGCCTGCTGACCAATTGCCAATTTCCCAGCAGGCTGCTGGGAAATTCACCTTCACCTTGAGTTGGACTCATTACGTCACCCTCCTCTCCGTCAAAGACCCCGACGAACGTAGCTTCTACGAAATCGAAGCCACCAATGCCGGATGGTCCGTTCCCGAGCTCAAGCGCCAGAAAGCTTCCTGCCTTTACGAGCGCCTTGCTCTCAGCCGGGACAAAGAAGGCATCCGCAAACTCGCCCGCGAAGGGCAGGTCATCGTCCGACCTGAGGATCTGCTGAAGGAGCCGCTCGTGCTCGAATTCCTCGGACTTGATGACAAAGCCAGCTACTCCGAAAACGACATGGAGCAGGCTATCATCGGCCGCCTTGAACACTTTCTCCTCGAACTCGGCAAAGGCTTCCTCTTCGAGGCCCGCCAAAAGCGCTTCACCTTCGATGAAGACCACTACTTCGTGGATCTCGTCTTCTACAATCGCCTCCTCCGCTGCTACGTCATTATTGACCTCAAGCTCGACAAGCTCACGCATCAAGACCTGGGCCAGATGCAGATGTACGTGAACTACTACGACCGCGAGGTGAAGCTCCCAGATGAGAACCCCACCATCGGTCTCCTCCTCTGCAAGTCAGCCAAAAAGACCGTCGTCGAACTCACCCTGCCCCAAGGCACGAACATCCACGCCAAGGAATACAGTCTCTATCTGCCTTCCAAAGAGGTGCTGAAGCAAAAGCTCGACGAGTGGAGCGCTGCGGTGACCCAATAAGAGACTAAGCCCCCCTCACTCCGCCGTCAGCTTGATCAGGAGTTCAGCGATTTTCTCGGCGGAATTTTTCACCGCGAGCTTCTGCGCCGCTTTCTTCATCTCGCCGGCCTTGCGGGGGTCATTGAAGATGCTGCGTACGGCGTCCGCGAGGGTTTCGGCGTTCAACTCGCTTTCACGCATCAATTGGGCGGCTCCAGCCTGGTCGAAAATTTCGGCGTTGCGGGTCTGATGGTCTTCGGCGGCGTGGGGATAAGGCACCAGCAGGCTCGGCACACCGAAGTAGGCCAGCTCCGCCATGGAAGAGGCCCCTGAACGCGCGATGGCCAGATCCGCCGCGCGATAGGCCAGATCCATGCGGTGGCAGAAGGCTGCCACGTGCTGCTTCAGCATCGGGATCTTGGCATAGACGTCCCGCACTTCTTCATAGTCGGTCGGTCCGGCGATGTGCAGCACCTGGATGCCCATTTTCTCAAACTCTTCGAGTGCCATGCCCACGGCACGGTTCACGCCGCGTGCGCCCTGGCTGCCGCCCATGATGAGCAGAGTGCGCTTGTCTTTGTCGAGCTTGAAGAAAGCCAGTGGGTCATCGCTGTTCGGCTTGCGCATGCTGCTGCGGATCGGTGTGCCGACGACGCGCACATCTCCATGCTTGGGGAAGTGCGTTTTGCAGGCTTCGAGGCCGCACAGCACGATGTCGCTGTAGCGGGCGTTGAGCCGGTTCGCCTTGCCGGGGATGGCGTTGCTTTCGTGAATGAGTGTCTGGCAGCCTTCTTTGCGCCCGGCGTATAGCGGGGCGAAGGATGTAAAGCCACCCATGCCGAGCACCACATCCACCTCGTTATCGCGGATGAGTTTCCGGCAGGCCTTGGTGCCCTGCCAGAGGCCCTTGAGGAAGCCAAACATCTTGGGCGACCACGGTTTCGGCATGGCGAGAAACGGCATCTTCTCGAACCGCAGCTCTGGATGCCCGGAGGCGGCCAGGGTGTCGATCTTCTTTTCGCTGATGAGCAAGGTCACCTGGTGACCGCGTGAGGCCAGGACCTCACCGACGGCAATGCCGGGGAACAAATGCCCCCCAGTGCCACCACACGCGATAAGCACGTGGATGGACTTCGAATTTTTCTGTTTCACTAAGATTCAAAAGGCTAAAGCTGTGGAGTCCAGCGGCGTTTTCTGCGGATCACGGGGAGCTGATCCCAGGTCAGATGAACGCCCTGGCGGTGGATGTTGATTAGGATGCCCACCGCGACCATCGCGGCGACAAGACTGGACCCTCCGTAACTTACGAAAGGCAGCGGCAATCCCTTGTTCGGCAGCAAAGCAGTGGTCACGCCCATGTTCAAGAGCGCTTCCATTCCTAACAAAAATGTTAGTCCGGCGCCCAAAAGCTTGCCAAACCGGTTCGGAGCATAGGAGGAAACGACCATTCCGGCCATCACCAGCACCGCAAACGCCAGGACCACGGCCGCCGTCCCACGCAGGCCCAGTTCCTCCCCGACCATCGGAAAAATGAAGTCCGTATGGGCTTCGGGCAGGTAGGAGAGCTTCATGCGCCCCTCTCCCAGGCCGCGGCCTTCCAGCCCGCCGGAGCCAAACGCCAGCTTGGACACCCACTGCTGCAAACCGAGGTCCTCCTTGTGGTTTTCGAGGTCAAAAGTGACCATGATGCGCTCAAACCGATTCGGCAGGAACTTGATGCCCGCCGCGAGACCACCGCCGCAGAGGACGACAATGATCGCCAGATAGCGCATCTTGCTGCCTGCCACAAACATCACGCCGAGGCCCACGGAGGAAGCCAGCAAGGCGCTGCCGAGGTCAAATTCACAGCCGATCAGGGCCACGACACCCAGCAGGATCAAGCCAGGTTGCACAAAACCACGCCAAAAGGTACGCGTCAGCGCCTGGTGCGTCCCAAACCAACCTGCCAGGGCGATGACCAGGGCGATCTTCGCAAATTCGGACGGCTGCAGACGAAACCCACCCACACCAAAGGCCTGTAGGCCGATCCAGCGCCTCGAACCGTTGATTTTCACGCCGATCATCGGAACGTAACACAGGGCCAGCAGCACGGCGGCAGCGATCAGAATGTACCAGCGCCAGCGCATCCAGACGTTGTAATCCACGACGGCCATGATCACGCAAAGCACGGTGGCCACTCCCAGCCAGCCCAGTTGCCGCCACAAGGTGACATAATCTTCCCCGCCCTCCTGTGCGACCTGAAACGTCGTGCTGGCGAGCATGGTGACGCCCAGCGCGATCAGCGACAACGCTGCAAGAATGAACAGGATGATGGAATATTTGGCCATGGAGCCAGAAACGAGAATTTACTTCGCCGGGATCGCCAGTTTCATCCCATCGCGCATCGAGTTGGGGTTCTTGATGTTGTTTGCCTTCTGAATGGCGGCCACTGTGACACCGTATTTAGCCGAGAGGCGGAAGAGCGTTTCGCCTGACTTAAGCGTGTGGGTGCGGGCAGTAGATGATTTCGCCGCAGTTTTGGGCGGAGCATCGGAAGCTGTTTTTTTGGTCGGCTCGGCCTTCTCCTTCTTCGCCGTCGGCGGCGCGTCGGCGATTTTTTTCAGCATTTGCGTGGGCGGCGGCACGGGATTGGGCCTCACCAGCGGCTTGGCTTCCGCTTTGGCGGCAGGCTTGCTCTTTTCTGCTTTGGGGGCGTTTTCTTCCAGCAACGCCACCGCATTCGGTTTGGTAGGGGGAGGCAGCGCGGCGGTGCTGGCAAGCGGTGCGGGTGCGGTGGCTGGGGTGTCCGCAGCAGCCACCAGTGAGGATGTCGCGGGCGGGGCTTCGTGAGGCGTCAGCAAGGAAATCGGCGTCATGGTGGCGGCGGACAGGCTTGCAGGCGCTTCAGCAGGCTTCACGGCCTCGCTGGGGACTTTGGTGGACGGCGGGTGGTCGCGGATCACGGGAATGGCCTTCGGCACCTCTTCGGCGACTTTCATTGGCTCCAGTGTCTGAGGGTTTACCGGGATCGCATTCGGCACGGCCTGTTTGGGCACGCGCAGCATCGTCCGAGGTCCGATCTGCATGCCTTTGTCGATCATGTTCAACCGGGTGATCTCCGCTTCAGTGGTGCCAAATTTGGCCGCGATGGACTTGATCGAGTCCCCCGAATGCATCTCATAGTTGTCAAACTGCTGGGTGTCAGCCGCTGCCTGCGCCTGGGCGTTGACGACTGCGGGTGCGGCCACTGGCAACCCGATGCCGCTGCTAGCGGCGCGCGTCGCCTGCGTCAAAGTCTGCTGCGGCTTTTCGTCATCACCCATAAAATCATAGATGATGATGCCGCCGATGAGGACGACGTGGATCAGCAGCATGACGACGAACATGCGCGCCATGCCGGAGTTCGGCTCATGCTGGTTCCACTCACCCTCTTCCGTCACGAGCGCCACACGGTGGCGATGCCGCTCACCATCCATCAGGTTGAGCAGCAGCTTGGTTTCTTTGGGTTTGGGTTTCATCTTCATAGGACCTTGGGACTAGGATTGTCGGGATTCAGTGTGTTTAAATTCAATTCAACGCATTTACGGCGTCACGAAACACGTCGCCGCGCTGAGCATAGCCGGTGTACATGTCAAAGGAGGAGGTGCCGGGGCTGAGGATGACTGCATCACCCGCCTGCGAAACTTCAGTGGCCAGGCGCACAGCGTCCGCCATGTCGTTGGCGCACTGGCAGGGCAGCAGATCGCCAAACGTGCGCTGCAACTGCGGCGCGATCTCGCCGATGAGCACCATGGCGCGCACCTGACCATTCAATTCAGCGCGCAGCGGTGTGTAGTAGAGTTCCTTGTCCTTGCCACCGGCGATCAGCACGATCGGGCGCTCCTGCGAGCGAAGACAGGCTTCCAACGCATGCAGATTAGTCGCCTTGGAGTCATTGATGTATTCGCGGTCACGCAGGGTGCGCACCAACTCGCAGCGGTGCCGTGGCGGCTCATAGCTTTCCATCGCCTTCAGCATGCTGGAGAACTGCAGGCCAAAGACGCGGCCGGTCATCAGCGCGGCGAGCACGTTTTCCATGTTGTGTTTGCCACGCAGTTTCAACCCGCTGGCGCTGCCGATTTCCTCGCCAAGATAATAAAAGCTGCCAGCGCTGTAGGTGTAACCTGCCTCCGCCCCATAGGCGGAAAAGGTCCAGCGTTGCGCCGCGCCCGAAGACACACTCTCACCCGCGCGCACAATGGCCACGTCGTCAGCCGTGACGTTTTCAAAAACACGAGCCTTTGCGGCATAGTACGAATCCATGTCCGGATAACGATCCAGATGATCCGGCGCAAAGTTGAGCCACAGGCTGGCCCGCGCGCGGAAGTCGCGGATCGTTTCGAGCTGAAAGCTGCTGATCTCCAGCGCGAGCACATCATAACGAACGCCGCTGGCGACGACCTCGCTCAAAGACACGCCGTGATTGCCGCAGGGCAGTGATTTCATGCCGCAGCCGTTGAATAGCGTCGCAATCAACTCGGTGCAGGTGCTCTTGCCGTTCGTGCCGGTGATGGCTGCCATCGGCATGTCGGTCAGATGGAAGGCAAACTCAGTCTCGCCGACCAGCGGCACCCCGGCGTCCGTGAATTTTTTCGGCAAAGGCCAGTGTTCATCCAGCCCAGGGCTGATGATGACCTGCTGGAACTCGCCGGGCTTGACGGCAAAATCACGCGCCGACTGGCCAAGTACACACTTAAAATCTTCCACCGGCTTTGCCTTGTCTCCCTCATCAAAAATCGTCACTTCCGCACCATGCAGACGCGCCAGACGCGCGGCACCGAGGCCGCTGCGTCCAGCACCGAGAATGGCGAAGTGTTGTGAGGCGAAACGCATGAATTAACGAAGTTTGAGCGTGGCAAGACCGAGCAAGGCGAAGAGCAGGGAGAGCACCCAGAAGCGCACGATGACCTGGTTTTCGTGCCAGCCGCCGAGTTCGAAATGATGATGGATCGGAGCCATGCGGAAGATGCGCTTGCCGCGCTTCTTGAAGCTCCAGACCTGAAGAATGACGCTCATGGCCTCCATCACAAACACGCCGCCGACGAGGGCGAGTACGATCTCCTGCTTGCAGCCAATGGCCAGCGCCGCAATGCAGCCGCCCAGCGCCAGCGAACCCGTGTCTCCCATGAACATCTTGGCCGGATGCGCATTGAACCAGAGGAAGCCGAGGCAGGCACCGGCCATGGCCATCGCCACGATGGGCAGTTCATTCGCGAGACTGTTGTGTGCGACGCCAAGGTAATCGGAGTACTTCGCGTTGCCGCAGATGTAGCCAAACGCGGCATAGGCCAGCGCGGTGGTGATCGAGCAGCCAGTGGCGAGACCATCCAGCCCGTCGGTGAGGTTCACCGCATTCGAGGCACCCACGATGATGATGGCAAACAACGCGACCGCAAAAATGTGCATGTCCGAGACCACTGCATCTTTTACGAACGGAATGTAAAGCGCGCGCAGCGTGATGCCGTTTTCTCCCGGCACCGCATAGGCAAACAGCAGCCCCGCCACCACCGCCACCGAGGTCTGCCAGATGAGCTTGGTGCGGGCTCTGACGCCTTTGGAGTTTTTCTTGCTGATCTTCAGGTAGTCATCACGGAAGCCCAGCGCGCCGAGACCGATGGTGGTGAACAGGACCGTCCACACCATGATGTTGTCCCACTTGGCCCACAGCAGCGTCGATATTACAATGGCCGAGAGAATGAGAATGCCGCCCATGGTCGGTGTACCGGCCTTCTTGCCGTGCAGTTCATGCAGCTTGTGTACTTCCTCGGCGGTGCGGATCGGCTGGCCGATTTTCAATGAGATCAGTTTGCGGATGAGCTTGTCACCATACATCAGCGAAAGCGCGAACGCTGTGACGGCAGCGCCACCGGCACGGAACGTGTGGTATTTGAAGAGGTTGAGCACCTTGTACAGGGCTGCGTCATCGCTGATCCATTGATGAGCGAAGAGCCATTCCCTGAGTTCGTAAAGCCAGTACATCATGAGGCGGAAAAATGCGTGAGAATCTGTTCCATACGCGCGGAGCGGCTGCCTTTGAGCAGCACCACGTCCCCCACGCGCAACCACTCCCGCAGACGTGCGGCACAGGTGGCATGGTCGGGAAAATGTTCGGATGACACGGCCTTCGAAGCCTCGGTGATCCACGCAGCTTCGCTGCCGCCAACACTGAACACGGCGTCAAGTTTAAGCGAACCCGCGAACTCGCCGACGCGGCGATGTTCCGTTTCTGCAATCGGCCCCAGCTCACCCATGCGGCCCAGCACCGCCACACGACGGCTCCCGGCATCCCCCAGCGTGCTGAGCGTGCGCAGGCCTGCGATCATGCTGTCCGGGTTCGCGTTGTAGGAATCATCGATGAACTGAATGCCATTGACGACCTTGGGTTCCACGCGCCCACCGGTGAGCTTGGCCTGATTCAGAGCATCCGCGATCTCGGCAGGTGCGATGCCCTGCCGCCAGCCCATGCAGGCAGCCAGCGCGGCATTGCCGACCATGTGCTCGCCAAGAATCGGGAGCCGCGTTTCAACTTTCTCGCCACCGAAGTCGAGCGTGAAGGTCGTTCCGGTCGCATCCGCACGCAAATTGGAAGCGGCTACATCACCGCAGCCGACACCCGCTGTCGAGACACTGGCCTGGCAGTGGCGAGCGATGAGCTCGCTGTAAGGGTCATTGGCATTCAGGACCACCACGCCACCAGCACGCACATTCGCCGCCAGCGTGCCTTTTTCCCAGGCAATCGCATCCTGCGTGCCCAGGTACTCAATGTGGGCCATACCGACGTTGGTGATGATACCTGCATCCGGCTTGGCGATGTCCGTGAGCACCTTGATTTCCCCGGCATGATTCATGCCCATCTCGGCCACGCAGCACTGATCCCCTTCGCGCAGCGCGAGCAGAGTCAGCGGTAGGCCGATGTGATTGTTCAGATTGCCCACCGTGGCGCGTGTCTGGCATTTGCGCGCCATGATGACCGCCGTGAGGTCCTTGGTCGATGTTTTACCATTGCTACCGGTCAGGCCGATGATCAGCGGTGAATGCTTTTCACGATAACCACGCGCCATGTGTTGCAGCGCCAACAAGGTATCGCCCACTTCGATCACAGCGCATGGCAGCGTGCCCCAGGCCGGATTGATCCTGCTGACGACGACTGCCGCCGCGCCTGAGGCGGCCACCTGCGGGATGAAATCATGCGCGTCAAACTTGTCGCCCACCAGCGCCACGAACACCTCACCTGCGGTGATTTTACGCGAGTCGGTGTTCACGTTCGTCACCAGGCACGTGCCATCGCCACGCAGTGTGCCTGCGGCGAACTGGGCCAGAGTCTGGAGTGAAACAGGAATCATCGATCAAATCGGTCTGGGCGGTCAAAGCCGCCGCGCATGGCTTCGCGTTCAGCGGCTTTTTCTTCGCGCTCGGCAGCACGGTCAGCCTTGAGATGGTGGAGAAGTTGGCGGGCGATTTTGCGATCATCGAATGGATGTTTTTGGCCCTGAATGTCTTGATAGTCCTCGTGTCCCTTGCCGGCAATCAGCACCAGATCACCTTCCCAGGCATTTTGCAGCGCGGTCTGGATGGCCTCACGGCGATCCATGATGATGGCGTGCTTTTGCGGGCGGGTGAAGCCCGCCTTGGCGTCGTTCAAAATCTGCTGCGGGTCTTCGGTGCGCGGGTTGTCGGAAGTGAGCACGCAGATGTCGCTGCCGGCTTCCGCCGCAGCCGCCATCTTCGGGCGCTTGGTGCGATCCCGGTCCCCACCGCAACCAAACACGGTGATAAGCCTGCGTGGGCGCAGTGCTCGTGCAGTGCGTAGCGCATTCTCCAGACCGTCTGGCGTGTGCGCGTAATCGACGAAGACCTGGAAGCGTGAGTTGTCGGACACCCGTTCCATGCGTCCTGGGACCTGCGGCGCATTTTGCAGATTTTTGATGGCTTCGCGCAGGTTCAATCCGACCCCCTGCGTGGCAGCGAGCGCACCCAGGGCGTTATAGACATTGAAGTCGCCAATGAGCGGCAGGCGCACCAGGAAGCTGCGGCCTTTCGCTTCAAGCTCAAACGTGGTGCCGGTGAGGTCGTAACGAACGTTGATGGCGCGATACTCACAACCGACACCAAAGCCGAAACGAACGACGCGGCCGGTGTGCTCGAAACGCTGCACAAGTTTGCGCCCCCAGGAGTCGTCACCATTGATGACCAAGAGCGAGCGCGGCGATGAGTCGGCGGTGATTTGAAACAACCGAACTTTGGCCTCAAAGTACTTCTCCATCGTGCCATGGTAGTCGAGATGGTCCTGGGTGAGGTTGGTGAAAATGGCGGTGGCAAACGGCAGGCCATAGATGCGGTCCTGGTCCAGCGCGTGGGAGGACACCTCCATGGCGCAGGCGCGGCAGCCGTTGTCACGCATGCTGGCGAGCAGGCCCTGAATTTCGAGTGACTCAGGCGTGGTGTGCGTGGCGGGCATGTGCTCGCCGTCACCGAGGTCGTAAAACACGGTGCCCAGCAGGCCGCTGCGCATCTGCGCGGCATTGAACAGGTGATGCAGCAAAAAGGCCGTGGTGGTCTTGCCATTGGTGCCAGTGACGCCGGCAATGGTGAGTCCTTTGGCCGGATGACCGTTCAACGCGGCAGCGGCCTGGGCGAGCGCGATGCGCGAGTGGCGCACATGCACCCAGGGCACGGTGCAGTCATCCGCCGGTGCTTGCTCGGCGATGATCGCTGCGGCACCGAGTTCGATCGCCTTGCCGATGAAGGCGTGGCCATCGGCATGGGTGCCACGAATGGCGACGAAAGCGATGCCGGGGCCGATTTTGCGCGAATCGTAAGCCAGCCCGGTGATTTCCGTATCGAGGCTGCCGGAAACGGCGGGCTTGTCGAGATTTGGGATGAGGTCACGCAGGTTCATTGCGCTCCTCCTTTCGCTGCCACTTTGATCGGGCGTTCGTTGCGAATGGCCAGGTGATCGAGCGTCTCGCGCACCACCTCGGCAAAAATGGGGGCGGCGATGCGACCCCCGCGCACCATGGCAGCGCTTTCGGCTTTCGGATCATCGAGCATGACGAGACAGACCAGCTTGGGATTGTCGATGGGGGCCATGCCCACAAAGGAAGTGAGGTAAGTGCCATCCACGTAGCGCTTCTTTTCAGGATCGTAACGCCGGGTGGTGCCGGTTTTGCCGCCGACACGAACTTCAGGCAGTGCGGCACGTTTGCCGGTGCCTTCGACCACGACTCCTTCGAGGAAATCGCGCAGAGTGGCGGCGGTTTTGGCAGAACACGCCTGCCACACCGGCTGCGGCGGCATGATTTCGGTCTCTCCATTGGGTTTCACCGTGCGGTCGATGAGGCGTGGCTTCATAAGCACGCCGCCGTTGGCAATGGCTCCATAGGCCATGCACATTTGCAGGGGGGTGACGTTGACTTCATATCCGATTGGCATGCGTGAATAGGTGGTGTTGCTCCATTTGCCGGTGTTGAGACGGCCGGCTTCTTCGCCGACTAGGCCGATGCCAGTGCGCGAACCGAATCCAAACCTTGTGGCATAGTCGAGCATCATGTCCTGTCCAACACGTTTGCTGATTTTGTACATGCCGATGTTGCTGGAATGAACCAGCACGCCCTTGACCGTCTGCATGCCCAGAGACTCGTCGTCACTGAGTTTCACCTTACGCACCGGGTCTTCGTAATGCATGTTGCCGCAGTCGATCATATCTCCTGGGGTGACTTTGCGGTTGTCCAGCGCCGCCGCCAGGGTGACCACCTTGAAGATGGAGCCCGGTTCGTAGGGTGCCGCTATGACGTGGTTGGTCCAGGTGCTTTCATCGGGGTTGTTTACATCACGGTGAGGACGCGCTGCCATGGCAAGCACGGTGCCGGTGGCGGGTTCCGTAACGACGATGACCACACGGCGCGCTTTGTTGGCCTTCCAGGCCCGCTCACAGATGGCCTCCACGTTGTCCTGCAACTGCATGTCGATGGTGAGGTGTACGTCGCTGCCATGTTGCGGCTCGGTGACCTGACTGCGGTAGGAGGGGAGTTCGTGGCCGGACTTGTCACGCTCGATCAACTGCTCACCTGGAATGCCGGTGAGCTTGGCATTCATGAAATTTTCGACTCCGAAACGGCCGTTGTTGCTGGTGTCGGTGTAGCCAAGCACCAACGAGAGGCGATCCTGAGCGGGGAAGCGGCGTGCTACCGTTGGGCGCATGTAGAGGCCGAAAATGTGTTTCTCGTTGAACAGAGTTTTCCATTGCTTCGCGGTGTCTTCATCCACCTGTTTCGCCAGAACGATTTCCGGTTTGTCCGAGGCAATCTGGCTGCGGATTTCCCGTTCGGGCAGGGGCAGAATGCCAGCCAGCACCTTGACAACGTGGTCATGGTAAGCAGCCAGGGTCGCTGCCTCACCGAGCTGTTCACGCAGATCAACGGCTTTCACACCACGAATGGCGGCCAAGTGATGCCGCACCGTGATCACCTCACGCAGGTGCGTACGGTCCGTGTAGAGCTCCCGCACTTCTTCATCATGCGCGAGGTATTCACCACTCAGATCCTTGATGGCTCCACGATGCGCGGGCAGGTCAACGTGACGCTGATATTTCCGCGCCGCCAGGGCCGCAAGGCGTGGTGATTCCTTGATTTGGATGACGGCAAGACGCCACGTCACCAGGGAAAAGCCCGCCAACAGCACAAACAACAGCAGCAGCATGCGGCGGCACACCGGGCGATCTCGGCGGAGCTGAACTTGATTGGGCAGGGGTTGACTCACGGGGCCTTGGGCATGTTTTGAGCGACAGATGGGTCCGCAGCCGGTGCAGCCGCTTTCGTCGGCTGCGCAGGCAAGGGTTTGAGAAAGAGAATGCTGTGCTTCGTGATCGGGCGCAGCAGGGTACCTGAACTGGTGAGGCGCGGCTGCACACGGTCACGAGTGAGCATCGTTTCAATGCGGTTGTTCAGGGCGAGAATTTCGGCATTCAGCAGGCGCATTTCAGCTTCGACCTTGCGCTGCTCTTCGCCCAGTGCGCGCACCCGGTTCTTGTTCACGACGATGCCGAGGCCGACGAGCGCAAGGGAGGCGACGACAATCAAAATGGCCGTGATCGTGGACAGGCCGAGACTGTTGCGGTAACGATTGCGCGGGCGTGGGTTCATGCTGGGAGTCGTTCGGCGACACGCAGCACCGCGCTGCGCGCACGAGGGTTCAGTTCGATCTCTTGCGCCGTGGCCTGGACGGGCTTGCGCGTGATGAGTTTCAGCACGCAGTCTGGGTTTTTGCGGGCTTCAGGCCATTCCGGACGGTCGATGAATGGCGCGGCAAGGTGCTGCAGCGTTTGTTTGACGATGCGATCTTCCAACGAGTGAAAGGAGATGACCGCCAGCCTGCCGCCGGGTTTCAACCAGCGTGGTGCCGCGGCTAGGAAATCGTGCAGTGCGGCAAGCTCATCGTTCACGGCGATGCGCAATGCCTGAAATACCAGCGTGGCCGGGTGGCGCTTGCCGCGCTTCGGTGCTGCGGCGGAAACGATGTCGGCGAGTTGGAATGTCGTGCGGATGGGTTTCGCGGTGCGCGCTTTGACGATCGCCCGCGCAATGCGGCGCGCATTCGGCTCCTCGCCGTAATCAAAGAAGAGGCGCATGAGTTCCGCCTCATCTTCGGTATTCACGAGGTCTGCGGCAGTGCGTGGAGACTCCGTGTCCATGCGCAAATCAAGGGGGCCATCCCGCATGAATGAGAAGCCGCGCGCGGCATCATCGAGCTGATGGCTCGACACACCAATATCGACCAGCATGCCGTCAAACCCTGAGACGCCGGTTTCTTCCACGATCTGGGGAAAGTTGCGGAAGTTGCCACGCAAAGCACAGAACTGCGCGGCATAAGGCTTCAAGCGTTCGGTGGCATGTTTCAGGGCATTCAGATCCTGATCCATCGCCACCACCCGGGCACCATGCTGAAGCAAGGCCTCGGAATGTCCGCCACCACCCAGCGTGCCGTCGAAAATAAGCTTGCCAGGGGCAGGCTGCAGCAAATCAAGGACTTCCGCCAACAGCACGGGTGCATGATAAAAAGGCAGATTTCGCGTAACTGCTTCAGGTGGAGCAGGTTCGGGCGCATCCCCCCCGCCGCCAGCACCTTGCCGTGTCACCAAAGTGCCACGCCCCCAGGGCATGAGATCATCCGTGGCATCTGTGGCACCGAACCAAGCCCAGCCTCCCACTTGAGAAAATCCAATCAGTCTGGAAAATCCCACAAACAATTGTTCCACGAATGAAGGCTCCCTTCGGAATGACCGAAGGGAGGGGCGCGACAAAGGAAGTCCAATGGTGGGGTGCGCGTTCATAAACAAAACGGATTTGCAGAGCTGCCGCACATGCGAAGCGTGACAGAAAGGCCGTAAATATAAAATTCTAACCAGTCCTTATAATCTAGAGAGTGCATTGTTGGCAATCTTCTATTTTCAGAATTTACACCTTGTTATAGAATGATGGGAATACTGTTCATTCGAGCAACCACAGGTTTTAGAGATACCCACAAACTGAATGCGGTAGATCATCACTCAGCGACACCCACCGATCTCTCTTTTCATCCACTGAGGACGGCTCTGACGCCCTTAATGCGGCCTTTTACTGCATCTGGGAGTTGAATAAATACGTCGCTATCCCAAGAGGAATCTCGACAGAGAGCACGAAGTATTGCTAGACTCGCGGAAATTGAAACAATTCCGACCCATCAACCACTATGGCCAAAAAAACCGCATCCAAGAAGGCACCTGCTAAAAAGCCTACCGTTTCCCCGAAGTCTGCCATAGCGAAAAAGAAGCCGCTGGCGAAACCAGTTGCTCCAGCCAAAAAGAAACCGGTGGCAGTGAAACCCAAGGCCGCTGCCAAACCAGCGCCAGCGGCACCCGCCAAAAAGGCCGAGCCTGCGCCCGTGTTGAAACCAGTGTTTGAAGCGCCTGCGCCATCCCCTGCACCTGCCGCCAAGGTCGTCATGAAAAACGCTGCGGGAGGAGGCACAGCCCTGACCATCGCCGCTCAGTCCTCGGCAGGTGCCGCCGCCAATGGCAACTCACATCCCGCCAACATCCTGGTCCTTGTCAGCAGCAGCGGCTGGCCGGTCACCGATCTGACCAAAGATCACTTCACCCTGATGGAGTATTTCGAAGTGCCCGGACAACAGGCTCCCTTTAGCAACAACATCACCTCTTTCCGCAACGTCGGCACCGGTGCCTACCTGCTTCAGGTCAAGCCCATCAATGGTGCCCCATGGCGCAGCGGCCATCACCTCGCCCAGATCCTCGTTTCCTCTGCCGATGATCGCCAGGGCCAGGGTGCGGTGAAACTGATCATCCGCTGATTCGTTATCGACAGACCATGCGACTCCGCTAGCATGCGCGGCATGAACCGCCGCACCTTCCTCGCGCAATCTCTCGCCGCCGCCGCCACAGCCTCGCTTTCCCAGGCTGCCACGGGTTCCAAACTCGCCCTCGGTCTCGATCACTTCGCGGTGCGCGCCACCGGCTGGAAGGCGGCGCAGTTCATTGACTACGCCGCTTCGTTGAAGCTCGACACCATGTTCATCTCCGAACTGCATGTGTTTGAGAACTTCGAGGAAGGTTATCTGAAAAGCCTCAAGGAGCAGGCAGATCGTGCTGGACTGAAACTCTACGTCGGCACTGGCAGCGTCTGCAAAACCTCCAACACCTGGAAGGACATCTACGGCACACCGGAGGAGCATCTCAGCCTCACCATCCGCATCGCCAAAACGCTCGGCTCACCCATCGCACGCTGCTACCTCGGCAATCAAAAAGATCGCAGCAGTGACGGCGGTATTCAGAAGCACATCGAAGAAATCGTTAAAACCATCAAGGCCTGCCAGTCCAAAGCCGAAGGTGAAGGCATCAAGATCGCCGTCGAGAATCACGCTGGCGACATGCAGTCCCACGAACTGAAAGAGCTCATTGAAGCTGCTGGCAAAGGCTTCGTGGGAGCCAACATTGATCCCGGCAACGCCGTCTGGGCGCTGGAAGAACCTCTGCTGCATCTCGAAGTCCTCGGGCCGCTCACCATTTGCAGCAGCGTGCGCGACAGCATGCTCTGGGAGGATGAAAACGGCGCCGTCGTGCAATGGACCGCCGTCGGTGAAGGCCTCGTGGATTACAAAGCCTACGCCAAACGCTTTGCGGAGCTCGCCCCCGGCGTGCCGCTGCAGGTCGAGACCATCTCCGGCTTCGCCCGTCCCTTCTCCTGGAAGAAAGATGAGTTCTGGAACATCTTCCCCAACCACCGCGACACCCCCATGTTCAAAGCCTGGCTCGACATGGCCAAACGCGGCCACAAGATCGACAGCTTCAAAGCTCCCGACGGCCCCGACAAGAAAGACGCCGAGATCGCCTACCAGAAAGGCGAAGCCGAACGCAGCTTTGCCTGGCTGCGTGCGAATGCGTAAGCCGCTCTGTCATTTCCTACGTTTTACTGGTGTACCAGGCACCCCGTCACCCGCTTAAACACAAATCCCCCTACGATCACCTGATGAAAACGAATCTCATGACTCTCTTGTCGGTGTTCCTCACCGTTTCGTTTTGCAGTACGATTTCCGCCATCGCCCAACCCTACGAGTCAGGCCAAACGGTGCAGGCATTCACCGCCGCAGATCAGCATGGCACCCCCTTCACCTTTCAGCCCGCTGAGACACGCTTTATCCTCATCAGCCATGACATGACAACGGGCAAGAAAGCCAACGCGGTGCTCAATGCCTTGGGGAAAGATCATCTCCCAGCCAAAAAAGCCGTCTATGTCGCCAACATCCACGGCATGCCTGGCATTGGTCGATTCTTCGCGATCCCCAAGATGAAGCGCTACGCGCACCGGATCATCCTCGGCGATGACGCCAACTTGATCGCCAAATTTCCGCAGCAAGAAGGCAAAGTCACCGTGCTCAAGCTGTCCTCCGGCCTCATTCAATCCATCACCTACTGGACCCCCGAATCAGAGCCGGTGGACAATTTTCTCAAATGATCAGTTCGAGTTTTCCTGGGTGATTTCGTCAGGCTGCTGATTGGTGGGGAAGGACCCTCCATGCGTATCCAACCGCTTGCGCAGTGAATGCGTCCAAGGGCAAACCGCTTCTCTCCATCTCCTGCCGCAGCCTGATCACCGGCTCCTGCATCGGCTCATCGGTCAAAGCAAAGGTGCCCCAGTGCATGCCCGCCGCCCGCACACACCGGGCATCTGCAAAAGCCTGCACCGCCTCCTCTGGATTCATGTGAATGGATTTCATGATGCTCCGTGGCTGGTACGCCCCAATCGGGATCATCGCAAAATCAATCGGGCCATACGCTTGTCCCAGCTCGCGAAACGCCGGGCAATAGGCGCTGTCACCCACATGCCAGAGCTTGCAGCCCGCCCCCTCAATCAGCCAACCGCACCAGTGCGCCAGGTTACGATCAAATGGCGTTCTCGCGGTGAAGTGCTGCGCCGGAGTCGCCGTCAGCTTCACCTCATCACTCAATGAAAGGGACTGCCCCCAGCGCAACTCCTGCACGGGTCGCGAGAGCTTCTGGGCCAGCCACGCCGCATGCCCCTCCGCAATGACGATCTGCGGCTTGTCCCCCAGCGCTCTCAGCGTGCCCAGGTCGAGATGATCGTAGTGACCGTGCGTGAGCAGCACCGCATCAATGCGCGGCAGATCCGCAATCCCGCAGGGTGGCGGCACCTTGCGACGCAATGGCCGCACAGGAATGGGCGAACAATAATCGGCAAAAACGGGGTCAATCAAAAGGTTCAAACCGGCACCCTGCGCCAGGAATGAAGCGTGCCCCAGCCAGGTGACACGCCATCCGGCCTCCGGCGTTTGCGCCAGCTCATCCGCCCCCAGTCGCAGCCAAGCCGCCGGCTCGTTTCCCGCATCGGGAATCAGCGCATGTTCTTGGGGCGAGAGGCCCAGCTTCCAGCGCAGTATATCCAGCACTCCATTCACGTCATGAGGCCATGGGTTGCTGAATCGCTCGCGCTGCATGCAGCAAGCTACTCACACCCTGAATGCGCCCAAGCAAATGTTCAGCTCATTTTCAAGAGAGCCGCCAGAGGAGCCTCTTTCCTTGTGGAACAATGCCATTTCCAGGCACTTCTGCCCCTCTACCAGCAGATACCATGGCAACATTTTCACATGCCCAAATGTTGCCACTTTTTCACCCCTACGAGCCGTCTGACTGCGCCGTGCTGCGCTCAGATTCTCACGGATGTCATCACTTGCCAAGAATTGCACTCTCCGCAGCCTAAAAACGGGAAATGTTGCAAGTTGCACGCCCTATACATGCAACATGGGGCGGCGCAAATTTTATTCTGTAAAAGTGGCGATCAGGTTTGGGATGGTTCAGCGGAGTTCATGTTGAGGTAAATTTTGCCGGTGCTCCACTCATCGCTTTGCTCGCAGAGCAGGGCGGAGACGAGGCGCAGGAGGGA